>JAGFND010000015.1 GCA_021409285.1 Candidatus Methanoperedens sp. | reverse complement strand
TTGACGTTTAAGTTTATAAAGATATACTATTAATTTATACATACTATATCAAAAATTTGAAAAAGACAACGACATAGATGGTTTTGATATGGAAAATGAAGCAAGTTGATAACTAAAACAACGGGTTTATGATGTTATAGGTCTAACTTCGATCGCCCTATAATAGAATAGTAGAATATTGTATTTTAGGATAATTACCATCACAAATAATAACGATCACCAAAAAATAACCAGCACATTTTTGTAGAGTTTTTTTATTATTAGAATATAGAACAATTCAACAATGTCCCCAAATAACTTATTTCTCGGCGGGTCGTTCCTCGCCGTGACACTCTCAAACATTTTTAGTGCGGTTCGGCACATATACAATAATTAATACAAAATAATATGTCTATAATAATGAAGGAAGAACCTTTATTTTAATAATAATCAAAAATTGAAGATATAGCTTGTTTTTAGACAATCAAGTAAGAAGTGTTGCACATTAGGGCAATTACCAACATAAATTGATACTTTTTCATAAAAAATGCTTATCATGCTGATTTATGTAAGGTCTCTTTATAAACATCCTGTCAGAATAAAGATTAACTCTTACCTTTCTTGTCTTCATCATCTAACTCTGCATCAATCATATCATCTTCTTCCATATCTTTTTCATATTCCATAACATCATAAAAATCATGTGAACGTGTTAGTTTCAAGATCAATGATTCCAATTCTTTCTGTCTTTCTTCTTGTTTGATGAGTCGTTCTTTCAAGGTCTCATTATCATCGGATAGCTTCGAAAACGCATGGCTGCATCTACAAAGTTTAATCTTTCAGCTTCTTTTATCTCAATCCTGGGGCTGGCATTTTGTGGCAGCTTTCCGGTATTTTCTAAGGTTGCATTGATTACATCTTCATCATTCAGATGCTGATATCTCGCTATCATTGAACTTGTGGGTGTCCATCCTAATTTCTTTCTGATTATGGCTTCATTATAGGCTCTTTTAACCATGTCAGTGGCTTGAGCATGTCGGAGTTTATGCGGGCTTATAGGTTTCTCTATTCCTGCTTTCTTTGCTATTTGTTTTATATCAAGAATTGTAGCAGAATAGGATAACCTGAAAACAGTATCATCTTTTACTGATGCTGTGTATGTTTTTAGATTTTGATATATTGAGAACTAAAAGGAAGGATGACTTTTCTATATCCGGCGCTTGTCCATGTGACTATTTCAGGCTTTCCAATGTCTTTAAATAAATATTCTTCTATCCAGTGAAGTTATTGGGAATGAACATGAATAGAAGATATGCTGACATTATCATGACGACACTGTGTTTCAAACCGAGCCTTGCATCGTTCTCACCGATCTGTCCGGCAACAAGACCGGAAAAAAATCCTTCAAGTATTGAAGCATGGAAGAAAAGCCTCACATAGAGCTGCTTATCTATGCCTGAAAAAGCGATTCCCTCACCAACGATCTCCTGGACCGCATTTGATGAAACACCCGGGACTTCAGGAAGGAATTGTGTGACCAGAGAATATATTACATATAGAAAAACAAAAAATGTGATGTATAAAATGATTATGTGCATCTGTGTAAATCTTTTTCTCTCTTCTTCTAGAGACTTGAGAGAGTTTGCGTCAGTCGCAGCTATTACAAGGTTTTCCTTGATGTTACCGGTTATCCTGCTTGCATTCTCGATCAATAAGACCACTCTTTTTACCGAAACAGTATTCACGCGTTCGCCAAAATTTCTAAATGCATCGACAATGCTTCCGCTTAACTCAATATCAGTGTTCATCCTGGCAACTTCGTTGTTCAGTATTCCGAGATTGGATGTTCCCAGACGCTTTATAGAGGATATGAGCGTAAGACCAGATTCATGAAGATTGGCGAGCCGGTTCAGGAGGTCAGGAAAATTATCGGATATTTTCTTAATCCTTCTAAAATGTGCTTCCACAAGCAGCATATAAGGAAAGAGAATTATGAAAACTGTGAAAATGAGAAAATCATCGACTTTATATACAAGCTCATTGAACTCAAGGCCGTAATTATTATACGTGGCAGCCGCAAAAAATATCAGTCCGGCCGGTATCGTAATGTACAGCACCCTCTCTGGTAATTCAATCAAATTTTTTATTGGGTTTTTTAAAAGATCATATATCTTCATCCGCAATTCTGCCTTTTGTATAACTGGATTTCTGGTTTTTTCTCTGTAACCGTCCTCATTCCCTGCAGGACAATTCGAACCTGTTCCTTCTGTGATGGATGAAAGGAAAAGTATGAAAAGTATCGAACCACCAGGTATAAAAAGATAAATAATACCAAGAAGCAGAACGTATTTTGTTCCTCCGACCAAACCGAGAACCACAAGCAGCACAATTATAAAAAGTGGGCCTGCCGCGAAACCCGTGACATATATCTCAGAGAAAAGCCCCAGTGTATCCATGAACGCCTTATTCTCATCAAGCGCTTTCAGCCTGTATTGCTCGGATTTGGTTAGAAAAAATGCAACAAGGTTCCCCCCGCATGTTATGATAGTGGAAAGGCTTTCAAGAAAATTCTTGAAACTTTCAGAGGGTGAGTTTGCCGCTGAGTTTTTAAGGGCTGTCCTGAGGTCGATGTTTAATATTTCGGTATCTATAGGTATGCTCCTGATCTCTTTTGAGACTTCTCCATAAATAGCTTTGTTTTTTGAGATAACTTCAAAAAAGCTGATTATATCATTACTACCCCGGCTCAGCGCATGCATTAGTGCGATTGCATGAGGCAAAACGATATCAATTTTACGGCCCCTGAGTTTTGCTTCAAATGAAGGATAAAGAAGAAGCAATTTATAAATAGAAAAACCGGAAAAAAATGCAAAGAGAGGTATCATAAGGAATAAAACACTTCCGAAAAAAGATGTGAAAACTTCCCCTAAAAGAAAATATAATAACAGTCCAAGAGGCAACGAGAACAGGATCGATAGAAAATACGCTCTTGAGACATAAATATCAAAAGGCACATTTATGCGGGCCTGCAATAACTTTTTAGATAGTTCAGCATATTCCCCGCGTTTTGCAGTTACGTATTTTCCAAAAATCCTGTATGATAAGCGATCTAAAATATAGATGTTCATTTACCTTCTAATACAAGGGTTTTTCCTTCATTTATCAGGTTTATAACATTCTCAGGCTCAGTAGAGTACATCCTGATTATTAGTGAAACGTCACGGTAATCACCGATATCGTTATCCATCATATATTTCAGAACAGTCTCTCTATTTTTTAATTCTTTATTTATCTTCTCCCTGCTCCAGCCCCGGCTGAGCATTATTTCTTCAAGGACTCTTGATGAGCCCGACCGTTCTATCGTATCGTTGGAGGGATTCCATGTGTAGATATCCCGTATGCTTATATTGCCGCTTGAGGGATCGATGCCCACCAACTCTGAAAGGGATTCAAGCCTTCGCACTCTCCTTCCGCCAACGTATTTCAGAACCTGCACGGTCATTATATCAAGAGAACTCAGCATCATAAGAGGCACGTTTATAGGTTCGTTCAGCAATCTGTTCACCGCCGCCTGTATGCTGTCTGCATGCATGGTCGAATATGTAGTATGCCCTGTATTCATTGCCTGGAACAAAGTATAGGCTTCCTTGCCTCTGACTTCTCCGACAATCAGGTACTCAGGACGCTGCCGCAGCGCTGAACGAAGAAGCTCAAACATGTCTATTGCCGCTGCTTCCTGCCCCATGAAGGTATCCCTTACAACTCCAGGGATCCAGTTCCTGTGATATAAAGTGATCTCTCTTGTGTCTTCTATAGTTATTACCTTTGATTCAGAAGGAATAAAAAGCGATATCGCATTCAGGGTTGTGGTCTTTCCTGCAGCTGTCGCTCCCACGAATATTGCACTTTTATTATTCTCGACTGCAAGCCAGAGATATGCAATAACCTCTGTGTTGAAAGTCCCGTATTTTACGAGATCGGGAGGTGTAAAAGGCAATTCCCTGAATTTCCGGATAGTGATAGTGCCGCCACGGGTCGTGACCTCACGACCCAGTGTAGCCTCAAGGCGTGATCCATCCGGCAGCCTTGCATTCATAATGGGATATCCGGTAGATATCGATTTCCCGCATAACTGTGCAAGCTTCATTATCATGCTATTGAGTTCTTCTTCTTTGAAAACAACGTTGGTTTCAATATTAATGTATTTTCTATGATAGAGATATACAGGCGTGTCATATCCAACACACGATATATCTTCGATCATTGGATCTTTTACGAGGGCGTCAAGTTTATCATAACCCACATAAACCCTTCTAATGTAATACCAGATCTTATACATGGATCGGGTTTCCAGCTTGATACCATATATATTGAGGAGTTTTATATAATTATTGTAAAGAATTAGCTCTTTATCCATGCTTTCCATATTGATCTCATTGTCAAGAAGAAATATCTTGAGATTCTCAATTATTCTAATGAAAAGTTCATTTTCAAAATTATCAAGAGCAGGCTCTGATACATAATATATATTCTTATGTATGGCCCTTTTATTCATTATCGTTACAAGGACAAATGGTTTCATGATCCAGGATTGCTCAACCACTTCGAAATCTACCGGTGGAACAAAAGTTACGATCTCCCCATACATGCTTTCGTCATACATCGGGATCTCTTTGACTCTGCCATCAACAACCCGGACTTCTTTTATCACATCCTGAAGAAGCTTTATAAATCCGGTAATTTTATCAGAAATCTTCAGTTTAATCATGAATGTAATGTTTTGATTATCAAACTATATATTATTATCCTTATAATGATGAGTATTGGACATTGAGGCTTGTCTTCTATGAAAGGTTTTATATCTTATATTGAAGTGAAATGCTCAAAACTAACCCTGGAGTTATAGAAAAATGATGCAAAAAGAAGAAAAAATAGTAATTGTCCTTCTCATAATGGCTGCGCTTTCTCTCACGATCGGTTATCTTGGTTTTTCAACACAAAAAACCGCTTATTCCCAGGATACGAAGATTGGAGAAAGTATTTATGCAGAAGGAACCGTTCTTTCAAAACAGATGACAGGAAAAGGCGATAATCTCATTTTGACGATCTCGAACCTGAATATAAAAGTATTCATTCAAAAAGATAATGGCGCTAAAGAAGTTTACGATTTTGTGAAAAAGGGGGACAAAATAAGAATTGCTGGAAAAGTCCAGGAATACAGGAATGCAAGGGAAATTGTAGTTGAGAACGCAAAAGATGTTGTTCTTTTGTGAATAAAAAAGATTAATTTTTTATCTATTACATTCATATAATCAGGTATGGTCATAAAGACCCGGGCTCTTGCCAAATCTTACGGTAAAATAATAGCAGTCGATGGAATGAATCTTGATATAGAGGAAGGCGAGATATTCGGGCTTCTCGGGCCAAACGGAGCCGGCAAGACCACCCTTATATCAATGCTGTGCACTATCCTGAAACCCACATCCGGCAGGGCATGGGTGAATGGTTTTGACATCGTTAAAGAACCTTCAAAGGTCAGGAAATCCATTGGTATCGTATTCCAGCAGCCAAGCGTGGACGACCTTCTTACAGGACGTGAGAACCTTTCCATGCATAACCTTCTTTTTGGAGTTCCGCGTGAATTAAGAAAGCAAAGAATTGAGGAAGTCCTGGCTATTGTGAACCTTGAGAAGCGCGCTGACGATCTTGTGAATACTTACTCAGGAGGAATGCGGCGGCGGCTTGAACTTGCCCGCGGCATAATGCATCATCCGAAGATCCTTTTTCTTGATGAGCCTACTCTCGGACTTGATCCGCAGACAAGGGAACATATCTGGGACTATATCAAGGAGCTGGCTGAAAAAGAGTGCATGACAGTACTTCTTACCACACATTATATGGAAGAGGCGGAACAATTATGCGACAGGGTCGCCATTATAGATTACGGGAAAATAGTGGCTCTTGATTCGCCGCAGACATTGAAGAACAGGATTGTTGGCGACATAGTAAAACTGAAACAAAAGAATCCTGATAAAGAAAAGATAAGGAAACTTGATTATGTGATGAATGTCCAGGAAAAAGATGGTTTGCTCTTTATTTCTATCAAGGATGCAAGTAAGCATCTCCAGGACCTTCTGGCTCATACCGGCCAGATCGATTCTGTCGAAGTAAGAAGCGGGACTCTTAGCGATGTATTTATGTATTATACTGGAAGAGAGATCCGAGAGGGTGAGGCAGAGGGCGGATTCTGGGAAAGGATGATGAAAAAATGAGCGAGATAGAAGCCATCTATGCAGTATGGCTGCGAGAGGCAAAGATATATGCAAGAGAAAAAGAGCGCATCATCTCATCTATAGCCTCACCGCTTCTGTGGTTATTTGGTTTAGGGGCTGGCATTGGTTCGACCGTGGATGTTATTCAGGGCTATCCATACCAGGTTTTCATATATCCTGGAATAATTGTAATGAGTGTTCTTTTCACGTCCCTTTTTTACGGGATATATATTATATGGGACAGGAAACTTGATTTCTTAAAAGAAGTGCTTGTAGCGCCCGTGTCAAGAGCAAGCGTTTTTGCCGGAAAGATGCTTGGTGGGGCAACCGATGCTATGATACAGGTGGTATTCCTGTTGATTATCGGCCTGTTTATTAATGTCCCTTTAACCCCCCTGATCATAATCGAGTCCTTTCTTACACTTCTTTTGATTGCGATCGCGATGGTAAGCATCGGGCTCGTTATCGGTGCGAACCTTAACAATCCTGAAGGGTTCAGCCTTGTTATAAATTTTGTCATGTGGCCCATGTTCTTCTTTAGCGGCGCGCTTTTCCCTGTCAACAACCTCCCACGGTGGCTTTACGCGATCACTTATATCAATCCGCTGACTTATGGCGTTGATGCTGTACGTGGAATTATCCTGGGGATATTCAAGTTTTCGTTATTGTATGATCTTTCGATAATGCTCCTTTTTGCCATGATCACAATGGCAGCAGGTGTATGGAGTTTCAGGAGGATGTAATTGCTTAAGCTTTATAATTCACTTACAAGAAAAAAAGAAACCTTCAGACCTCTTGGGGATGTTGTTGGCATCTACACCTGTGGCCCATCCGTATACCAGTATTCACATATCGGTAATTTCAGGACTTTTGCATTTGAGGATGTACTCGTGCGTTATATCAGGTGGAAAGGTTACAGCGTAAAAAGGGTCATGAATCTGACTGATGTTGAGGATAAGGCGATAGCCACAGCCAAAAAATATGGAAAAATGCTTGGGGACCTGACAGAATTTTATTCAAAAGTTTTTTTTGAGGATATGGATACCCTGGGATTAATGCATGCTGACGTTTTCTCAAAAGCCACGGAACATATCCCGGAGATCATCGAGATAATAAAGAGAAATATGGATAAGGGTTATGCATACTGTGGAAAAGATGGTTCAGTTTATTACGATGTGTCAAAATTCAAGGGCTGGGGAAAACTTTCGCATTTAACCTTAAAAGCAGGGAAAAGAAAGATAAAACGTGATGAATGGGGAGAAGACTCCGGGATACTCTCGGATTTTGCTCTCTGGAAATCATACGAGAAGAAAGATGGTAATGTTTTCTGGGAAACTGAACTTGGAAAAGGACGTCCTGGATGGCATATTGAATGCTCGGCAATGAGCACGAAGCATCTTGGCACTCGTTTTGATATTCATGTGGGCGGCGTGGATAATATTTACCCGCATCATGAATCCGTTATCGCACAGAATTTCGGGGCGTTCGGAAATAATCCTTCAAAATACTGGCTCCACTGCCGGCATCTTATGGTCGAAGGCAAAAAAATGTCTAAATCCGCGGGGAATTTCTTTACCCTGCGCGACCTTCTTGGAAAAGGATATGATCCGATGGCGATAAAGTACCTTTTGCTTTCGCAAAGCTACAGGAAACGGTTGAATTTCACATTCGAGGGATTAGAGGATGCAGGAAGAAAGATCAAGAATATACAGAGTACGATTGAGAAACTCAAGAACGCTAACGGCAGTGATGATGCAGAGAAAATAGCTCTAAAATTTAAGAAGAAGTTTGAGCGGGTGATGGACGATAATCTGAATTCGGGGGAAGGATTAAGGTTATTGGAAGAGTTAGTTGAGAAAGTCAGATATATGAATTTAAATAAAAGATCATCTGAAAAGATACTTGAAATTCTCTTGTCCTTGAATTCAATTTTTGGATTACGCTTTCAATAAATCTATTTTTTGATATGGTGTAGTGCCTATGAATTCAAAACTTCTAACAGATCATCCTTGCTTATCATAATTTTTATCAATTTTGTTATCAAAAACTATTTGAATTAGTAAAACAAAAATAATCAATTACCATATCATGAATTGAATGTGATATGGGGCACGCTATGATGAGCTAGCGAGGAATCGGCAGAAGAGGCATTATTGGAAATATATTTAAATTTCCAAGTTTCTCGGATGTAATTGTCCTGTGACCAAGCAAGGTCTAAAAGGAAGTGACTCGACTAAGATTTCTCCCAATTGGGTGCTTTAAGAAAGCGCGGGGAGCGCAATTTGCTGCAAAGCAAGCACAAATTTAATTGTGCGAAGATGCGGCAAGCCCTTGGGGAAAATAAGTAAGGGTCAGCTCATCAATCCCTACATATTTTGTTAATCATTTTTTGTTTTAACATGAATTACCGCCGCCTATAAGGCCGGAGGTAATTCATTAGATTAAATTTCCAGCATAAGAATGGCACATGATGCATTGAATTTGTTTATGTGCCCACATCGGTTCCATTTGGGAAATATTGCCAGGAATTAACTCACCTTCTTCTGTCATAGGCGGCAGCATATTGAAATGGCAAACTGCGCACATTTTTACCTGTTTTGGTGTGTATTCTGTTGACGTAGATGCAATCTCATGAGTGAAGTAGATGCCGCCACCGGCCATGTTCATTGCTAAAGCAGTTGAAGCTGCATGACATAGTCCCATCTCCGATTTTTCGCAGGTATCCCTTCCTATCTTATCATCATAAAATACTCCTTGTATGGGTGACAGTGCACTTAATTCTCCCCAAATATTTTTAAAGCTTCTTACTTCAATTGAGGTTAGGATGTATGTGATTTTCAATGAACCGTTTCCATTATATAAGGCTGAAACCTGGCTTGAAGAACCGTCAAGTATTACACCAGTACTGTTAGTCGTGTAATCAATATCGCGTATCAACTTAATCCCTGTTGTTAGGCCTGAAGTGCCTGGATTTTGCACTGTGACAGTTGGGTTTGTAATGGCTGTACCAAGTCGTATAAACTGGGTTGAAAATCTATCGGCAGTGACGGGAAGATCATACTGCGTAGACATGTTTGTTCCCGGTATAACTATGTCGTTGAAAGTCAGTCTATAGGTACCGCTTCCGCTCACAATAGGCGACAGTGTGTAACCATTGACATAGACTTTTTCACGAATATACCATGTTTCATGGCACATCAGACAAGCGTAGCTATCGGCTTCTTCTTTAGTTAGATTGGCTGTACTTGGATTTGCAATCTTTTCAGCAGTTTCGTAAATATCGTGTGAGAAATGCGCCAAGTGTGTTGTATTCATTTCATCCATTTGTTCAGGGTGGCACGCCCCGCAATAAATTGGATCTACAATGGTGTGGATCGGAATGAATGAAAGAGCTGCCCCTGCGACGATTAATAACTTAGCTATGTTAGCTATGTTCTCTTTAATCATTCTTATTACCCCCGCAATTTATATATTTCAAAACAGTTCCAATTTGTTTAATTTACCTGATCAAAATTGGAACCTTTAATTCTATCTCCATACATTAGATATGTTTAAGGGGATTATTTCTTGCTATTCCACAAATGAAATCCGTTAAATTTTTGATATGATTTTTGTTTCAGGAATTTTATAAGCCCATCTGCTAAAACTATTGATATAGACCATTTCTTCATATCTGTCCTTTTCAATAAATTGAATATTTCCTTCCTGTACTTCACCAGATTTCAATTTGAATCTTACGACGTCTCCGATAGTGTATTTCATAGATTTACCTCTCCAGGTTATTATACCCCGTTTTTCTCCTGTTATACAGAGATTAAGAATTCAAACAATTATTAAAACTCTTTGATTTATCAGTAATATCCAGTTACTACTACAATCAGAATTCAAGATTTAAACAATTATTTGAGTATAAAATCCATAATCTACCGCTTCATTTCAAGTGTAGCACTACGAATACTACTTTATTCATACTATGCTATTTATGAGTGCTACTACACACATATTTTGGTAAGACAAAAATTGTTTTACATGAACGTGGTGGGTTGGGGAGTGGGAAATCCCGGCCTGACACGATGATCGGCAACAAGATGCTACTTGCAGAAATATTACAGGTTACTTCAAGAGGACTTAAAAAAAGAATATCTTTTTGGAAGAAAGAGGATAAGAATTTTCCAAATTCATCTATCCTGGAAAAGAAAAAACATCAATCAGTCTTTTCGAGTTTTTTGTTTAATAAACGTATACTATACGTAATTATTTATAGTAAAAAAGCAGATACGCATAGAGGTTATTATATGATAAAATATAGGTGTCTGGCCTGTGGCTATATCTATGACCCCGAAATCGGAGATGCACCAAGAATAAAACCAGGTACGGCTTTTGAGGATCTCCCTGATGACTGGGTATGTCCTGTATGCGGGGTCGGCAAAGACATGTTTGAAAAAGTGTGAACATATGGCAAAAATTGAATTGACATCCGGAGTTTACTGGGTTGGAGCTATTGACTGGAACCTGAGGGATTTCCATGGATACACGACTCCGCGCGGAGCAACTTACAATGCATATCTGATAGTTGACGAAAAAATTGCGCTTGTGGATACTGTAAAACATGGTTTTGCGGGTGAGATGATAAAGAGGATAAAGGAGATCATAGACCCTGAAAAAATAGATTATGTTGTTTCGAACCATGTGGAAATGGATCATTCGGGCTCTCTTGCGGATATTATGGGAATTGCCACAAAGGCAGAGATGATCTGTACCGAGAAAGGAAAAGAAGGACTTCTAAGGCATTTCGGAAGAAATTGGAATTTCAGGACTGTCAAGACCGGGGATGAGTTGAAACTGGGTAAAAAGACACTCTTCTTCATTACCGCGTCAATGCTCCACTGGCCAGATAACATGTTCACTTACCTCAAGGAAGATAAAATACTTCTCTCGAATGATGGTTTCGGGCAGCATCTTGCCTCATCGTTCAGGTTCGATGAGAGTCTATGCAGTCTTGTTGGATATGAATGCGATACAGTGATGGACGAGGCCGCCAAGTATTATGCCAATATCCTCATGCCCTTTGGCGGGATTATCCTTAAGAAAATTGAGGAAGTGCAGAAAATGGGAATAGAAATAAAAATGATCGCTCCCTCGCATGGTATGATATGGACGGACCCCGGAAAGATAATAGAAGCTTATTTGAAATGGGGAAAAGGGGAGACAAAGCAGAAAATCTTGGTTATTTATGATACTATGTGGAACAGCACTGAGATTATGGCAAATGAGATCTTAAGAGGCGCAGCGGATTCAGGGATCGAGGTAGCGTTATTTCATCTTCGCAAGAACGACTGGAGTGAGATAGTAAAAGAAATTCTTGAATCAAAAGCTATTCTTATCGGCACTCCTACATTGAATAACGGAATGTTCCCGACAGTAGGCGGATTCTTAACTTATCTCATGGGTTTGCGACCAAAGAATAAGCTATGGGCGACTTTTGGCTCCTACGGCTGGGCAGGCGGCGCTGTCAGGGCTGTCAATGAAAAATTAAAAACCGGAGGATATGAACCTGTTGAGTCGATCGAGGTGATTTTCAGGCCGGATGGGCAGGATCTTTCCAGGTGCTATGCTCTGGGGCAAAAAATAGCTTCAATGGTGAAAGCGGGATAGCTTAATATCCAGCAAAGAAAATAACACAAGGGGGTAATTTATGGATTTTTCATTTAATGAAGAACAGGAACTTTTCAGAAAATCTGTACGGGAGTTCTGCACAAAAAACATAGCAACCCGTGCAAGTGAAATCGATGAAAAAGGGGAGATACCTCATGAAGTTCTTGAAAGTATGGCTGGGTTTGGACTACTTGGAATAACTATATCTGAAGAATATGGGGGTTCGGGAGCAGACTTCACTACAGCCGCAATAGTTGCCGGGGAAATCGCCAGGGCAGATATCAGTATGGCAACTGCCGTTTATTATCTTGTTGGAGCAGGGTGGGGTTTTCTCATGAACCGTTATGGCACCAGAATAGCTAAAGAGGAAATTCTACCCGATGTGACAACAGGTAAAAAATTTCTGGGCATAGCCTCAACAGAAGCATCAGGGGGCTCTGATATTGCCTCTATCTCCACCACGATGGAAAAAAGAAACGAGAGACTGGTTATTAACGGAGCAAAAAGCTTCATAAGCGGTGTCAGAGAGGCCACCAGGTATGGTGGAGGTTATGTGACGGTAGTCAAGACAGACCCACAACTCAGTCATAAAGGCCTGTCACTCTGCTACATGCCGGTGAAAGATACGTCCGGCGTAACTACCAGTATCTTCAAGCAAATGGGCAGGGAAGGAATATCCACGGGTACGATTGACATAAACAATGTAGAGGTACCGGAGCATTATCTCATAGGCGAATGGAACAGCGGATTTTATTACGCGATGGAAGGTTTTAACTGCGCCAGGACGCTTGTGGCTGCAGCATGCATCGGTGCTGCTGAAAAAGCTCTTGAATCCGGGATCGAGTATATTAAAGAAAGACACGCTTTCGGAGCACCGCTGGCAAAATATGAAGGGATGCAGTTCCAGCTGGCAGATGATTATACAAGACTTGAATCCGCAAGACTTCTCGTGTACAAGGCTGCATGGATGCTTGACCGAATGTATGTTGAAGACCGCATCAGTCAAAATGATGTTAATAAAGCAGTAGCATGTGCCAAACTCGTTGCTCCGACAACAGCGTTTGACATAATCAAGGATGTGCTTACATGGTATGGGGCATACGGCTATACAAGGGAAGCAGGACTTGAACGCGGTCTGAGAGGAGTATATTCGTATATAATAGGGGCTGAAGGTGCCCAGAATATTATGAAGTTAATAATCGGCAGAGAAATTCTGGGGAAGGAGTTCGCGCCGCACTGAATATTCTAAACCCTTCTGATCTGCATCTCATGCTTCTTTGGTTGTAATTGAAGAAGAAGAGCTTTAAGCTTCGCATCATCTATCTTTTGATTAATCCGTCCACCTTGAGCAAGGGAAATAAGCTGCACCTCGACGTTTGCCACAAGCTCTGGCTTTGTCATCTTGAGGGTATTCAATCTCTCCCGCGCCTCGGTAGTGAGTATCTGGCGAAGAATTGATTGTTTTTTTGCTTCGAATTCAGCACGAGCCTGCTCATTCTGTGAGGCCTGCGCCTGAGCACTATATTGCTGTTGCTGCAGTTGCTCAAGTTTGCGACGTCTTATCTCTTCAATATCGTCTTCCATGTTCACTTATTAATATTTGGCAAGAGCCGGATTCGTCTTTATAAGTTCTGTTTTGACTTCGTTTGCTGCATTATTCAGGAACGACTGACCCTGCGGTGAAAGTGTTCTCCCGATTTTCTGGGTTTTTATGAACCCTGCTTTTTCAAGCTGCTGCAATGCTTCTCTTGCGATAGAGCCGCTGCCTTTTGAGAAGTGTATTCCTGTTACTCCATTCCTGTGCCGTCCGCCATAAAAACTTCTAAGGCGTGAAATGCCAACAGGTCCATCGATGTAAACGCGTCTTAATATTGAAGCACATCTTACGTACCACCAGTCTGCATTATCTGGTGCAAGTTCTTTATGGGCTCCGGTCTTGGCAAAGTTTGCCCATTCGGGGGGTTTGGCTTTCTCCTCTGTTTTCAATTTCTGTGCCACGTTGTTTATGAGCAAATCTGCCGGCACATCATATATTGTTGTCAATTTGTTAATCCTCCGTAGAATCATATTTATTAGAGCATAGACCCCGGAATTAATTCTGAGGTAATCCTTTGAGTCTTTCAGGGGTCTTATTTATCGTATAGTATTTAATCCTTTTCGGCAGAATACTGCAGTATTCCCGCGAACTTCAATAACTTCTGAATCTGTCAGGTTAGCCAGTTTTTCTGCTAATTCCTGTTTATTCCCGTCAATGATCGCCGTCTTCAGGAATTTTACTTTTACAATTCTTTTGTTCTTAAGCTGCATCCTTAATTCTTCAACAACCTTATCGATACCTGATTTACCGACATGAAGCGAAACTTCAAGTCCTGGAGTATCGGCCTTATATTGCTGTTTGCTGTTCATGTCAATAGCTCTTTGAGCTTTTCTGCAGCTTTTTCAAGTTCAAGAAGTATCAATCCAAGTCCTATTGAAGGATCTATAAGCACGATAAGGAGCGCTTTAGGTCCGGCTCCAACCACGATCAAACGTCCGTGTTCTGCTTCCACAACGATCCGATTAGGTATGCCTTTTCCAAGTTCAGTTGTGGCCGTTTCAGCTGCCCCAAGCATTGTGGCTGACATTGCTGCAAATGATTCAGAGATTTGCTCTTTTTGCATAATAGCACGGATCAGCAGGCCATCACGGCTTGCAGCTGCGCATGCTTCGACCCCTCCGACTTTTTTAAGATCAGAAAGCAAATGATCTATCAGATCAATAGTGTCAGCCATCAGATACCTCCTGTTATTTTATCAAGCAAAACTTCAAATGCCTCAAATATTCCTATCTTATCTTTTGCTACTGCAGGAACTATAGGTACATCATCCGGTAAATTGAATTGTTTTCTTATTTCTGCAGGCGTCAGAGCACCTGACAGGTCCTGTTTATTGGCTATGACCACATAAGGCAGCCCATATGATTTTGTGATCTCAAGCATATGTTTTGCTCGTACAAAATCTGTTGGGTTTGTGGAATCAACAATAAGAAAAACTCCCATTGATTCGCCACTCAACAGTTTTATGATCGGATCAAATCGCTCCTGGCCTGGTGTTCCGAATATGTCCGCGCTGAAACCTTTATAATCAATATGGCCGTGATCAAGCGCTATTGTGGTCCCGAGCCTGTCCACAGATATCGCTCTTGATGAGAGGGCATGAACAAATGTGGATTTACCTGCATCAAAAGGCCCTGTAACAAGTATCTTGGGAATGAATAGTCTGATACCTCCCGGTCTTAAAACCCTGAAAAGCATCGATTTCTTTGTTTCATTTGTCCAGTCTGATTTTGAAATTCCAAAATACTGACCAAATATGACCCTTTCAGCTATTCCCCCAATGGAGATGACCGCATTGAAAAGGTCTTTCCTTATTGTATCCAGGGTTTCCTGTGAATATGGCCACGCTGTGAAATTATAGACCATTATATGATCGTACAGCATCGCCATCTTATTCCAGTTCCTTACAGCATCGATAGTTTCCTTCTCACCGCAAAGATCCATTACGGTTGATAAAGAGCCAAACACGATTGTGCTCGGCGGTAGCTCCTTTAATATGTTGAGGATGGTTTTATTGAATTCGTCAATCCTGTCCGGATTCTGCACAACGTACTTCTCATTTGAAGGGACGCCTATCAATGGATTGTATGCATCAACAAAAAAAAGTTTTTTCTGGTATGGGCCTATATCCCAGCCGAATTCCTTGAATTGAGTCTTTATTATTTCAGGTATGGTGCTTGATGCAACAAAAACACAGGTTCCTCCGCTCTTTAAAGAATTATAAACTGTTTGCATCCCGAAAACCTCCCCCTCAACGCCTGGCTGGATATAATATATAAGGCTTTTCCCTTTGGGTATACCTCCGGCCAAAAACTCATCCAGCTTTGGAACACCGGTCTCTATCATTCTATTTTCCTCCTAATATCTTTACATTGGCTCCTTCTATCTCATATTCGAGCCATCTGGTGGGTTTCGGGGATAGACCTACCATCCGGAGGAAATTCCGGTCATTTTCAATTTTTACCTCGATCATGCCATCAAAAAGCTGTTTTAGCGTAGCTATTGACTGATCATCATGCATTCCACTCTCGATAACATATATTCCAATAGCGCCTGCGGCTTTTATGCGTCCTGTAAACACATGCAGGAACCTGAATACGGTCTGGATATTTGAGTACATCAATATGGTTGAAAGTGAATTAATATGAAGCTGGTTTTTCTTGATGTTCTTTTTCATAAAGAACTCTTCAAAGAACTGACTGATTTTTACTCCAATGCCAGTGAGATCGACCGGGCTGCTTGCGATCTTGATACTCTCGTTTTCATTCACGGCTCCACCAAGTGTTTTTATGACACAATCCACGATCCCTATCCTTGACATAGGGAGGATGAGATTGTTCTCTTTGAACCATTCAATTATGTTGTTCGCAGATTCCCTAGTAGTTACAGATATCACAGCATTTTCATTTCTTACTGCCCCATGATACATGATATTATAAAGAATGACTTCTTTCCCGCTCATAGGAGGGCCTATCAGCATTATGTTCGAACCTTTTTTTATGCCACCTATTTCAGCATCTAATTCTTTAATACCCGTTGTATAATCGCTCATTCTTTTTGCCTAAGTACCAACTATACTATTTAAATTTTAGTATATATAAATAGCTACTGTGAGAACATAAACATATGACGATTCTTAAACCGGGCTGGACTCTCCTGCCATATACAAATAGAACCTGGCTTTCTTATAATTCAAGAGCGTGCATTTTTTGAAAAACTTCCTGAGATCAGCTTTCTCGTTCCCGAACGGCCTGATAAGCAGATCCGCCCCCACCTCTTTTGCCACCCTGGCAATCGCTTCCTGGATATCCACAGGTGGTCTTATTGAGTAAATCAGCGATGCATCCTGATATATTTCAATATCGGGTGAAAATATATCATCTATGACAGAATGGACTTCTGTATATTTAAGTTCAACTACATCAGTAACTATAACATCCAGGCTGTCTTTCAAGGCAATAGCGACCTGGGGAAGACTGCCAATTCCAACCTCTACAACTTTAGTTTTATAGTTTTTCCGGATATATTCCGCTATATCCTGATAGTCTGAGATCATCTTTTTGACTATTATTGTTTCTATTTATGAAACCATCGGATAATTATAGCTAATATTAAAATATACCAATAGCCTATTCAGTAATTATATATGGGTTTAAAAAGTGTATTGGAACCTCTAATTATTAATGACATAAGCATACCTAATCGCATCGTTTTCCCCGCGTTTCAGACAAATTTCGCAACAAGGGACGGATTCATAACCGAAAGATTGATGCGAATGTACAAAATGCTGGCAGCAGGCAAAAGCGGCCTGATAATAACTGGAGCTATCTCAATTTCAGATGATGGGGCACCAGGTCCGAACCCATTAAGAATAAATAGTGATAAGCACATTTCCGGGCTGAAGGAACTCTTCTCTGTCATCAGGAAAAACGGTTCAGTCCCTGGCGCCCAGTTAATACACGCTGGTAGGCAGACCCTGTCGGTCATGACTGGTCATCCCAGTTTTGCTCCCTCAGCAATACCCTGCCCTATTATAAAAGAGATGCCAATAGAACTTGATATTAAAGGAATTAACAGGATACAGGACGATTTTGTGACGGCGGCAAGAAGAGTCAAGAAAGCAGGAGCAGAGTTGATAGAGCTCCATGGCGCTTTCGGCTATCTTATCGGAGGATTCCTTTCACCCTTTTCAAACAAACGGAGTGATGGATATGGAAAAGATAAATCGCTTTTTTTTACTGAGATCATAGAAAAAGTCAAACAAAAGGTCGGGGATATACCAGTTTCCTGCCGCATAAGCGCTGACGAATTCGTGGATGGAGGACTTACCCTCAATGAGACGCGTAAGATCGCGCCCAGGCTTGTGGATGCCGGTGCAGATATTATAAGTGTCGCAGCAGGCACATATGCAAGTATGAAACACATGGCTCCTCCGTTATCAATGGGCATCGGCGTTCATGTATATCTTGCAAAAGAGATACGATCTTCAGTGGATGTGCCTGTTATCAGCGTGGATAATATACGAAGTCTTGAATATGCAGACCAGATAATATCTGAAAAAAAATCCGATCTTGTCGCAATATGCAGACCACAGGTCGCTGATCCCTTATTTGTAAAGAAATCTATCAATGGACAGCCAGTCGTTGAATGCATTGACTGCGGCAAATGTATGTCTTTATTGATGAGCGGTAATGCTGTTTCGTGCCCACAAAATCCGGAGCTTTAGAGCGATGGTCAAAAAAGAATATTCGAAATTAAAAGCACTTTCAGATATAGCATCAATAGACATTGATCTTCCATTTGAGACAATCTTGCAGAATATCCTCAGGATCACATGTGTTGGTATGAATGCCAATTCTGGCACAATGATGCTCTTTGAAGGAGATGAGAAAGTGCTAAAAATGGTGGCTTCGTATGGACTTCCATATAATTATATCGAATTAGTGAATGAAGCCAGAGAAAAAGCAGGAGTGACATTGACATCAAGCCCCTCGGGAGTTGTTCTTGAGACGGGCAAATATTATCTTGTCCCGAACGTTTATGAAGAACCAAGAGCCAGACCATGGATGCATCTGGCAAAAATATCAGGGATTTTGTCCCAGATATTCACTCCAATGAAAAGGGGATCTGAAGTCATCGGTCTTTTAAATATTTATATGGCAGTGCCCTATCAATTCACGGAAGAAGAGATCGATTTTGTCATGATCGCCGCCTCGCAGGCTTCATCAGTTGTCCAGAACGCCCGTTTGTGCAGCCACTTAAGAGACAAAATCCTGGATCTCACAGATTACAAAGAAAATCTTGAATTGAATCTGAAACGATCGGAAACCAGATACAAGGAAATTTTTGAGAATGCTCATGACTCGATGTACACATATGACATCAATGGTTATTTCCTGGATGTAAATAAGACAGGGCTTGAAGCATTTGGCTGCTCAAGAGAAGAACTCATAGGCACGCATGTTTCAAAATGGCTCACTCCAGAAAGTTTCAAACTTTTTCTTGACCTGGTATCAAAGATATACAAGGGAGAAAAACTGCAGCAGCCTGTCATGATCGAAGTGATCTGCAAGAATGGGGAACATAGATGGGGCGAAATCAGGATCAGCCTGATAAAGGAGGGCGACAAAGTAATAGGAACCCATGGCATAACCAGGGATGTAACTGATAAAATAAGGCTTGAACAACAGCTTATAGAATATCATAAGAAATTAGAGAAATCTTATGAAGAACTCAAAGAAACCGACAGAATAAAAACAGAATTCATATCCATTATCACACATGAACTCTTAACGCCTCTCACATCAATTAAAGGATTTACAGAATTGCTTTTCGATGGAACATCCGGCCAGATCAATGAGGAACAAAGAAAGAGTCTGGAGATCATAAAAAGAAATTCTGACAGATTGATCCGTCTTATAAGAGAATTGCTGGATGTTTCGAATCTTGATAAGAACAAGCTGGGTTTGCAGTTTGAGCTCGTTTCTATGAACGATATAATCTCAAGGGCGATCATGGATATACATCCGCAATCAAAGACAAAGGAAATTTCCATAATCCAGAATATTCCGCAGTTTCCCCATATCTGGGGTGATAAAGAAAAACTTATGCAGGTGATAACAAATCTTCTTGCCAATGCGATAAAGTTCACCCTGCCTGGAGGAATGATAAAGATAACCGGATACGAAGACGTAAACGGGCTTAATATCTGTGTGACCGATACGGGTATCGGGATACCGCCAGATAAAGTTGACCGGATATTTGACAGATTCTACCAGATAGACAGTTCAAATAACAGAAGATATGGCGGAATGGGTCTTGGTTTATCGATATGCAAGAGTGTTCTTGAGAAACACTATGGGTCGATCAGGGCAAGAAGCAGTGGCAAAGGAAGTACATTCCACATAATATTACCGAAACTTGTATCTCAATCTGGGAGAATCCTTACAACTGATCGGTGAGAAAGGTTTTATTAGTAAGGAAGTAATTAGGAAGCAACCCTAAGGTAGTACAGAAGTTTAATTTGAGTATACATTTCGGTTTGCGCCGGTAGTGTAGCGGTTATCACTAGGCGTTGCCAACGCTTAAACTCGGGTTCGAGTCCCGACCGGCGCATACAATCTTCCCAATCAAGCCAATCTAATCTTTATCTCGTCGGCGGGATATCGCAGCGTCACCACCCTGCTTCTTCCTCGCTGGCCTTTTCCTGTAAAATCAGCATCCAGGAGCTTGATAGAACCGAGCTTGTTCAGCATTTCATAGAACCGTGTATAACCCAGGGAAGTTTTTTCATGGAATTTTTCATAAAGCTCACCTGAATTTGAGTGCGGTGAATCCAGTATCAGACCAAGAAGATTTTTTTCATCTTTTTTCAATGTCCGCATTATGTAGGAAAGATGAACAAGCTTTGATTTATCATAAGCTGTTTCCACATCTTCAAGGCCTATCGCCTTGCCTGCCCGCTTCTCGGCATTAAGCCCTGAACGCTTAAGAAGATCTATCCCGACCCTCAGATCACCGAGAATGAATGCATGTTCTGTAATACTCTCAAGGACACCCTCGTCAAGCACATTCGGGAAGAAACCGAGTTTCACCCTATTTGCCAGGATATCCCTCAATTCATTCTTTGAATACTGCGGGAACTTTATCTCCTCAGGGAGGAAAACTGATTCTACTTTCGGGTCAAGCAAATGCGGGACACCTGTATCGCTCAGTATAGCAATAACTCCCATCCGAGCGCCAGGATGTGTCTCATGCGCCCGAAGGAGAGAATAGAGAACGTCATTGACCTCATTCTCATAGAATAGATAATTCATATCATCAAGCGCGACCAGAAGCACTTTCTCATGCTCTGCTATATGTTTTGCCACTTCGCTGAATATTCTCTTAAATGACGCTCCCGATGCGGGAGGAGCATATCCGATGAGCTTCCTGAAAATCTGGGAAAATACTGAATATCTGGTAGAATTTACCTGGCAGTTAACAATGACCGGTATTATTTTGCTCGTCTGTCTCTCGATCTCTTCAAATACTTTTTGCACCGCTGTTGTCTTTCCTGTTCCTGGCGGCCCGCTGCACAGGCAATTCAATGGCCGTCCGCCGCTCATGGCTGGACGAATACTGTATATCAGGGACTGAAGTTGGGTATCCCTGTGCAGGAAATGTTCAGGGATATGGTCAAGCTCGAAAAGCTCACTGTCTTTGAAAAGTGTCTGATCCCATGAGAGAAGGTCTTTCATAAAGTATATTACTTTCACCCAGCTATAAATAAGATTTCCTGATTGAAGACAGTAAACTTAAAAAGAGAGAACAGATATTAGACACTGAGGCATGACTATGGGCATAATAAAAAAGCTTGGGCTCAATTTTACCTGGTTCAAAAATTTATTCAAGAAAAAAATTGCAAGAATTGGAATATACGGCCCTCCAAATGCTGGTAAAACCACGCTGGCAAACAGGATCGTGAGGGACTGGACAGGCGATGCAATGGGTTCTGTATCAAATATACCTCATGAGACCCGAAGGGCAAGGAGACGTCAGGGTGTAACGATAGATTCAAATGGTTCTTCCGTAACTCTGGATATAATCGATACTCCCGGGCTTGCTACAAAAATCGATTTTAAGGATTTTATGGCATTCGGGATGAGCGAAGAGGACTCCAAGAGACGCGCCAAAGAAGCGACCGAAGGGGTCATTGAAGCTGTAAAATGGCTGGATGATCTTGACGGTGTTATACTTGTGATGGATGCTACAGAAGATCCATATACACAGGTGAATGTCACTGTCATCGGCAATATGGAAGCGCGAAAACTTCCTCTTCTTATCGCGGCTAACAAGATCGACCTCCCTACATCCTCGCCTGCAAGGATACACAGCGCGTTTCCTCAGCATCCTCTTATACCAATATCGGCTCTTGAAGGGCAGAACATTGATCTACTATATAAACAAATCGCAGAACACTTCGGGTGAAAAAAATGAAGGGAATTCAGTTGGACTTAATATCAGAAGATAAACTGGACGGCATGACCTCGATGGAAAAGGTTCGGCTGATCCTTGATGAAGTTAGAAATGGGAAGATCCTTGTGCTCGAAAAAGGACTTACTCCGAATGAACAGACAAAACTCATTGAGCTCACGATGACAGAAATTGCACCGGATGATTTTGCAGGAATTGAAATAGAAAGCTATCCTGTGAAGCAGAATGACTCTTTTTTCAGTAAACTGCTCGGAAAGAATACGATGAAAACAAGGCTTACAGTCATAGGGCCGGCAGCACAGTTAAAGACAATAAAAAAGGACAGAGATCTTATAAGCGCACTTGTCTCACCATAGACCATGCCACATAAATGTACAAAATGCGATAGCATATTCAAGGACGGTGCAGCCATAATTTTGAACGGCTGCCCAAAATGTGGCTGGAATAAGTTCCTCTATGTCAGAGATGAAAAAATGGATCCTGCGGAAAAGACAGAAAGATCAGAGGGTTCAATCCCGCAGGCTGCCACTAAATTCATTCAGGAAGTCGATGATATTCTTTCCCATAAGGACGTATCGTCTGAAAAAAAAGATGTGAAAGAAGTAAAGAAACCTGAAGAGATCGGTAACCGGGTGGAATCGGTGAGAATATTATCTCCCGGCCAATATGAGCTAAACCTTGATTCGATCCTGAAACGAGAGGAGATCGTAATGGCGCTAAGGGAAGATGGCACTTATATTGTTCATCTTCCATCGGTTTTCCAGAAAAAAAAACATAATCAGCGGTAGAATTTATTTGGCGTCGAATTGACACTGTAATATTCCACAGGCCGGTCGGAATCTGGCATATATATCCTGAGGATGTTTATTGTTTCGCCAAATGCGATGGAGTCATGCAGATAAAAACCTTTCTCATACCTTGAGATGTTCTTTACATGCAGGATCGCCTTATCCTGATCCATTTTAATTATATTATAATCAAAGCCTGAGAACACATTTTTCAATTTTGGCTTAATGCTCTTACTTCCCATAAGGATAATATACAATTTTGGCAATCTGCCAATATCATAATTAACAATGAACTCTGCATCGGTTTTGTCAAATTTTATGATGAGCGTTGTGATGTCAAGGGAACTCCGTTGCGATGCACCTTCGGCAAATGGCAAAAAAGATGACAGTATAAGTATCACAAGGACAATGATAGCAGATTTCATTTAGGGAACATTATACTATCGTGGGATATATATCTTTCTGCCATTTTTATGTTATCAAATCATGATTTTCTGGCCGCAGCCGTTATCATATGCCTCATATAATACTTCCCTTCAAATCGCTTTTGTTTTTTCGATTCAAAAATATCGCATGTGAAGCTTTTTAAGAGATCAGTCAATTCAGTCCTGTTGAAATAATGGTAAATAATGCCGTTTTTTCTTTTGAAAGTTCCGGGTTCAACAATATTCCCGCCATATCTCATGTCCTCTTCCCCAAAGACCTCAATGAACAAGATGCCGCCGTTTTTTAATATTCGTCCAAATTCACTGATCGCAGCCTCTCTCTCTTTCAATAATAGATGCTGGACGACTCCATAGCACCAGACAACGTCAAATGAACTGTCATAAAAAGGAAGTTCGAAAACATTTGCAGCCAGAAAATCGATGACCAGTCCCCTCTGTTCGCAGATGTCCATGGAAAGCCCGATAGCCCCGGAGGAAATATCAACGGCAACCACATCAAATCCTCGCATGCATAAGGGAATTGCATATTTTCCGCTTCCACAACCCGCATCAAGCAAGCGCCCCTTTTTATAGTAAGGCTCCAGGATATCGAGGGAATAATACCCTTTCCATGTACTGCGTTTATACTCATTTCTCCATGCTTTAATATGTTCTGCCATATACGAACTTCATTTTAACTGGAACTATTATAATGTATGCAGATCATCTCAATATACTATGCCAGCAGTAATGACAATAGCAGGTGTGGATTCTGGCGGTGGCGCAGGTATTGCCGCAGACCTCAAAACATTTGCAGCATTGGGGGTTCATGGAACAAGTGTGATCACATCTGTCACGGCGCAGAATACAAAAGGCGTATTGAACTCTTTTAATATCCCTGCAGACTTCGTAAGGGAGCAGTTTAACGCGGTCACGGGAGATATTCGGATTGATTGCGCAAAGACAGGAATGCTATCTTCACCAGATATTGTCCATGTTGTTGCCATGTCGATAAAAGAACAAAAACTCCCTCTTGTTATCGATCCTGTAATGACCGCAGAAGCAGGGGGAGCATTACTCGAGGAAGGCGCAGTCCACGTCCTGATAGAAGAACTGCTGCCTCTTGCCATAGTTGTCACGCCAAACATATCTGAAGCGCAAAGGCTCACTGGATTTAAGATAAAAAATATATATGAGGCCAAAAAAGCGGCAATGAACATTCATGAAATTGGCGCGCAGGCCGTTATTGTGACAGGGGGTCATCTTCAGGGAACTGATGTCCTCTATGCAGAAGGCGAATTCACGCTTATTGAAGGAACACTCTTAAAAGGCGGTACTCACGGCTCAGGATGTACTCACTCAGCCGCAATAACAGCAGAACTTGCAAAAGGAACACCGCTTGCAGAAGCTGCAAGGCTTGCCAAGAAATTTGTTGAGAATGCGATATTGAAAAGCATGAAAATAGGGAAGGGTGCAGCACCCGTGAACCAGCTCGGGCATCTTCTTGACAAAGCTGAAAAATATACTGTCTTGAAAAATGTGGAAGATGCTGCATATCTAATTGAGAATGACAGGAACTTTCCAGAGCTGATAGCAGAAGTTGGATGCAATATCGCAATGGGACTCCCCAACGCCTCTCTGGTTTCTGATGTGGCTGCCATTTCGGGCAGGATCGTAAAATTAAAGGGCGTGCCTCATGTGGTTGGATGTGTTTCGTTCGGTGCAAGTTCCCATATTGCCAGGATCGTGCTTACTGCGATGCATTCTGATAGTTCGATGAGGGCTGCCATGAATATACGGTATTCTCAGGCCGCTCTTGAAGCGTGTGAGGATTTCGAACTTAACATTTCTTCATTTCTGAGAGAAGATGAGCCAGAAGGCGTTTCAACAATGGAATGGGGGGTTGCGGAAGCAATAGGAACAACTGGTAGTGTCCCGGATGTGATCTATGATACTGGAGGAATGGGGAAGGAAGCGATGATAAGGCTTCTTGGAAGGGATGCACTGGAGGTTGCAGGACTGGCGGTTAAGATCGGTGCGATGATGAAAAGAACTCGCTAAAATTTTCCTAACCGCCACTCACTGCTGGCAGAATTGATATTTCATCAGCATCTTTTACAGGGCTTGCAAGACCTTTCAGATGCCTTATATCCTCACCGTTCACATACAGGTTGACAAACCGCCTTATTTCGCCTTTGTCAAGAATCCTTTTTTCAAAGTCAGGCCCAAAATTCTCAATGAGTTTATCCAGCACTGTTTTAACGGTTGTATCTCCGAGTTCAAGAGTCGTTTCACGAGCATGAGTAACATTGCTCAATGCAGAAGAAAATCTTACTTTGACCATTTGTATCACCTTTATATATTAGCAAGAGATGCAGCCTCTATATGTTCATGAATCTCAAGTTTTGGCTTTGTCAGGTTTTCGAACTCGCTCAAGGTCGGTTTGATAACGGGCGGACGCTGAAGTGACTTAAGCAGTGTGTCCTGAGCTTTAAGGCCGTTCCCGGTCACATATATCACGACTCGTTCATCGTGCTGTATATGGCCGCTCTCCACAAGTTTCTTTAAACCCGCAACTGTCGTTCCTCCTGCAGGCTCAGTGAAAATGCCTTCTGTTCTTGCAAGAAGATGTATCGCTTCAATTATTTCTACATCAGTTGGCGTGGCAGCATAGCCTCCGGAATCAAGGATCGTCTTCTTGGCATAGTAGCCGTCAGCAGGATTTCCTATTGCAAGGCTGTGCGCCACTGTTTCAAATTTCCTGACTGGCACGACTTCACTATTCCGCTGTACTGCGCATGATATCGGAGAACAGTTTAGCGGCTGTGAACCGGATATCCTGACATCTGCAACGTCAACGAGACCGATGCGCTCAAGTTCTTTATAACCGCGCGAGATGGCACAAAGGAGAGCCCCGCTTGCCATGGGAGCAACTATGTGGTCAGGCACCTCCCAATTTAATTGTTCGGCTGTCTCATATGCCAGAGTCTTTGAACCTTCTGTATAATATGGACGGATATTGATATTGACAAAAGCCCAATCCGGATGTGAGTCTGCCACTTCGCTTGCGAGGCGGTTGGCGTCATCATATGTGCCTTCGACCGCGATCACGTTGGGACCGTAGACAAGCATCTGCACGATCTTCCCAAGCTCTATCGTAGCAGGAATGAATATGTATGCCGGCAGCCCTGCTTTTGCTGCATGAGCACCGACCGCTGCCGCAAGGTTACCTGTGCTCGCGCATCCAACAGCTTTTACATCGAATTCAATGGCCTTGGAAATAGCGACTGATGTCACTCGATCTTTGAAGGAATTGGTCGGATTCACGGATTCATCAAGGATGTATAGTTCATCAAGTCCGAATGCCGCACCCAGGCGCTCTGCACGGTGAAGCTTATTAAAACCAGCACCAAGGTCTATTCTTTTTTCGGATTCAAGCGGCAGGAGGTCTGAATATCTCCAGATGGATTTTGGACCTGATGCAATTTTTTCTTTGCTAATATTATTTGAAATGAAATCCCAGTCGTAGTTGACTTCAAGTGGGCCGAAACACTCATAACATGTATTCTGGATAACGGCAGGGTATTCTGCACCGCATTCCCTGCATTTTAATCCGATGACGTGACTCATTTGATCTTCACCGCAGCTTAATACAACATTACCATATATAATATTTATTGTTTGACTTGATAACTGGCAGTAATAAATCTAATAACAGTGTTCTGAATTCTATCGCCCTGATAGATGACCGATATTATTTATATTTCTCCCCACATTGAGATTTTCGATGCCAGATCATTCTCTTTTTGATCCAGTTAGATGTTTCGAATGCGGTGAGATGATTTCTTTCATGGAGTTTGACGATCATCTGATCAATTCCCACGGCTATGAAAATTGTCCGCATTGTAATCATCTTTTCAGTTCTTGCAGGCTTAATGAACATTTAGAACGGTATCATAAACAAATCTATAAAAATTATCGTGATGAAAGATTCAGGTGCATCGAATGTAATGAACAAATATTCTTTTTTGAGTATGGGAAACATCTCTTATCAAAACATAATTACACAGAATGCAGTTTCTGCATGATGGTATGTGCAGAAAAAGACATTAAGAAGCATATGCTGATATCACATGGTATGCAATGCTGCGCCATTTGCAGAGAGTATTCAAAGGATCTGGATGAACATCTCATAGGAAAACATGGAAAAAGCGTTTGCCATGAATGCAGTCTATTGATAGATATGCAGGATATTTCGTCTCACCTAAGAAATGTTCATGCATATTTATTGTGCGACGTCTGCAGCAATCCCGTAAAACCTGATTGGTTGACAGAACATATGCAGATCCATGATATGGTTCAGTGTGCCGTATGCAGCAGGTTCGTTTTGAAGAACGAGTTCAAGGCACATATTCTCACCTATCATAATAAGAAGGTATGTCCAAGATGTGCAGACCTAATCGAGAGTAATAGCCTTAATGAGCATCTTAAGAAAGTACATTTTTATATCGAATGTGAGGTCTGCGGTGTTCTGAGATCACATGTAAAAATGGATTCTCATTTAAAAGAGGAACATGGTTTCAGGCAGTGCCCGAAATGTGGTGTTGTGATAGAAGGAAGGAAGCTGATTATACATATGAAGAATAATCATTCTCCATGAGTTAAAGAAGAACAAAGGCGCCGAGGAGGAGATTTGAACTCCTGCTGTGCGTAGCACAACTGGTTTTCAAGACCAGCGCCGTGGGCCGCTTGGCTACCTCGGCAGAATATTTTATTCGGAATGGTCGGCATTGCTTATTAATATTGCCTACGGACCCGGGAACATTACAATATACGGCGTAACAAAGGTCTCGATGAAAGCTGCAACAAAAAGGAGCGGAGCAATTCTCCTGAGGAAGAATCCTGTTCCCATCTTTAATTCCTTTTTGATGTCAGCCCTCTGTCCCATAAAAGACATGAACATCAAATGTCCGATCCTGAGACCGATCCCTGTACTGATCAATATCATCGGAACCTCAATTATACCGTGCGGAAGGAGGGCCTTTATCACAAAAAGAGTTCCATGCTGTCTTGAAACCGCATCAGCCAGAATGCTTATGATCATCCCATTCCCGATAACAAAGAGGATAGGGATTATTCCCAGCGCGGCGCCCATCACAAGAGCAGCCAGGCTTTTTAATGCATTATTTGCGAATATCACAAGCATGATCAATAATGGATCGACGGTCTTCAGCCAGCCATATGATCCTTCGAATTCCTTCAAATAGCCTGCAGAAAGCCCAGGATACTTAATGGCAACAAGCAGTCCGGCTATCATAGAAAGAATGAAAATAATCGTCATTAGAATGATATATTTTGTAGAAGATCTGAGATAATCAAGATCATTTCCCATATCATACTCCCATCAGGATGCGGAGAGTGTTCCTGACTGCTGGCGAAAGCCCCAGGACAAGTATTGCAAGTTTCATCATGGCTATGAGCTCTTTTTCTCTTTCATTTTCAAATTTGTTGTCGATCATATATAATACTGGTATGAATACTGATAATTTCAATACATACATGATGATTGCAGGATGCTCCATATAATTCCCTGCCAGATCAATAAAAAATGACGGAGCCACATGCTTTTCATAATAGCCAAGCCAGTCCATCCCGATAAATGTGGAAGACGCATCTAACATATGGGCGAAGAGGATTGATATATTGAGTTTATCGGTCAGGAGTTCGAAATTGATTCTTTTTGAAATGAAATATATCGCAAATGTTATTCCGATACCGAGAGTAAATATAGCTGCTGCAGCCACTGGGTATTTTATTTGATCTACCATTAAAAGGATGGCCAGATTGAATATTGTCCAGGCCAGCCCGAAATAAGCAAAAAATGGATGATAGTCTCTGATTTTTCCACTTCTCTCAAGATAAACACAAAGCGCAAGAACACTGATAGCAACAGCGAAGATGACAAAATATATAAAAGGGGTGACGAACAGATATTTCCAGGGAGGTGCGAAAAACCCCGAATCCTTGAGAACGCGCAGTGACGACCCGGCCAGGATATACGGCACAATCGCTATTATGAAGCGTGTATCGATAACTATCTTTGATTTTCTCAGTAGCTTTAAGATTCCAAAAATACTAATACCAAGTATTATTGCATAAGTAACGGTATCCACGATATTATAAGATGTATCGTTCTTTATGCCATCGATGTAATATGTATTTATGAACTGCCAGATTGTATCTATTATATTCATAAAGGGCCTTTATGATAGAAAATAAACACAAGAACAAATGGATGCAGCTTCCGAGAAACGTTGTGGTTGGTCATGGTGTAATAAATGACACTGGTAAGGTATGTAAAGACCTTAAGCTTAATGGGAACGCGCTGGTAGTCTCAGGAGCTCAAACACAAAAAGCTGCGGGGAAAACTGTTGAAGTGATACTTGAAGATGAGGATTTCAATGTGAATATTGCGATCGTAAAAGATCCAACGATAGAGGAGGTATATAAGGTAAAACAAATAGCAAACGAGACGGGATCATCTTTTGTGCTTGGAGTGGGAGGTGGGAAATCTATAGATATAGCCAAACTTGCTTCAAAACAGCTTGACCTTCCCTTTATAAGCGTTCCTACGGCTGCATCGCATGACGGTATCGTGTCGGGGCGAGCATCTATAATAAAGGGCAAAACGACAGTTTCAGAGGATGCAAATACACCCATTGCTGTGGTCGCAGATACCGCTATCATTTCTGCGGCCCCGTACAGGCTGCTGGCAGCAGGATGTGGCGACATCATTTCCAACTACACAGCGGTTCGTGACTGGGAACTTGCATACAGGCTGCGAAACGAACCCTTCTCGGAATATGCTTCAATAATCTCAAAAATGACTGCTAGAATATTGATAGAATCCGCCGACACAATAAAACCGGGCATTGAAGAGTCGGCATGGACAGTGATGAAAGCGCTTGTGGCAAGCGGAGTCGCCATGAGTATTGCAGGTTCATCACGTCCTGCAAGCGGTTCAGAACATAAATTCAGCCACGCTCTTGATGAGATAGCACCCAACCCTGCATTACATGGGGAGCAATGCGGGGTAGGGACGATCATGATGATGTACCTTCACGGCGGGAACTGGATGGAGATACGTTCGGCTCTCCATAAAATCGGCGCACCTGTGAGCGCTTCCGAACTCGGGATAGAGGAAGAGTATATTATCAGGGCACTCCTTATTGCACATAATATCAGACCGGAGAGATACACAATACTTGGCACAGGATTAACCCTTGAAGCAGCAGAGAAAATGGCAAGAATAACAAATGTGATCTAATAATAATTGAAGGTGAATAATATGGAAGAATCGGATATAATAATAACTTTGATAGGGACAAAACTTGCAAAGGTTGGGAACGAATTCATTTTCAAAGGAGGCGCAAGAGAATGCGAACCATGCAAACTCAATAAAACCTGTCTGGGGCTAAATTCAGGGAGCACATACAAGATCATCAATCTTCGAAAAGGTGTGAAACATGAATGTGCGGTTCATGATACAGGTGTTCTGGCGGTTGAAGTCATGGAAATACCTGTAAGAATGACGGTTGAGTCCAGGAAAGCTATCAAAGGTTCAACAATAGTATATGATCTTGCAAATTGCAATAATTCAGACTGTGAAAACTATGTCATGTGCCGTCCTTCAGGATTAAAAAAGGGTGAAAAATTCACGATAATTGATGTACTTGATGAACTGTCAGAACAATGCGAGAAAGGTTTTTCTTTAAAGGTAGTTGAAGTGAAAAGAACATGAAGACACTTCTGGAAGGGTATCGGACATTTTTAAATAAGGCGGAAGATCCAAACCTCCAGGCCTCCCTGGAAAAAGACGGCGTTTTCCATATTTTTCGATCTATAGAAGCATGGAAAGAGGAAAAATGCAAAGAAGAAGATATCCCTGTAAAAGACCTTGTTATCGAGGAATTCACAAAGAACAGATTCATCGCCCCTCCATGACAGTTCTTCCGATTCACCGAAGCTTTTAAATGCAAATCAATCCTTACAAGCGAAAGCTTTTCCATTAGCCTCGGTGGCTCAGCCTGGCAGAGCGAGAGATTTGTAATCTCTAGGTCGAGGGTTCAAACCCCTCCCGGGGCTTCTTGTTATTAGTACGAATCCGATTACTTTCGTCCTGCACTCCAAAGCATTATAGTATCGTACAAGAATACGGAAGTGATTGGACATGATAGACATACATCATTTTAGCAAAAACCTTGATGCTCTGAAGGAGCAGATCAGGAAATCAACAAGAATAGGTGAACGAAATAAGCTGTTATTACTCAAATTTTCTGCAGATTGCCACACAGGCTGGGGCGATAAGAAACTTTCTCAATCCAGAATACTCAAGCTGTTATCGAGCATGAAACGGTTATCTGAAATGATAAACAAAGATTGGGACTGGATCACAAAAGATGATGTCAGGGACATTCTGGATAAGATAGATACTGACCCAAATAAAGGCGAATGGTCTCAACATGACTACAGAGTTGTACTCAGGAAGTTCGTATCGTGGTTGAGAAACGAATACGGCTATCCTGACGGTTATCCACAGAAAGAAGAGATGACTCGTTTGATCCCTGTCCTCAAGTATCCAAGTGAAGTCATAAAGATAAAAGTCAGTAAGCCGCAAAAGCTGAAAGCTGGAGAGGATATCCCCACAGAAGAAGAAATGAAATTCCTCAGCGACGCTTCGATCAATCCCAGGGACAAAGCCTTTTTTGAGATGGCAAGAGAAGTCGGCATCAGGATCGGCGGCATAGGCTCGCGCCAGATCAAGCATGTCACTTTTGATGAACTTGGAGCTAAAGTCACAATGTATGATAAAACCATGAGAGGGGAGCCTGTTAGATTCGTTTCTTCATCTTCCTACTTGCATGTCTGGCTTGATAACCACCCATTTAAAACTAATCCTGAGGCTCCCCTATGGATAGACCTCGAAAAGACTGCAAATGGCCCTGTTCCTTTAGACTACAATGGCTTCAGAGCCATGATACTTAGAACTGTTGAAAGACACAACAAGCGTGCAGAAAGACTCGTTCTTCCCAAAATAACCAAGCGTATCCACACGCACCTTTTCCGTTACCACGCCCAGACCAGAGACGAACTCGATGGTGTTCCCAGGTCTATTATGTGCAAACAGCGGGGATGGAAAACAGATTCAAAGATGCCAGAAAGATATGCAAGAATAGTGACCAAGGACGTGGACTCCTACTATGCCAAAAAGTTCGGCATAACTTGGTCAGGTTCTGTGCACGTTCTGC
>JAGFND010000149.1 GCA_021409285.1 Candidatus Methanoperedens sp. | reverse complement strand
TTTGAACCTGTCACATAGTCTGGTTAACATTCTGCGAAAAAAAATTGTTTTAGTAAAAGTTGCATAATAAATAATTAGTGATTAATTATTTAAATCCAGTAATCATAAATATGGATTAAGAAGGAGGAATAGTCTTGATATTGAGAAATAAGCTGTTAAGATATGTAATTATCAGAGATGTAGAACGGTATCGATAGAATGATACCGTTAAGCAAATATCCAGGTTGCTGAGTAGAAAGGATATTTCAGGGGTTGCTGTCATAGGGGATGATGGTAAAGCTGTTGGTGTAATATCTGAAATGGATATACTAAAAGTAATAGGAATTGAAAACTGGGAAAATAAGACTGCAGAATCTATAATGACCTCTAACCTGGAGACCGTAGGACCTACTTCAAGGCTTATTGATGCAGCAAATATGATGAATAGAAAGCATGTGCATAGATTGCTTGTTCTTTCAGAAGGAGGAATAGGAATGTCACAAAAACCGATTGGTATTTTAAGCGCCAGTGATATAGTCAGAGAAGCAGCGAAAGATTAGATTATTGTCTCCTATAGCTATATCTATGAACTCTGGTATGAAATCCTGTATATCTTTCCTGCATTGTCATCGCTCACAAAAAGCGATCCGTCGTCCGCAACTATGATGCCTACAGGTCTCCCGAGTACGTTTGTTCCCTGAAGCCAGCCAGTAGCGAAATCTTTCACCGAAAGATCATTCATATCTATACGAACTATCTTATAGCCAGTCGGCACCTTGCGGTTCCATGAACCGTGAAAAGCTACGAAGAGATTACCTCTGTATTCCTGAGGGAAGATATTGCCGTAATAAAAAACAAGTCCCAGGGGAGCAGAATGTGCTTGCAGGTCAACAAAGCTTGGGGTTTCATACGGCTCCATGCACGGGTTGCGGACATAAACATTCTTGTCAAAATCAGTATCATGAATATTCTTGCCATAGCAAATAGGCCAGCCGTAGTTCTTTCCATCTTCAATTATGTTGATCTCATCAGGCGGCAGGTCTTCTCCAAGTTGGTCCCTGCCATTGTCAGTGGCGTACATCTTTCCTGTTACAGGATGGAATACAAAATCCACAGCGTTCCTCAAACCTTTTGCAAAAACCATGCAATCTTTGCCTTCAGCGGTACATTTAATGATCGCCGCTCTCAGTTCATCCTGTTCATAACAAACATTACAGGAAGAGCCAATGCTAAGGTATAAACTGTTGTTATGGATCTTCACGGTTCTGGTAAAATGACCACCTGTTGGCAGTTTGTCAATAAGGACCTCCATACTGCCGATATCCGCCTGTAAATCATTATTTTTACTCTTCACCCTTATTATCCTGTTCTCCTCAGCTATGTAGAACCAGCCGTCATAGTAATCAATTCCGTGAGGATTGTTGAGTTTGTCGATAAAGATTATCGTATCATTGGCTTTCCTGTAATCATTGCTATAGGGAAGTGCGACAACCTTACCCAGGTTCGGTACTGTAACGTACAGGACATTATTTTTGACCAGCATCATCCTGGGTCCGGGATTCGGGCCGGGATATGAAATTTCGCTTCCTCCAAGATTTTCTGCAAAAACATCTATACTGAATCCTGGCGGCAGGTGGATCTCACCCAGAGAATCAGGCTTGACCGATGGGCGTAAGCCCAAAAATATATATGCAGCAGCTAACGCTGCTATCACGATTGCGATCAATACCCACGCAATTTTTCGGCTCATATTCCATCATCCGATCTGGAAGCATCTCATTGAGATCGAAGCATTCTGGAAATCCTCATAAATGAACGTAAGTAGTTCATTTTTCCCCTGTAATGCGATCGCATATATCATAGGCAAATAATGGTCAAGTGTAGGCGCTGCCAGATACGCTTCTTTGCCCATGTTCTGATAATTGATCAATTCTTTATGATTGTGGCTGATCAGGTGAGATTTTATCTTTTCATCAATTCTTACACCCCAGTCATATGGTTTTACATCGATATCATGAAAATCTATTAATCCAAGGTTATGTACAATATTCCCGCTTCCTATGATCAAAATTCCTTTTTCCCTTAATACTGCAAGCTCAGATGCAAGCTCATAATGATACTGTATCGGTTTTGGATGCCAATCATTGAAAGAATAATCAAGGCTCATTTCAAATACGGGGATATCAGCTTTAGGGAAAATATGTCTCAGGATAGCCCAGGAAGCATGGTCAAGTCCCCAATCATAGCTGCAACTTACATGCACTTTATGTACAAGTTCAGTCACAAATCCCGCTGTATGCGGTGAACCAGGGGCCGGGTATTTTATTTTATATAGCTCTTCCGGAAAACCGTAAAAATCATAAATCATCCCCTGTCTTTCAGTACAGGTAACATATGTTCCTTTTGTCAACCAGTGCGCCGAGATCACCATGATTGCTTCAGGCCTGGGCAACGACTTCCCCAGTTTTGAAAGACTTCTGGTAAAGTCATTATCCAGAATGGTATTGATGGGTGAACCATGACCTATAAAGAGGACTGGCATTTTCCCGGATTCTGTTAAATCTTGTTTGAGCTTACCCGCCATTGACTGACACCCTATCAGGATATTCCACTTAAGCCAATTATATTATGGAATTAACGATACTTTAACCTGCCGATACGGGAGAAAGAAAATTTATGCCAGATATTTGTAAAAAATACAAAATATGATAATCGCCTTCTTCTTGCCGATATTGAGGGTAAAACCTTTGATTTAGCATATTCAGATGCAAAATGCTGAAGGCGCTTTGATGGTATTTTGTACTGCGTGGAGTCGGTCTCGTTGATCGCTATTCGCTGTCCCTCTTCAAGTAGGATTGTTAACATGGAGGGGATAATCTTATGAGGATTGGATACAATCAGGCATCCTACGGGCTCGTGGTCTAGTCGGCTATGACGTCGCTCTCACACAGCGGAGGTCCTGCGTTCGAGTCGCAGCGGGCCCATGATTCTATTTCTTTCTATAATACTTTTTTCATAAAAAATCTATACTAAAACGACTCGTTACTCTTTTATAGTATCTTATCATATAATTGAAAGGTGAATAGATATGGTTGAAATAAGTTGTATAAACTGCGGCGAGAAATTTACTGAAGAGTATGAGACATTCTCTGGAATTGTTAGATGCCTTAAATGTAATAAAACCATGCAAACATCCATAGTAAACAAGAAAGTGGTATGGGCAGGCTATGATCCTATGCAAATGCTGAATGATTCTAATTATAATATAAATAGAGGAATAAAAATGAAATGAAGAAATATACTTCTGATTATATCCTCTTCAAATTAAATGGTGAATAGAAAAATATATTTTACGGAATCTCAGGCAATATTTCCTTTTTTTGATTATTAGCAATCAATAGCCTTCATGCAAAATTTCAGACAAAAAGGCGGCAGAAGCAATTCGTATCCTTCTTCAAATCACAGAGATACTATATGCAGAAAATCAAACATTGAAAGCAGAACTGCAGAAAATGCGAGATGAACTGAACCAGTTGACAGGAAAGGAAAGTGCTTTTTTGTTCCAGTCAGTGAGATAAAAGAAAATCCTAAATTCCCATCTTTTTAGGCACTATGAATATAGTTTTTCAACAACTTCTTTATGTTGTTTAGCCAGTTCCTGAACTATCAACTCTTCACCATAAACTTTGCATTTCAGATTTCTCATTGTCTGCAAGGCTTCTTCCACTGTATATTCGTTACCGAGCTCTTTTTTCAACAAAAGTTTAAAAGTTTTTGGTTAACCTGAGAATCTATATAGATTATTTATTTTATTTAGATAATCTTTATTTTGTTAATGTGATGATTGTAATATATGGAAATAATGAATCAAGAAATCCAGCAGGGTAGAGCAGATACTCATGTGCATACCAGGTGTTCAGGCTTCGGAAGATATTCCTTTCTCCATTTCCCTGAATCCATTACCGAGCCCGCCAAAGCAGTCGAAGCTGCCCGAAGGAAAAAACTTGATATCCTGTGCATAACAGACCATAATACGATCAAGGGCGCCATCATCGCTAAAAAGCATGCAACGGGTATCGAGGTTGTGATCGGTGAAGAAATATCAAGCGCACATGGTGAAATCCTGGCATTGTTTATCCAGGAAGAAATCAAACCCAATCTTGGGGCGCCTGAGACTATAGACCTTATACACGACCAGGGAGGTGTTGCCATAGCAGCTCATCCTTTCAGTCCGCAATGTCCATCCCTCGGAAAGAAGATATGCTATTTAAAACTGGACGGCGTGGAAGTATTTAATGCGTACCATCGTGATGTCTACTCTAATTTAATGGCCCAGACCCTCTCTCCCGGAAAACTGGCAAGGCTGGGGAGCAGCGACGCCCATTCGATAGATATGATAGGCAACGGATACACGATTTTTGATGGGAGAACTTCTGAGGAACTTCGCAAATCCATCCTTAAAAGAAAAACTTCCTTCGGGGGAAGCAAAACTCCCCTAAAAGAATGCATGTCGTGGAGTAGGGAAATAGCAGTGGAAAGCATCAGGCTGATATATAATTCTCTGAAAGGAGAGAAAAGCCAAGACATTTTGTACTCAGCAATAGATAAAACCACTAAAAAGACCAAAGCCCTGGGATTGATTTGCGCTGCACTGTATATTGGGCTACCATTATCGTATTTTTTCGGTGTATCAGGTGAAATTATCCTGTATGTAAAGGGTAAAAGAAAATGGAATGAGAACATATAATTATGCTGGTTTAATGTGAGAACCTTTTCTACTGATTTTATCTATAATATATAGATTATTGAGATAAATTATATAACTCTGTGAGTAGAATATCGATATGGTGATAGAAATGAAAGAAAAGAAACAAATAATGAAAAAATCCCTCTCTTGCGGCGCACAGAATAATTCGTCCCAAGAGGGATTTATGGAAATGAATCAGGAAGATAAGGAAATTTACCTGTTCTTGCGCGGTGGATTTGCTGCCAAGTAGGAAGAGTTGAGATAATGAATACACTCGATATTCTGACATACATCTGCGAAAAAAAAGAGGAATTTGTAGTAAAAGGAATGAATACACACGATGCATTAGCAAAAGCAACTCATGCAATTGCTGAAGAATATCACATATGTTCTGCTTCAATAACCAAATTGATTACACCGTGACAAGATGTGAATCTTATGAACTATTATCTCAAATATTCACAGCTTGAAGATTTCAGGAGAATCAAAAGAGGTTACATGCCCAAAAATCATTTCATGTTTATATATAATACTATTCCAATATTCATTATGTTAAAGCTGTTTGTTTATCGATCGTGCAGAGATTTCATTTCAGGTATTGTCAGTTTTGAAGGGTTACACAAAAGCTGCCATGTTCGAAAATCTAAAACCAAGAACGCCAATAAAACTTATATCAAATTAACCGCAAGATA
>JAGFND010000148.1 GCA_021409285.1 Candidatus Methanoperedens sp. | reverse complement strand
TTTTCTCAACTACGCTGTCCAGGATCCTCTGCGAACCGGATTCAACGCCGAAATGTATTCTATAGCATCCTGATTCCTTCATGGTCTTTAACAAATTCTTATCCAGGGCATCGATTCTTGTCATGCATACATAATTAAGGTTCAATCCCCTATCTATCATTAAGTTACAAATTTCGTGGGCGCGCTTTTTATTCATTGTAAATGTATCATCATAGAAAAATATCGCTTTCGTATTATATGTGCTAATTAAATGCTCCAGCTCTGAAATCACGTTTAAAGGGGACCTCGCCCTCCATTTCTTGCCAAGCATTTCGCTTGTGGCACAAAATGTGCATCCTATTGGGCATCCCCGGCTTGTGATTATATTCATTGCAGGAAGTCTGCCCTTTCCAGGCACATCAAGCCTAAAATCGTATTTATCCATTTTTAAAAGATGAAATGCAGGAAAAGGGATAGAATCCAGATCTTGCATCAACTGTCTATTTTTATTATGAACTATCTTGCCATTTTCTCTGTAACTGATACCATCGATAGTCCCCAATTCTCTTGATTTTTCAACTGCATGGCAGAGTTCCACCATTGTATGTTCCCCTTCCCCCCTCACGATTATATCGACTGTTTTTACGTTAAGCAATGTATCTTCCGGAGCAAGAGAGGCATGAGGTCCTCCCATTATGACCTTAGTGTCCGGCAATGCATTTTTTACAATTTTTGATGTTCTAATAGCTTCAAACCTTGATTCTGTTAATGATGTTATACCAGTTAAATCTGGATTTGATTCCTTGCACTTTCTTTCCAGAGTTTTCCAGGATAACTTTTCTACCTCTGCATCTATTATTTCCACTTCCATATTGTTATTTTCCAATACGGCAGCAATATAGCTCAAACCTAAAGGTGGCATTAATTCTTTTGTATTAAATGAACTTGGCGGATTTATAAGTAGTACTTTCATAAATTTACCTGTATAGATTCTCTAATTTATCTCTATATATTTCAGAAGAAAAATTTTTTTCAAAAAGGTCTCTTGCACCATTGCCTATACTCTTTCTTATAGAGTCGTCCTGAAGCAGCAAAAGCATTTTATTCCCCATATTTACAGGGTCTAATTCACATAGAAGCGCATTTTTATTGTTCTCCAATATCAGGTTGTGAGCAGGGATGTCAGTGGCTATAATAGGCTTACCCATTCTCATATATGGATATATCTTATAGGGTATATTCGTTCCTCTGAGCCTTGGTGAAACTGCGATATCAGATAATTTCAAAAAAGCAGGCATTTTTTCTAAAGGTTGCTGACTGAAAAGGTAAACTCTTGCCAATCCATATTTATTGACTGCTTTCTCAAGATTCTTTATCTCTTCTTTCGTCCCCCCAACTATTACCAATCCTGTATCGTAGCCTGATCTCTCAACAATCTTGAAAGCCTCCAACAACAAATATACTCCCTGATAGTTTTCAATATTTCCCATATATAAGAAAACTATTTTGTGTTTTATCTTATTTTTGAGATATTCATAGGTCTCAGGATCGACTAATTCTTCTTTCAATGCAGGAATGTCAGGCAAAAAAAGCGCTTTTTCATTCTGATTGAATTCCATAAGCCTGTTAACAAAAGATGGAGAGATCATCAGTAACCGATCGGAATTCCTGTATGCAAAGAATTCAATATAATTCAAAATATTATCTAATAAAAAATTGATCTTATAATTTTTATTCCGCATCTGCTCTGAAAGTAACGAATGCATATCGTAATAGAGCATAGGCTTGTACCCAATAGCCCTATTACATACTTTTTTAAGAATCGCACCTACTATAGCGCCGTCAATTTCATGGGAATGGATCACATCAAATCTTTTTTTCCTTATAATTGATAAGCCTTCTATTAAGAGGAGGAAATCATATAAGATTTTATGGATAGATGGGCCAATTGGTATATTCTTGAAAAAAGGGATCAAAGGAACTCTGATGATTCTGAAACCCTGGATATCGGTTCCCTCTGGATATGTCAGCAGGGTGACATTATGACCAAGCATTGATAGAGTTTTCATTTTATTAAATGTGTTCAGAGGTGATCCTCTATTGGACAAAAAAGGGTGGGGTGCGATCATAAGTATTTCTTTTGGTGGCATAAATATATAGGTTTTCATTCAATTATTTCTTTTATAGAGTAAATCGGTTTATTCAGAACCTCATAATACGTCCTGATTATGATCTCACCTAATAAGCCCATACTGACAAATTGTATCCCAAGGATAGTAAGAAGAACTGCCAGCATAAGCAATGGTCTATCTCCTATCCCTACTCCCTGAAAAAGCCTGATAAATGCTAAATACCCTCCAATAAAAACGCCCAGAAACCCTGATATGAACCCCGGGATCCCGAAAAGCTGCATTGGCCTCGTTGAGTAGCTGAGCAGGAATTTAACAGTAATAAGATCAAGGAAACCTCTGAATAACCTTGATGCAGAATATTTAGATATTCCATGGATCCGGGGATTATGCTTTACAGGTAACTCTGCGATCGAGACCCCCATCCAGCTTGCAACCGCGGGGATATAGCGGTGCATCTCACCATATAATCGGATACTTTTGATGATATCACTTCTGAAGGCCTTTAATGTGCAGCCGCTATCGTGAAGTTTTACCCCTGTTAGCCGGCATGCTAACCAGTTGGATAGCCTTGATGGTATTTTTTTTGTAATAAGTGGATCGTTCCTGCCGGCACGCCATCCGCATACCATGTCATAACCCTCGTTAATTTTTTCAAGGAACTTAGGGATATCCTCAGGATCGTTCTGCAGATCGCCGTCCATGGTTATTATTATATCACCGCTTGCATGTTCAAATCCTGCCGAGAGGGCAGCAGTCTGGCCAAAGTTGCGGCGGAAGCGTATTATTTTTACCGAAGGATCTTTTTCATGGAGATGCTTCAGGATTTCAAAGGTATTGTCAGTGGAACCGTCGTCAATGAAGATGATCTCCCTGTTTTTGTAAGATGAAATAACATTATTTAAATTTATATAAAGTTCTTTTATATTTTCAGCCTCGTTCAGAAGAGGTATAACTACTGAAATGGATGGATCGTCGATAGATAGTTTCTCCATATTAGTATCCCTAAGATAAATAGCAGATTATTTATACATTTGCATCATTATCGAGAAAACAAGAAGCTGGAGTCGAAGTTCAAAGGATTGAAAAGGTTCGATGTTTTAATAATCTAAATTGAATTTGACATCCTTTCTACATAACACATAATTCATACATGCAGATGATGATAATAATTATATAGATGGATCAATAGAAACGCATATATAATAACGACACATATGCCTGATGTTAATTCAAGTGATCGATATGCAAGAAAAACGTGAACTATCAATTAATCCCAATATATTATCGTTGCCGGGTCTTTCAAGACTACTGCTAATACTATCTTTAAGTTTTATATTTATCCAATTTCTTTTCATCCCTGCTCGTGCTGAAAGAGTGGAATATTACGAGGGGTATAATATAATCTATCACGACGATGGCACAAGGGAAATAATAGATGGAGCAATGAATTATTTTCGATGGGATGGGGTCTGGAGACCAAACAGTGAATTAAATATTTCCAATGGGAATTGGCCTTATTTATATACTGAAAACGCTTCGAATGCTGATTTCAAGGTAGATGATACTAATCTAAGTATTCCAAAAGCAAATACAACATTTATAACGAAATTAAATTCGATCAGTTATAATCTAATATATTCAAAATCAGACTTGCAGAGGAAAGAAACATCTATTGATTTAACTAGCGCGTTTTTGGATTTTCCGTATAATTTGAAATCTAAGAAATCTAGATCTAAATATAATGATTCTTCTAATATTATATATGGCAGATTTCATTTCAAAGCAGGGATGGAACATATAGTCATACACGACGACACACCCAGAGATTATATAGAGGATGGAAAAGTATTCCAGGACGTAACATATCTTAATAAATCTGATTATGATTTCAGAATAATAAATGGCGCAATTCGATTAGTCTTTAAGAAAGGCGCAATCAATAAATTGCAGGGAAATGTCGTTATTGAGACCAGAACATGGGATATAGTTGATGGCAATAATTCAATGTGGGGTGGAAATGTAACGTTTAATACAACTACAGGGGTTAGAGCTACTGGTAATGTGGAACTCAGACAGAAAGTCGATGATTATTCGTTATACACCAGGTTCGATGAAGGAAATGGAATGATAATACACAATGAAAATTCCGCAATTCCCTTATTAGGTGACCTTAAAGGTACGGTAAATACTAATACATATATACCTGGTATATATGGAAAAGCTATTTTTTTTAACGGGATCGACAATAAAGTTTTATTCAGTAGTAACTCATCCTTCGAACTACCGGGTGATTTTACAATTTCATATTATATTAAATTAAAGCCTAAAGTGAACAATAGTGACACAGATATATTAAGAAAGGGTAGCACTGCTACTGCTGATCCGATGGAATGGTATAAAATTGAGTTTACAAATAATATAACGCATGGCTCTATAACAAAAAATGGAAATGTTGTCTACGAGTCGTACGATTCAACTGATCGCAGGGATGGAATCTGGCATTTTTATACATATACCAGACAATCAACCACATGCAGTTTGATAGTAGACGGTTCTATTGTTAATTCAACCACATGCCCGCAAAATGCCCCAAACTTTGCTTTATTGAGCATAGGGGCGAAGGATACCATTATTTCAGATACGGGTACCGATTACACAAATGGAACCATAGATGAGGTAAGAATGTACAATCGTAAATTATCATCTCTGGAACTGGCATCCATCAGGAATAACACACATTTTTCAACAGGAACGGTCACTCGTAACCTTACTTCTGTTATCAGCACAGGAGAGGAATTAAAAGAGTTAGGATGCAATGGAACCTGGGATAAATCAATAACGAAAGTGGATATTACGGCAAGTACGAATAACATAACATGGGATACAATACAATTAAATGCAGATAAAAATATTTTATATAGTGTTAATCCAGGAAAAAAATACATTTATTCAAGATGTTCACTAAGTACTACTAACATTTCCCAGACGCCGATAATAGAAAGTATCAGATCAAAAATTGGTCCGATACTACCACCCATATCTTCAAGTCCAACATATACTATTGGAAGCAGCGGGAATGCGTGGGCTGGCAATTCAATGATGGACAATGTGACTGAGAACAACCCATCCGGGAATGTTGTTATCGGCGATTTATATATAAAAGGTAGCGCAATGCCTCAAAGACTTACAGTTTACGCTACCTCTGGATATACTCCGATGTGGACGCAGACCTCAGATTATATTCAGCAGACAAACCGTGTAAACCTTGCCGAAACGAAATTATATAAATCAGATCTGAACTTAAAAGATGTAGTAATTCTTGCTGATGTACAGCAGTCAGGGAGTTCGACAGATTATCCAAGAGCCGGGGTAGCAGCGAGAATCAATTCTGCCAATTGGAGTTATATAGCAGCAATTCGTAACAGTCCAGCCAGTACAGTAAAAACTCAAATTGCCTATGTAAAGGATGACCCTGCAACAGCACAAAATAAA
>JAGFND010000147.1 GCA_021409285.1 Candidatus Methanoperedens sp. | reverse complement strand
GAAATTTGCAATACTCTTGAGATGAGTGAATTTCTGGTAAAGGAATATATCGTAATAATTGAGGAACATAATAAAAAGGAGGAAAAAGTTAATGCTAATGGAATTGTGTAAAAAGTGGGACGTCAAATGTCGTCATTTTCTTTTCGTGGCTTTATCCAATACCCGAAGGGCAGAATAGAGGTAGTCAGTGTACCCAGAGCCCTGACCCGTTCTCTTAAAAGAACTGCGTGTTTCCCATGCGCCGAAGGGCGCCATTCTACTGCCTTTACGATCCCCTATGTTCGATGGGATTACCGAATACATTGAAAATCCTTCCAAGAAGCTGTTCCCCGACAGGTGCCATCAACGGTTTACTTTGTATCTATGATCCTTGAGCCCCGCACAATCTCCTGAGTGGGTGGGAGAGCAATGCAGCGAACAATTCTGTGTCCACATGGGTCATTACTTCAAAATTATTCCTGCCATCCTTGCCAGCTTTTAACTGGTTATGGATTTTGGGAAGCTGCTTCCGGAATCGGACTAATACGAATTATTTGATTTTTTTTTGCTCTGATATACTGCGCCATTCTCTTTTTTGAAAAGCTCTGTAAGAAACTCATCCGCACCACAAACCTTTTTCAAGTAGACCTCTTTTCCGCCTATGTGGCACCGGCAAGCAGGTCTATTGTGCCATATCTGCCAGAAAGGTGAGTACAGGGCAGGGTATATATAAGCGATACTCTGAGCAGTGAGCGCTGCTCAGAGATGTATCGCAATCCCGATAAAAATGATTACCCGACAGGCAGGGTTGCGATATATTTACTCCTGCCCTTTGCCCCAATTTTGGTCTGTGTCAAGTGTAGTTGTATTGACAGGAGAAAACATATATGAGCAACGATGTGGCCGATATTCAAGCCACTTTAAAGAATATTGGTGTTACTGCAACACCGGAACAGATTCAGAACAAACTCAATGCCCTTGTCAAGTTTAATGTCACAGGCAATGAGGCAAAACGTAATGTGGTGAGAAGCCTTGCGAAAGGCGCGGGCGTTGACCCGGTGGCCGCCTTTAAAGCAGGATCTACTCCAGTGCATATAAGCGAGATAAAGGAAGACGGGAAGTGGGTTTCGCTAAGAGTTAAAGTGATCCAACTATGGGATTCTACTTCTGATAAGATCACCCAAACAGGTCTTATCGGCGATGAGACCGGCGTGATAAAATTCACTATCTGGCGGACTTCAGGCGCGCTACCTCTGGAAGAAGGGAAATCCTATGAGATCAAGAGTGCTGTGACTAACTTCTTCAATGAAAGGTACCAGGTCAACCTGAACAAGAACTCTACAGTCGCTGAAATTACTGACGAAATAGCAGTAGCCCAGCAGACCGAGACCTTCACAGGAGTGATCGTAGATGTCCAGACCGGCTCTGGATTAATAAAGAGATGCCCTGAGTGTAACCGCCAGGTCAAGAAAGGCGCGTGCGGTGAGCACGGTCAGGTGGAGGGGATTTACGACCTGAGGATAAAAGCCGTCCTGGATAATGGGGTCGAGATAAGAGAGCTGCTATTAGATGCAGAAATGACCCATCAATTAACTGGCATCAACCTCGAAAAGGCGAAGGATATGGCTCATGAGGCACTGGATCAGACTGTCGTATTCACTGAGTTCGAGGGAATGATCACAGGCAAGTACTACGAAGTCTCAGGAAACAATACCGGCAGATATCTCATCGTCAAAAAGATCACTCTGGTAACGATTGAGCTAAATGTTGCCCAGATCGAAGCTGCAGTGGAGGCGGTATAAATGTCAGAAGATAGCAAGTCACAGACTCAGTATAAGAGAGAACCCGCAGTAAGGCTCTTTGCCCAGGAATTGTCACAGACAACAGTAGCTGTAAGCAAGGAGCAGGGAGATAAGGCTGATCGGTTTGCGCCATCTTATTCTTACTCACCAACAGGTGCCAGGATAAATAGAGTGTTCATGGTGGGCACGTTGACGGAGATAGACGAGATAGGAGGCGACTCCAACTTTATCAAAGGGCGTCTTGCGAAGACTATCAGACAAGCTTTACCAGCATTCGTAGCAATAGTTGGGAAGCCGAACATATATAAACCGAAGGATGGAGGCTCGTATACCAGCATCAGGCCTGAAAGTGTCCAGATAGTTGACCTGAAGGCTGTTGAGATGTTCACCGCAGAGACTGCGAAACGAACCGTGGAAAGAATAAGTCTTCTCAAGAAGGCGATCTCGGATAGTAATTGTTCTGAGGATTTGAAATTGGTCATCGCTGCTTATAATCCCAACATTGAAGACCTGAAGAATGTGGTCAGGGTCGCCATTGGAAAGATATCCCCGAATACGAATAGCCAAACCACGACAAACGGCGATGGCGGAGGCGTGAAAACACAACCGCCTGCGCCAGACAAGGGCGTAAGCAAGGAGGCAGCGAAAGCTGAGCCACCCAAAGACCAAAATGTCATTTCTGCGCATACACTGTTAAAGGATATGTGCGCCCTGTCTGAGGATGGAACGGTAGGAGGTTCTGTATTCGTTGACCGGATCGTCCAGCGGAAATTAGCATCAGCAGACACAGCCCTGACACTGATAAAGAGCGTCATGGACCAGGGATTGGCATATGAGCCTAAGATGGGCAGACTTAAGGCGGTAGCTTAACCGCCTTCTCTTTTCCAGAAGCAACAGTGGCGGTGACTCAAATGGTAAGAACAATACACATGCAAGAATTCGACCCGGTTGAAGGGTCTGGAATGTTCGAAGACAGAGGGACTCAGTTCTATGTCAATATAAACACTGGAATCGTCACGATTCTGCCAAAGACCAGTAGCCTGGCGCCCTATTGACTAACCGATATAATATCCAGATGATATCTCTTTGATTGAATGGCCTCTACTAAAATCACAGATTTTCCATGATAAACGGTCACTCAGTCATCTTTTTTCGATAAGATAGCAGTTTAAATAAGTTTGGTTTTTTTGAATTGTCACAGCAGCGGCAGTTCAGGAGAAATCTATGAACAACAAGAAGAATGCATACACAGATAGCGCAGGCAAGGTAAGTACGGGAAACAGGTTTTCTCTGCTGAGTCAGTTACTCCCACATCCGGATTATGCCTCAATACACATTGAACCGGAGTCTCTTATGTATAAAGATATTCACAGGGTTCGTCTTAATACTGGTATCAATGCCGTCCAGCTTCCGGGATGTTACTCTGCTGGCTAAGTCTCTGGATAGAAAAGCAGGTTGTGCTTTCTGGGTCAGGGTGAGGAGATCATGAGCGAGCTTCAGAAGGTCCCTGTTTTTGATTATGTTCAGACATGAACAATAAAACAATATTGATCGTGGCGGCAATCATTGTCGTCCTTGGAGCCCTTCGCTCAATAATACAACGGGGTAAGAGCAGGGATTACTTTGATGTCTGGATGCTCCTGAATAAAAACAAGTTTGATAAAGACAAGATCAAAGAGCTCTTCATAGAAAAATGCAAATTCAAGAATATCAAGCCAGACTATGAATTGTTTTTCAAGGATACAAAGCTGAATGAAGCGAGAGATTTCTGGGAAAAAGGATTGGCAAGACTAATGAAAGAAGTTCCTGTGTTTGACACAATTATAGCTGATCTGAGGAAGGAGCTTGAGTCTCTCCAAATGAGCCGAATATTAAATCCTGCTATGCAGAGAAGCGGAAATCACAACTTATTTCTAATGCATTACGAATCTAATGACCATATCTGAATATACAGAAATGAAAACAGAACCTCTGATAAATGAGATGGTCTCTCTTTGTCTGGATGTTCCACCTTAACTCGCCCAGGAAATTGGTTCAAGAGATAATGCCATTTCCTTTCTAAGGGACATCCTTCAGGGTGATGAATACTGGGATCATGGCGGTCCGGGTGATGGCTGGATCACTGAAAGCACCCCGACCCTGCTTGGCGCATTTGGTGATGGCGCAATAGAACGATTGAAGGAATGGGTTCTCGATGAAGAACTTGCCCTGTATATTCGAGGCTCGATCGCAACGGCTTTGAATGTTATCGCCCACCAGCATCCTGATAGAAAAGAGGAAATAACGGCTTTTCTTTCAAAGCTTTTAGAGGATACAAATGACTCTACTTTTGCAGCATTCCTGATAGATGAATTACTTTCATTCAAGGATCCGAACTTCCTGTCTCAGGTACAGAGAGCATTTGAGGACGAAAGAATTGATACGGATGTAATAAATGAACATATTGTGGATTGGTTATTCAATCTACCAGAGAAATGATCCATGTCCATGCGGTTCGGGGAAGAAATACAAGAAGTGTTGTTTGAAAACTTGAAAATGATGGAATGATGAAAATGAGTGAGGAATTGGAAAATATTGAGGAACTTTATTCTGAGTATTATACAGATCAAGAAATTGATGAAGATGAAAAGTGGTCATTCAATCCTGATATATTGGAGAATGAAGATGACAAAGAGATGGAACAACTCGAACCTGAAGATCAAAGGAAAACCAAAAAGGTTGGAAGAAATGCTCCATGCCCATGTGGTTCCGGTCAGAAATACAAGAAGTGCTGCATGGAAAAGTAAAGTTGGAAAAGTTTGCTTATTTCCTCATCTCTTGTACTCCATTCAACAGCTTTTTGGTATGCAACTTCGGTTTTATCGAAAAGGTTACTGCAACACTGGTCACAGACATCCCATGAATCAAAATCATTTACTCAATTCTCTATTTGCTCCTCTGTTACATTTTCAGGATCATCGATCATGCTTGCAAGTATCTCTTCTAAATCTAAAATTCCAATTGTAAATCTCCTATAACTTCTTCCACACTTGAATATTTCCTATCAGACAGCTTTCCAAGCAGCATATCCGCATGAACATGATCATTTTCGGTCAGATCGAACATCTTCCAGCCCTGCTTTTCTATCAGTTCGCTCTTCGTCGCAGGGAACACAGCATCTTCCTCAAGCACGAGCCTCAAAGATGCCAGCCCGACAGCTTTTGTGACCTTCGGGAAGGTCACGTTTTTTTCATATACTTTGAGCCGCGCTGCATCAGAATACATCTTTGCCCCATGGAATGTGAGATAAACATTATCCTGCCCTCTTTCTCTTGCGCCCCTTTCTATATTCAATAATTCCGCATCATCGAACTGGTACAGGTTATGCTTTCCATGACCGAATAAGCGGGTGTACATTATGTCGGAATCAACAGCAGGCATTTCCCTTGAGATGTCGGTGCAGTGGATCATTCCCATATCGCGCATGAGTTCAATTGTTCCATCAGATACCTTCCCGCGTATCTCCCAAGCCAGTCTGACATTGCCTAAATCAACTGATGATAGCAGATCATGAATTCCTTTCAGATTTTCATCGGAATTAAAAGTTGGGGGTGTCTGGATGTGCAGTATCCCAGCATTTAATTCGCTGCAAATGCGTAGCGACTGAACGAGTATTTCATAACTTTCCTTTCTGGGTGAGAGCAGATATTTATGCTTTTGAGTACGCAGTGAGGGAATCCAATCCAGGCACTTTGAAATATGCCCATCCTCCGGCGCCAATATGAAGCATAGACATAAGTATTAATCTGAAGGGATATAATTAATTGCTATGGGCTCAATTCATCTGGGATGCTCAGG
>JAGFND010000146.1 GCA_021409285.1 Candidatus Methanoperedens sp. | reverse complement strand
CCGCCAAGCGTGTCAGTCATACCCTTGCCTGCGCCGCCTGCTGAGATATCAACTTTGACTTTGGGGTGTAGCTTCTGGAACTCCTCGCCCCAGCGCACAGCCATGGGATACAAAGCAAAAGCACCTGACAATGATATAGTTCCTTCAAGTTCCTGTGATGTTACAGCTGTCTGTGCAGCCGTGGCGACTGGTGTTGAAGTGATAGCACCGGCAGGTGTAGACTGGACTATATTTTCAGCCTTATCTACGCAACCTGATAATAATGCACCCGTTAAAACTGTAATAAAAATAATAACTATAGATTTTCTGTTCATTAATTCCACCTTGAATTTCTCAATAAACTTTCCCGGTTTTTAAGGAAATCCCGGATATGTATAAATTCCTCACTATGTTCTCTAATTCTATTCATCACACTGCTGTAATCAGTAACAGCAAAGACGATTCCTTCTTAGATTCATTCTTGATTCACCTGCTTAAAACAAATAAGCAACTGCAAATAAGCAGGAATATATAAGAATGCACAGAAAGAGGCGATAATTGTTGCGATGATTACAGAAACAGAATGATCGCGGCAAGATTTGCAAATTTGGAGTGTGACAAAGGGTATGGGGGATGTTGGGGAAAATCCATTGATTTCATTTCAGTATGCCTTTTATGATCACATCCACAGCCTCTTCTGGAGTAAGCCCATGTGCCATAAGCGTCTCAAGCTGCCTTTTATCCACGCTTCCGATAGCAGCTTCATGGGTTACTTTCGCAAGGGGATGTGTAACATTCACAATAGGAATGGCTTTGGCAACAGCGTTGTCCTTTACAATCTCCATACAATCCACATGACCTCTTGCACCCGCAGCATTTCCTTCAGTGATACCGGTTACCTCCGCTTCCGCTCTATCCTCAAGAGCTACTCTTGTTTTTATGAGACCCTTTGAATTTTCACCTTCGAGCACGACCCTCTCCTTTATACTAATTTCATCATCGCCATGACCGAAAACCCTTGCTATCAACTCAGCTACAGCATTTTCTCCTACCTCGATAGTATAATCTATTCCAAGTTTTCCAACCATTCCTGTAATCAATGAAAAATCTGCCAAGTACCTCCCATTTTTGCCAACCTTTACGACTGCCTTTGGAATTACTTCTATTCCCCCATAAGGCCCATGATAATGAACCTCCGAATAAGTCATCCGGGCATTTTCACCTATATCAACAACCGCATCCATAATATGCCTCACTTTCTTTGCCTTCGGGAATATACAATGTGCAATAAAATGTGCAGAAGCGCCTGTTTCAAACTTTATATCCATCCTGATCTCCTGTGTTCCCTTTTTGTGAAGTATACCAAAGCAAAGATGTATCGGATTCCTTATGATTGTCCCTTCGAGAACCCTTACTCTGGCAGCAATTCCTGTAGCTGTCTCTTCTGCCTTAATCTCTAGCCCTTGCGTAGGCCTGGTACTCAATATCTTATTACCGCTTGCAAAAAAGTGTGCAATATCTTCTCTTACAAGAATACTGTTATCTCCTCCTGATTCTCCAAATACCTTCATTAATTCATCGAGTTCAGACATAAACACATGCTCCATCAATACATACCTCGCATTTCCTTGATTTATAATATTGCGCGACCTTCTCAGGATCCCCCGAGCAAATTATTTTACCATCGCATATCTGGGATGCTCTGTCCGCGATCTTCCCAATTTCCTCCCTGTGAGTAATCAAAAGCACTGCGGCCCCATTTTTCTTTAATACATTGATGACATTAATAATATCCTGTATCGAGAGCATATCTATGCCAGAGTCCGGTTCATCAAGGATAGCAAGTTTCGGCTCCAGTGCGACAATGGATGCAAGTTCGATCCTTTTTCTTTCACCGCCGCTGAGTGATTTATCCATCATCCTGGTTAGATAGAGTTCTGGAGAAAGTCCTACCATTTCAAGATAAAGGGAAGGATCTATTTCTTTTTTCTTCAGAGTCAGATAATCCCTGACAGAAATACCTTCAAGCCTCACCGGCTCCTGCCATGCCAGGGTGATCCCGAGTTGCGCCCTTTCGTGGATTTTAAGATCATTAATTATCTTCCCTTCAAATAATATCACTCCCGACGTTGGAATGTAACTCTCACATCCCATAACCAGATATGCAAGAGTACTTTTTCCCGTTCCATTTTTTCCGAGAATTGCGTGAACTTCTTTCGATCCGATCTCAAGAGAAAGCCCGGAAAATATTTCCTTTTCTTTTACTCGATACGTTATGTCTTTTATCTCAAGTAGGGGCATTTCGCTCTGAGACCTCTTCATATGTAATTTTTTCGTCTTTATTATTCCGTTATCGATATCATTCACCTCTCTGATAGTAACTTTTTCCCTTGCGGAAAAATTAACCTCACGTCTCCGAGGACGCACCCCCTCAAGAATTTCAGAATTTATTTATCCTGCATGTTGAAAAAAATGAAAGAGAAAGGAAGGTTTGTCCGAGTGGGGATTTTCACCCCATATTAGCGACAGAAGAGCAACCCGTAGGAGGTGTTCGGGCTCGGACGCCAGTAACCTCATGATTATTAATAACTATCATAATAATCATGTGTCTCCAATTACATACTACGTAGCATAGGTATATATAAGGATTTTGATAGAATATTTTATAAAATATATTATTTTTTCAAAATAGTATTGATCTGAATTATTATTTCATTCGGATTTCTTGCCAGAGGAATGCCTGCGTCTCCAAAAGCCTGGATTTTTGACCGTGCCGTGCCTCTTCCCATCGACACAATGGCTCCGGCATGCCCCATTGTTCTATCAGGAGGCGCCGAAATTCCCACAATATAAGCTATCACAGGCTTACTCATATGTTTTATGAAACCAATCGCTTCTTCTTCAGCAGTTCCCCCGATCTCACCGATCAGTACAACAGCCTGAGTATCTTTGTCTTTTTCAAACAATTCCAGTGCATCAAGGAAAGTCATCCCGATAACAGGGTCGCCTCCTATTCCTATTGATGTAGATTGTCCGATCCTGTTCTTCGTTAAAAGATCAATAATCTCATAGGTAAGCGTGCCGCTTCTTGAAACAATTCCGATATTTCCAGGAAGATGAATATTATTGGGCATTATTCCAACTTTGGATCTGCCGGGTGAAGTTATTCCCGGACAATTCGGGCCGATAAGCCTTGATGATGTTGATTTCATATAAGCACATATTCTCATCATATCATGTACCGGGATTCCTTCCGTTATACAGACAATAAGTTGAATCCCCGCATCAATTGCCTCGAAAATAGCATCACTTGCATGCCCGGGTGGAACAAATATCACAGAACCATTCGGATGTACGCTATCAACAGCTTCTTCAACCGAGTCAAAAACCGGCACGCCGAAAATCCTGCTGCCTCCTTTCCCCGGAGTAGTCCCGCCCACAACATTTGTCCCGAAATCCAGCATCTCTTTTGTTTGCAGGGAACCTTCATTGCCAGTAATACCCTGAACCAGAAGTCTTGTATTTTCATTAATGAGGATTGACAAGTCTTATCACCGCTTTTGCTGCTTCTTCTGTTGATCCTGCAAGTGTTACGCCATATTTTTCAAGCATGCTGTGGCCCAGTTCTTCATTTGTGCCCGCAAACCTGACAACAAGCGGCACCTTCATATCAGGAAGAATATCAATTATCCCGCGCGCAACATCATCACACTTCGTAAGCCCCCCGAAAATGTTGACCACGATCCCTTTTACTTTCTTGTTCGAGGATACTATCCGGAGCGCAGTTTTTATCTGTTCTTCATTGGCTCCCGCCCTCACATCCATAAAATTGGCAGACTCGCCGCCTCTTTGTTTTATCATATCAAGAGTTGCCATCGCAAGACCCGCCCCATTCACAATGCATCCAATATCCCCATCAAGGCCTACATAGCTCATCCCGTTCTTCTTTGCCATCTCTGAAAGAGGATCTGGATCCTCATCTCTGTAATTATGCCTGAAAAGTGCGTTATCATCAATTACCATCTTTGCATCAAGCGCATAAATGCCGTCATCGGTCTGAGCAAGCGGATTGATCTCAGCTAAAATGCAATCATTATCCACAAATATGCGATAAAGTTTTTTTATGACATCAATAATTTTCTTTGTATCATTTATTTTAAGTGATATCGCAAGCTTTCTTGCCTGATAATCATGAAGCCCTGTGAGCGGATCTATGTTTATCCTGATAATTTTTTCAGGTGAGTTCACAGCTGTCTCTTCGATGTCAATGCCACCTGCAATGCTGGCGATGATCACAGGACATCGTACCAGTCTGTCAATTGTTATTCCAAGATATATTTGGGCATGTGTTTCCTTAAATTCTTCGATAAGGACTTTTTTAACGGACAGGCCTTTGATCGTCAGGCCAAGTATCCTGCTCGCCGCTTGTCTTGCCTCTTCTTCATTATTCGAAAAAAGTACACCTCCGGTTTTACCTCGTCCCCCTGCTAGCACCTGGGCTTTTATTACCGATTTACCCATAGCTCCAGCAATTTTGCCGGCTTCTTCTATTGATGAAGCGGTACTTCCTTTTGGGACAGAGATACCATATCTTGAAAAAATCTCCTTTCCCGCATATTCATATAATTTCATAACCGCTTCTCAAAACTCTACTATGCCTTTATCAAAAGTAATTTAAATAAGTATCTACAATTCTGAACTAAACCAAAATGGAGTATCCTGATTTTGCTCTCTCATCTATTATCTATTGCAGATCTATCATTTAATGATATTATTAATATCCTTGATTCAGCTTCTGATCTTAAGGAAAAAAGGGCACGCGGAAAAACGAAGGATATCTTAAGGGACAAAACGCTGGCAATGATATTTGAGAAATCCTCCACTCGCACACGTATTTCATTCGAGGTCGCCATGACTGAACTTGGCGGCCACTCGATATATCTGAATTACAGGGATATCCAGCTTGGACGCGGTGAGTCTGTAGCCGATACAGCAAAAGTACTGTCGCGATATGTTCACGGAATAATGGCTCGCGTCTACAAACATGAAACGCTTATCGAATTATCCAGGAATTCAACAGTACCGGTCATCAATGGTCTCTGTGATATCGAACATCCCTGCCAGATACTTGCTGATCTGTTGACAATCCGGGAGTATAAAGGAAAATTCAAGGATCTCAATTATTCCTGGATAGGGGATGGCAATAATGTGTGCAATTCAACAATCCTTGCATGCGCCCTTACCGGTATGAAAATGACTGTGGCATGCCCTGAAGGATACGAACCAGGAAATGAGTTTGTGGAAAGAGCAAAGGAGATGGGAGGGAGGATCAGTATCATCAGCGATCCTTTGAAAGCTGCAATAAAGGCTGATATCCTTTCCACCGATGTCTGGGTCTCAATGGGCGACGAAGAAGAACATGAACAGAGACTTAATGATTTCAAGGCTTACCAGATAAACAGTAAGCTATTAGAACAGGCCAAGCATGATGTGATGGTACTCCACTGTCTTCCAGCCCACAGGGGCGAGGAGATCACAGCAGAAGTAGTTGACGGGCCAAACTCAGCAGTTTTTGACCAGGCCGAGAACAGGCTGCATGCCCAGAAGGCGCTGCTGCTGAAATTATTGTCGTAACCTCAATGCGGGGGTCGCCCAGTCCGGTCAAAGGCGTTAGCTTCAGGGG
>JAGFND010000145.1 GCA_021409285.1 Candidatus Methanoperedens sp. | reverse complement strand
ACTATTTCTTATTCAATCAATACTGCAGCAGCAAATACGGTAGTCCATAATCCATCTTTATTCCCCTCGGCTGACTGGCAGATATTAGAGGTCTTGAATATATGGCCGCTTGCCTTGTATATATGTTTTCTCTCATCCCAAGCCCTGTTTATATCGAATTCAATACCCAGGGTTGTTGCAAGCATCGTGGCTGCAAGGTCTTCCGCATATTCCCCTGCCTTTTTTGCAATTTCTCCGAACGAATGATGCTCGGATAGATATCCATAAACACTGGTGTCTTTCGGAATAGCAACCCCAATCGCTGCAGCCATTAATCTATTAGGCTCATTGGTTTCATTCCTTGCAATTACGCAGAATGTTATCTGGCCCGGGTTTAAATGCTTTAATCCCTCCTCTTTTGGAATTATCCTGCAATTTGGCGGCAGGATGCTTGATACTGAAACAAGGTTACATTTCTCAACACCTGCTTCTCTCAATGCAAGCTCAAATGAAGTAAGCCTGTCTTTGTGTACTCCTACTCCTTTTGTGAAAAATAATTTTTTTGGGATCATCATAGTGAATCTTTCTTTTTCATCATAAATATTAATGTTTTGTCTTATATTTTTTATAAGCAATTTCATAAGTGATCTTTTGAAGAGAAATGTGGCTGCCTTTTTGCCGAACTTCAACAAATCCTGCCTTTTTCAGAGCCGCCACTAACTTCACCATCCGTTCCCACAGCGATATGTGCGGCTTTTAATCTTTCAAGCATTCTCATAGTATCTTCAATGCTCGTATCGATCCCTTTGTCTTTGAGTTTCATTCTTAAAATAGACCGTAATTGGAATGCAGTGGCACAAATGAAAATGTTACCGAGGATATGTTCTTTAGTCCGAACATTCTGTGGATGTAAACCAAGCATGCTTTTCAGTGTTCGAATAGCTTTTTCTATTTGGTCTCTTACTCTGTAAGATTCAATGATTTCTATTTCACTCAGATCAAGCTCAGTTGTCACGAATACCTGATATCCATCATATTTTTCAGCATCAGTTAGATTTTTTTGTTTTTCCATAGAGAAATTACCTTGACTTTGTTACATTAATACTTAAGTCATTCTCAAAACCATCTTGGATCCATATAAACACAAAAAAAATCAATGCCAAAAGATAAAAGTTTGTCTCATAATGAAATTTTATCAGAAAAACACCACAAACCATGACTCTCAGGGATAGTCTACCCTCAGCATTACTATCGACATCAGCTATTCAGGATTTATATCCTAAATCCATTTCTACGGTGCCTTCATCCTTTCGGATAATGAGCCAAGTTTCAATTCCAGGCAATTGATCCCGTACTGGAAAAACTCGCAGACATGCCAACATACTCCACAGCTCTTTACGCTCTGTTTCTCGGAGAAAAACCCTTGCATATCGAGAAGGATCCAATTGTTTAGCTAAATCCTGCACCTTAATCGGTTGTGGTTCTCCGGAAATTATTTTTTGTCGTTTGGGATTTCGTCCAACAATTCCTTTTTTCTCTGGAATTTCAATTCTTGGTTTTTCTAAATGCAGTAAGGGTGAAAACAGAATACTTCAATATCATAATGGTAGTTACCATGATAAAACGACTGTTTTCAAATGAAAATGGGTTATGAAGTCAAAGAATATATACAGCATAAGCTATTAATCCAATACAATTAAGAGGTGTATTGTGAATGTCAAAAATGAGTGATGGAGTTTTTCCGTTTCAAATAGGGAATTTTGAATGCATAGCGATAAACGATGGTACTTTTGTCTATACGGGTGAAAGCTTTTTCATCAATGCACCAAAAAAACGCATGGATCAGGTACTTCGAGAACACAATATCCAATCGGGAGAAATAACAACCCCGTGGCCCAGTCTATTCATAAATACCGGGAAACACAAAGTCCTCGTGGATACAGGAGCAGGAGCTGGTACGGTTCCAAGTGCAGGAAAACTACTTGAAAAACTTAAAAATGAGGGGATCGAGGTCAAAGATATTGACACTGTCATTCTTACGCATGGGCATCCAGACCATATAGGCGGAACCCTCGATACCAGAGGTAAGCCAGCTTTTCCCAACGCGCGCTATGTTATGTTGAAGGACGAATGGGACTTCTGGATGTCAGAACCCAATTTTATGCATCTTAAATTAGGGGATGAACTCAAACAGTTCATTCTCATGTCTGCGCGAAAGAATCTTCCGCCTATTCAGGAACAGCTCGTTCTTATTGATCATGAAACCGAAATTCTTCCCGGAATTGTTGCCATTGCGGCACCGGGACACACCCCGGGTCATATGGCACTGGCTATTTCTTCTGGCGGCGAACAATTGTTACATATCTCAGACACAGTTCTCTATCCTATCCATATGGAGCAGCCTGATTGGTATCCAGCCTTCGACTTTGCGCCTGAACAAGCCAGTGTTACAAAGCATAAACTTCTCAACAGGGCTGCTGCTGAGAAGGTCATGGTTTTTGCTTTTCATTTTCCCTTTCCATGTCTTGGCTATGTAATTGAAAAGGGAAAGGCATGGCAGTGGCAGCCGATTTAGATATTCAAATTCAAAGAGCAATACAGTGTTCCTATACGATGCAAGGATTGTAGAAGCAAAAGAAAAGCTGAAAAAAAGAAGCAGTGGGTTTAGAAATACTTCCAGGACGTCTGTCTATGAATAAGAGCCAGGAAACCACCACCCTGGGTGGAGGATGCTTCTGGTGTCTGGAGGCTGTTTTTAGTGAATTGCGCGGCGTGGAGAATGTGGTTTCTGGCTATTCAGGCGGAAGTGTGCCCAATCCATCTTATCAACAAATCTGTACTGGTGCAACTGGCCATGCTGAAGTGGTTCAGATCACATTTAATCCCGATATAATCTCTTTCAAAGAACTTTTTGAGATATTCTTAACCATTCATGATCCAACGACACTCAATCGACAGGGAGCAGATGTGGGTACTCAATATCGTTCAGTGATCTTTTATCGCACAAAAGAACAAGAAAAGGTTGCCAGAGATGCGATAAAGGAGTTCGAAGGGTCAAAAATCTGGAGTGCTCCGATCGTAACCGAGCTCACACCATTCAAAGTGTTCTACCCAGCTGAGGAATATGACCAGGAATACTTCAAACGGAATCCTGACCAGATGTATTGCAGCGTAGTGATATCTCCAAAGTTAGCAAAGTTTCGAAAACGATATTTTACGAAGCTAAAGAAGGAATAACTCCTTTATATTTTGAACCTTTATAAAATAAAATATTCTTTATTTCTCCAGGAAAGCCGTGATAAGCTGTTTCTCTTTGTCAGCGAGGTCAATAACTTCAATATTGCTAAAACCTGCATCTATTAACCACTTTCCGTATTGTTCCTCTGTCCAGGTGCCACCGCTCTGTGTATTTGCGAGCATGTTCACAGCGAACATATCTGCATATGGGCTTCTTGCGCGAACGAAATCTTCGATGGCTACCATTCCCCCTTTATTCAGCAGTCTGCCAACCCACATCAAGAGATTCCTGTTCACATCCTCAGAATATATGTGGGTTATATTCCCCATGAACACGATATCAAACATTTCTTCGAACTCATTCACGAACTCATCTTCCGTAAAATCGGCTTTCTTAAGCGTTAGGTTCCTGATATCAGCAAGCCCGAATTCACTGCTGACATAGTCTATGGTTTCAGGTGTGTCTAAAAGGACTGCTTTTAATCCCCTGTTCACAAAGACCTTTGAGTATTTGCCAGGTCCTCCACCAGGTCGAGTACTGTCTTTGTGTGGAAGCCATTGCATTCATAAATGTAGATATATTATCGGGCTTCCTTCTTCCGGTTTTTTCTCCTTTAATTATTTTAGGAAGCTTAAGCCAGGCATTCAATTTATTCAAGGTATGTGGAAGGTAGCCGCCTACATAATCCTTGCCTCCATCTATGAAGAGGGGACGCGCTCGGTCAGCTATGATATAACTGTCATTTTCCTTTTCCACATATCCCATTGCACACAGCGCCTCAAGTACGATATACAGGGCGCGCTCGTCAGCTCCCAGTTCCCATGTCAATGAAGGAATATCCTTCTTTTCAGATTGAACCGGTACTTATCATAAAAGGAATTCAAGAGTGGCAGCGTGAATAAATTAAAGTCTTGATAAGTGGATACTAAAGTGAGAGATGAAATGTTTTTCAAAGTATTAGGTAGCTCAAATCCCACCAGACTTTTCGTGGCAGGTATTCATGGTGATGAAGAAGCGATAACCAGACCTATTTTTGAAATGATGATCAAAGATATCAAGATCATAAGTGGCAGGCTTGTCGTGGTAAGTCTTTCCAGAGATTGTCCCTATATTAGCACTCTCAATGAAGCCTATTATGATTCCACAAATGGCAAGAAACTCCTGGAACTCATTCAGGAATATAGACCAGGAATCTATGTTGAGCTGCATACCTATAAAATTGATAATCATTCGAATTTAATCGACCCCGACAGGAGAAAAAAGATAGGTGTCCCGCCTTTTACCGAGCTTGAAGAAAAAGTTCTCATTGGCTCTGTTTCACCTTTAATACGAACTTCAAAATTCAGGAGAGAAGATTTTTGCTTTACCCTTGAAATGCCTGATCCCCATTCTGAAAAGGCGCTAAAGATTGCCCTTCATATCCTGAGGTCAATATCGTTATCTTCCAGCAGAGGTGAGATACTCGAAAAACTCCGGGAACAATATCCCCTGCAAATCCAGGAAGTTGAGAAGAATTTTCGTGAATTCTTCAAGGATATGAGGAATATATCCTTCTTCTAGTTCGAAAATAAAATTATGGCATCAATAAGATAAACAAAAATCAGAAACGTATATTTAATCAATTTTCGGGAGCTAATATTTAGTTACCTTTGATTATATTATTAAATATGAAGAGAATTGTGTCAAAGAAAATCGAGCAATATTGCCAGGAACACACAAAACCGGAGTCACAGCTTCTTCATGAACTTGTCGCGGAGACTTTTGCACATACAGCTTTTCCAGAAATGGAAGTAGGACATCTTGAGGGGGCATTTCTGCGGATTCTGGTGAGGTTACTTCGAGCAAAACGAATCCTTGAATTAGGAACATTCACGGGATACAGTTCGCTTTTAATGGCAGAAGGATTACCCGATGATGGGAAGCTGATTACATGCGATATTGACCCGGAGACTACACAAATCGCAAAAAAATACTGGAGCTGGAGTCCACACGGGAAGAAGATTGAACTCAAGCTGGGTCCGGCACTTGAAACACTCAAGACGATTGAAGGGCTCTTCGACTTAGTTTTTATCGACGCTGACAAAGTGAATTATATTAATTATTGGGAATTGTGCTTACCTAAAATCCGACCTGGTGGTTTATTGGTGATTGATAATGTGCTCTGGAGTGGATCAGTTCTTAAGCCGGAAGATGAAACGGAAAGAGCAATTGATGAATTTAACAAACATGTATGTAATGATAAACGTGTGGAAGTAGTAATGCTCCCGATTCGTGATGGTGTAACTCTTGCCTGGAAATTCTGAGGTTGCTAAAAAAAATCTGGAAAAATGCAGACAATGCGGATTTTGCGATGAGATAGCATGCTCAAGCAAGTATGTTGTATATGCTGAAGAATGCACTGGATGTGGGGCATGCATTCTTGCCTGTCCTTATGAAGCCATTCAGATGATTGAAATTCAGAATGGAAAGAGCATATCTATCACAGTGGATGGAGTAATTATCTCAGTTCCAGAGAGAGTTACTGTCAAAAAAGCACTT
>JAGFND010000144.1 GCA_021409285.1 Candidatus Methanoperedens sp. | reverse complement strand
GCGCACGTGCGTCACGCCCGGCACCAGCGGCGCAAAGCGGCGCTTCTGCTGCGGCTTTGAAGCCGTCAGTGAAAGCGCGATCTCCGGTTTATTTTGGCTCCAGAAATACATTGCATCCGAAGGAAGACAACCCGCGCCTGTAGTGACACTTGTCACGGCCAATGTGGTGAGTCCTGGCTTCCTGCCTGTATTGAGTGAGTAATGTTTGATACACTTCGTCTTATCCGGCAGTGCAGCTTCGACGCAAAGGTGTCCATCCGGATACTTCCTGTTGCAGATCAATGTTGAGAAACAGTATGTCTTCCCTTTCCACTCTCTTGCGGTCACTTCGCGTAAGACCTCTCCCTCCTTATCTGTGATGATCACACCGCTCAGTTCGGGGCGAAGTTCGAGCTGAATCATTTTATCATCCTTTGTCACGATCATTAACAACATATCCGACGATTTCTCAATATCCGCTTCCATTATCCAGGTCGCCCCAAGAATATCAGCGAGACGTCCTAAAAACGGGGCATCATTATTTCCTGGCACCTCATTCCAGATAAACCATAACCGGGGGTGGGTTTGCATGCCATCCGAATGTTCCCATGGTTTTTTCTCCGGAACCTGTTGTTCCTCATTGAAATCCTGCATTTCTTTCATATACTGTGATGTGTCTTCATTCTCGCCTGGGCGTTCGGTTGTTTCCTCATTTTCTGTTCCTTCATCAGTTTTCATTATGTCCTCATCGGTGAATAAAATCGCATCTTAAAATGTTCACTATCATCGCTACACCACCCGGAAACGATTATTGCTTACTTCAATCAGGTCGCCAGCGGTTTTGAGTTTCGCTATTGCATCCAATATATATTCCTTCTTGAATCCTTCCTTTTCTAAGGTTTGTGTGAGCAGATCTTCTGGAACACTATTCCCATTTCCCCCCTGTAGTGATCTCACTGCTTCCAGGATCACTCTTATGCGGTCGCGCTGGCTCTTGCCCATCCCGGTATTAATGAGGTCTGAGTCCAGATTCCCTGTTTGCGGATCCCTGATTACCTGGTTGAGACTCACCGTAACTATCCTGATCACTCGCTTCGCGTCCTCTATAGTTGCTTCGCTGCTCAATCTCGTTCTGGCGCTTGCCTCTGCACAGCGAATCAGAGCCTCAAGTTGACGTGCGGTTACAGGAAGCGGGGTGTCGGGATCTTCACCAAGTTTTCTGAGACTCAGGTAAAAGTCATTAAGCATCTTCCTGGCATCCGGCTGAATGAGTGGATACGAAGTCCTTCTCGCATATGCTATGTACTTTCTCATGAACTCGACATCGAATACGGGCTTGATAATACTCATTGCTTCTGTAACCTGTTCCTCGGTTATACCCGAATTTCTCACATTCTTCCGCCTGAGTGCCAGCTCTCCTGCAATATGTGCATTAAATATATGGGCGGATACCGCTGTGTCCTGGGCTGTATTTGGCTCATCCCGGATGATGAATATCAGATCAAACCTCGACAATAATGTCGGGGGCAAGTTTATCTGCTTCCCGATAGGCTCAAACTTATCAAACCTGCCGTACTTTGGATTCGCCGCGCCCAGCACAGAACATCTCGCTTTCAGGGTAGTGTTTATTCCAGCCTTGTTTATCGTGACCGTCTGCTGCTCCAGAGCCTCGTGCATTGCACTCCTGTCCTCTACCTCCATCTTATCCAGTTCGTCCACACAGGCAAGTCCCATATCCGCAAGCACGAGTGCTCCTGCTTCAAGTGTCCACCTGCCCCCTCCGAACTCATTATCCTTTACAGCAGTTGCGGTCAGTCCGGCTGCAGATGAACCTTTGCCGCTTGTAAACACACCGCGCGGCGATAGTCTCCTTGAATAACGCAGGCACTGTGACTTTGCCACACCCGGGTCGCCTACCAATAATACATGAATGTCTCCGCGGATCCTCAAGCCATCCGGAGTATCTATTGGTAATCCCCCGAACAACTGCAACGCCATCGCTTCCTTGACCTCATCATAACCGTATATCGTGGGGGCGACTGACCCCATTAGCTTCGTATATATGCCCGGGTGTGTGCTAAGTTCCTTTATTAATTGCTCATCTTCTTTTGTTACCTCGATCTCTTCAAAGCCCTTTTCCTCGATCTCAACCGACACTGTTTCTAATATCAAGTCGAAGGCTGTGCTCTTTCCCTGCTGTGTTACCCTTTGATATGAACGCAGGATACCCACAATGACCACGCGATCCCCTGGAGAGACCTGTCCCGTGAGGTCCTCTACTGCAGAAGCATCGAGTGTTTGTGGCTGTTCTCCCGGACGAACCTCATCCGGTGAATCCTGAATCCGTATCTTCTGGAAGTCTATAAAGTCCGACTCCCCTGGTACCAGCTTAAATGGCCCCTTCCTGCCACATGCATCATTACCGCATTCAAACGGTTCAACAAAAGCATGATCCTCTTGCCCCAGATACGTAATATCACCGCATCTTGCACACCTGAATGCGGCATTAGTAACCTTTGGCCTGACCTAGGTCGCCTTTCTGACTTAACCTGTCACAGCGATCAGTTTATTAATGTTCGTACTGCGAATATCCCTGATCAGTGTTAATTCCGGCAGATGTTCGATACGTACATGAGCTTCTGCAATCTCCACATCTGCGGGAAGGTCAAGTCCCCTTAAGGACTCTGTAGCATGGTTTATTACCCCATCAGGGAATTCCAGAAGTTCCCGTGCCACCTCCATATCAAACCTCTCAAGGTTGCCAAACTCAATCCACAGGCTCTTAGTGTCAGGATACTGATTTGCCAGCTCAAGTATTTCCTCCCAATAGTATCTCTTCAAGAACTCATCCCAGACCTCTTTACTTGACTCCATGATTAACTCACCTCTCCTGCAGTGGATGTTTCCTTCGAATTATCCGGAGTCATCACTTTCTGCATTATCCACGCATCCACTTCCCCTGGTGTTGGAAGGCTTAGCCACATCATTAACAGTGCATAGAAAGGTTCTTTGATCTTGTCTTGCGCTTTTAGGACCTGGAGGTTGGGAAGATTTGGGAAGTCGTGATATCGAGCCTTCCCCAGGTGTTCAAGTGATATATGTTCAGGCTTTAGACTATATAACCATCCTGCTATATCCTCTGGTTTTATCTTCATCTTCTGAACGATACGAGCCTCATCTGCGGCAGATAATGTACCGGTTGCTGCATGTTGCATCACCAATGCCAATTTGCTCTCTCTTTCCCATTCGCCTGGCGTCTTGACTCTGATTGCTTTGCGCTTCTTTTCATGCAAGAGCAGTGCTTTCGCTTTAATTTCCTGACCGCTTACACCAGATTTCCCCTGCTCCTTCAATACTACAGTCTTGATACGTTCATCGAGTCCAACAAGCTCTATATCGAGTTTTATCTTTCTGTCCTCCAATGTTCGTACCCTATCCCCCAAAATCTGTATCTCTTTTCGCGAAAGTGTCAGTTGATCTTCTACATCTTTCTTTTGTGCCTCCCGAGCCAATCTGGCGTTAGCAAGTGTTGCCTTCTCGTCTGCATGGTCCACAAGGTAATCGCGAACAATCTTGCCCAGGCCACCGAAGAGATCCACATTCTCCCATTGTGTCGGTGATAATCTGACGAGTCTTGCTTTATTACCTGCCATAGAGTCACCTGGCCTTTGTTGCCGGGTCTGCGTTGTTCAGAAGTCTTTCGACAGCATCCCTTGCAAACTCACTTCTGCTCAGGAACTTTCCTTCTCCAACTGCGGAGTCCATCACATCTAACTGTGTCTCCATGAAGCGAATGTATGTTGGTTTGCCGCCATGCGTAAGTTCCTGATGTTTATTTGGCGAGATCATCCCCCCGGTATCCCTTATGAAAAGCCTTACTGCTTCCCTTACAAACTCACTTGCGTTTATGTATCCCCCCTTCTTTGCTGCGCTGTCTATCTCTTTCAGCATGCTTTCCGTAAAACGTATGTATGTCGGTATACTGCAGGCCAGTGGCTTGTTCTTCCTCCCTCTTTTATTTACCATAATCCTCTTGATAATACCATAGTAATATAGCCATACTGTTTTAAGGGTTTATAAATATTACTCTGGTAATACCTAAGCTATATAATGCCGGCTGTGGGGAAGCATTTATATATTTACATGCACTTGTAATACACAGGTAGTTAATATGAAAAAACAGACAACAGAAGAGAACCCGGCTGCCGCTGAGGGGAAGCAGTTACGCAACAAAGCCACCATCTGTGCCACCGTGAGTCCGTGGCTGAAGAGAAAACTTGAAGCACTGGTCGATGAAGGAGACGATTTCGCGTCCGTAAGTGACATTGTTAGTCTGGCCTGCCACGAGTTCCTGATCAGGCACTTTCCTGACGTAGCATCAGAGAAGCCGACGGCTACTGAGAAGAATACAAAATCAAAGTGAAGTGTAGGCAGGTGATGGGGATCAAGCCCCCATCGTATTACGCCTTACTGATGAACACTTTTTTAATCTCGTTCTTTTTAAATTTAACCATATCACTTATTTTTTCTTCAAGCTCCTTCGCTACGTTGAAGTGCCTATAACACTGCTGTCATTCCAATAACCCGCAGTCCTATTTAATCCATAATCAGGTACCCTGAATGCAAAAATACCATAAAAGGCAAATCACTTTCACACCGCTCTTACCAATGAATAATATGCCTGGTCGTGGTAGGGTAGTTGGGTACTTATAAAAACGAACGGTAATCAAGGAGAGATAGTTTTGAGTAAAAAGGGAAAAAATAGTAACAATAAAAACCTTGTTGTGGAATTAGAGAAAAAGATTATTGCACGAATCGATTATCTGGTCGAAGAGGCAAAACAGTTCAAGTCGCGGGACGACTTCATCGAACTTGCGTGCCATGATTTTTTGGTGCGACGTAACCCGGCGGGTGAACTACATAGTTAAGGCAGGGCGGGTCGCCCTCTTTTTTTAGTGATACAATAGTAATACTTAAATATTTGATATTACAATAGTCATGCCATTGTAATTATGACATTTCGGCTATTGTCCTGGGAAATGAAATATCTATTTATCCATAAATCGACAATTTGTTCTTAACTGATTTTCTCAGAGTTTTAGATCGTCTAAATTCGATGTATTTTTTCCAAGCGGTTCATTTCGTCGAAATATAAACCACATAACTCAGAATCATAGGTTATATGAAGTAATTTGATTATATACATTAATAATAAGTTCTCATTTATTTCTTATTTTTAATGGCAAAAAGGTTAATTTATTAAGCATTTCCTTAGTACAGCATTAGCAGTATTTGCACTGCTGATTGATACCATGAACTCTTTTGATGATTCGCCATCCTTTTCCTCACGAACAAGAAGTCTCGCTATCAGCGTGCCAACAGCAGAAGACACGCCAGGAAGCCATGCTACAAAAGAACCTGCTGCAGTTCCTGAGATCATTCCACGGATGATCTTTTTCCTGGATAGGATGAACATGCAGTTTTTCTGCTGGGGCGGAAGTTCAGATTTTGTCATCAGACTTATGACAAGCATGGAAGCCCCAAACAATCCTGACAGAAGAGGGAGTAGTATTGACGGTTCACCGAATTTGATAAATGGTTCCATCAATTTTGTGTTATCAAAGGCAAATACTCCGAGAATCCCGGAAATCAAAAAGAGAAGGACCGCGTAGAATTTGAATTTAAGATGCACAAGAGATCCCTGTCCTTCGATTCTCTCGCCATTTTCGGTAAGTATCATAATGGCCACGATCAGAACAAGGATCCAGCCAATATAT
>JAGFND010000143.1 GCA_021409285.1 Candidatus Methanoperedens sp. | reverse complement strand
AAGTGGGTTCATCCAGGAACAGTAGGCGTGGGCTGTTGACCAGCCCCATCGCGAGCGTCAGCCGTCGCTTCATCCCCTTGGAAAAACCGTGCACTTTGTCATTGCGCCGTTCGTGTAACCCGAATATCGTGAGCAACTCGTTTGTCTTTTTTTCCCGCTCCTTCCGTGCCACATGGTAGAGTTGGGCGGAAAATATCATGTTCTGCCATGCAGTCAGGTCATCGTACACATTGGAATTCTCGGATACAATGCCCATGGATTGCCGTGCAGCAATGGTGTCATGCTCAATATCATGGCCAAAAATGGTTGCCGTTCCGGAGGTTGCGCTCGATATCCCGGTCAAAATACGGATGGTAGTGGTCTTGCCGGCACCATTGGGACCTAAAAACCCAAAGGTCTCTCCCTCGCCAACTGAGAAAGTTATATCATTGAGCGCGGTGAGAGGGCCGAATTTTTTGATGAGATGAGATACCTCAATTGCCTGCATATATTCCAGAGATATCGATACGAATATATCTAATTAGAGGTCTGTTTCTGTAAATGATACGTTGTCAGCGTTGCGATTGAAATTATCTGGATGATAAGTCTATTAAGAAACACTTGATTGATTTATTTAACATGGATTTTGGTTCTCGTTGTGTATATAAAAATTACAGAAGTGAATTATTTCTTGGCAAAGAGCATATTGGATGAATCGCATATCGCATCACCATTCCCATCTTCACAGGTCTAGCTGAAGCCTTTACCGTTTTGGGTTAGCCCACCCGATGCTGTTGTTAGCCATATTGTTGCTGGAAAAGTCATATATGTTTAGCCGAATCGTTTTCTATCTTTGGAAGAGTAAAAAAATAGATCACAGGCTTGAAGCTGGTTGAGGTGCATACGTACTGGAGGGTGGAGCCATTGAGGTGAACGAGATCTGGATTCCAGAGCTGGGCGCCACAAATATCACCGAAGAAAAAAACAGCACGTCGAAGCAAAAGGGGATGCAGAGCTTCTTCTTATTAAATTATTTCTAATTTAGTTTTTCTTCATCTTCAAGACAACCTTACCTCGTGGGTGTCCACTTTGCAGATATGCGAGTGCTTCTCCTGCCTGTTCCAGAGGAAATGTTTTATCAACATGCACTTTGGTAACGCGTTGATCGATGAATTCAGCCAGTTTGGATAATCGTTCACTGTTCACCTGTGTCAATTGTCCTATAGCATTTACCTCATATTGTTCCATTAGTTCGGGACGAGGCTGCTCTAACATAGAAACTATTATGCCGCCTTTCCTGAGCACCTACATCTGCCGAAACAAATTCTGCAAACGACCCAGATCCTCCCCCTAATACGCTGGCATACCCGTAAACTTCAAGACCTTTTTTGAAACCTGAAACACCTTCTCCGACATCCGCTACATCTCCCGAAAAATCTCCACCCAAAGTTGCCGGGAACTTTAATGGTATATACCCTTCGCGAATCTTCCAATCGATAGGGTTTACCCCGGCTGCATAAACTTCGACAAGAATCTTTCCTCGGGACGCAGCGGGTTTTGGGGTGTTTTTATTAATCTCAACAACCTCAATACTTCCGTATTTATTAATTTGTGCTGCTTTCATATTTCTTACCCCGCCTCTTTTTTCATCCGCATCCATTTAAATATCCATTTATCTGTATCTGGATCAATTGTCCAGTCAATCGCCTTAAAGAATGCCTCAATATAATCTGCACGCTTCAACCCGTAATCAATCATGAATGCATGCTCAAATACATCCATTACCAGCATGGGAATCGCTCCGGAGAGATGCCCCACATCGTGTTCATTTATCCATGCATTAAATAGCTGGTCTGCCTTCCCGTCATAGTATAGCACTACCCAGCCTATGCCGCGCATTGATCCCACTGCCCTGAAATCCTTTTCCCAATTTTCGTATGACTCAAAATCATCAACAATCTTTGTGTAGAAATTTGTATTTTTATCGATTGCTTTACCGCCCTTGATTATGTTCCCGAAATAGTATTCATGCAGCCTCATCCCGTTCCATTCCCAGGCAAATCTGCGCTTTAGTTCTGAATACTCAGGCGTTCCTGTCTTTCTTTCTATTCCAACGTAAAATGATTCTTTAACAATTGATCGCTGAAACCTTTTGTTCCCAGTAAGCTATCAAAGTTTTTTGCTTCATAAGCCATATTTTTAACACCCCGATATTCAACATAGTCTCAAACCCTTTATACTTTATCGCATCAGGTTCAATATCTCATCGGTCGGCACTTATCCAGCAAAATGACTTTTCTGGCTATTTCAATATCATCTGTATTGAGTTTCATCTTAAACCACCACCTGTTGCCGCCTTCTTCTACACTGCCCACAGCAACCATCCAGAATTCCCCATCGATAACAGCCAGCCCATAATCGTCCCCGAACCATTCAGTCACCATCTCTATGACGTTATTTGTTTCTTCAAGGGGCAGATCATAAAATGATTTCTTATCTTCATATTTATCCAGGAACTTCTCTGTCCCTTCTTTCCAGGTCTCATCATAAAAATCATCAAGAAGGTTCAGATCCCTGATACATTTCAATCCCATTTCAATTTTTTTTAACTTGTCTTGTGTCTTTTCAGCACCTTTATCTGAGCTCATATTCTGTCACCCCGGATCACTTGTAATTATATGTGACAACGGAGGCATAAATGTAACCCTTTACCAAATCAGGCTAAGGTAAGGTAGAGTCTGTAAGGGTGATCTTCTGCAAGAACTGCGAAAGAACAACCTGCTGTATAAGTGAAGAATTAAGATGCACAAAAAGAATCTTCTCGTTCATATCAGCAGTAAGAAAAGCCATATCGGAATATTTTATTTACTTTCGGATTCGATACCAACATTTAATATCTGTGACAATCATTTCTTCTTGAGGCAAGAGTGGATGTTCATTGAAAGGCTTGTTTCAGAAGGGCTTGCTCATTTCTCATATGTTGCAGGGAATGATAATGATGCATTCGTAGTTGATCCTAAAAGAGATGTGGATCCGTATATTAAAATTGCCAAAAGCAATTGCTGCATGATACGGTTTGTTTTCGAGACGCACCGAAACGAGGATTACCTGGTGGGATCGCTGGAACTTGAGCACCTGACGGGTTGCAGGATAATCCACAGTGATCGACTTGATTTTGGCTATGGAGAGCCGGCAACTGAGAATGATACTTTCGATATCGGTGGCATGAGGATCAGGGTTATTGAGACGCCAGGCCATTCTCCGGAAAGCTTGAGCTTTGTGCTATATCTTTTCTCTGGAGAAATCCCTTTTGCTGTTTTTACGGGGGACGCGCTTTTTTATGGCAATGTGGGGCGGACAGATCTTTTTGGGAGGGAGAAGACTGCTGAATACGCATCTAAACTGCACGACTCCCTGCATGGGAAACTCCTCCCATTGGGGGATAGAACTACCCTGTATCCCGCCCACGGAGCAGGCTCAGCATGCGGCGGCACAATGTCAGAAATTGAAATAAGCACAATCGGCTACGAGCGGGCCACGAACCCCATGCTTATACTCCCGCGTGAGGAATTTGTCGAAAGAAAAAAGAGAGAAAATATTCCACTTCCTCCTTATTTTGCCAGAATGGCAGATCATAACCTGAATGGGCCACTGTTGCTTGAGCCCGGTCTTGTCAAGCCCATGGATGCTCCCAGGTTCGCAAACGTTATGGCAGACTGCACATTGGTGGATACCCGTTCCCCTCTTTCCTTTGCTGGGAGTCATATCAAAGGTTCTTATAATATTTGGCTCCGGGGATTGCCTAATTTTGCGGGCTGGATTCTTGATTATGAAAGGGACATACTTCTTTTGACCGAGAGGCAGGAGGATGTTGAGACAGCGACAAGATATCTGGCACGTATAGGGTTTGATAAAGTTAAAGGGTATCTTTGCGAAGGTATCGAGGACTGGCAGAATTGCGGAATGCTGCTTGAGCAAAGCGGGGTTTATACGGTTGATGGTCTTCATGAGAAACGCAAAGAAGAAGATCTATTTGTGCTGGATGTACGCGAGAAGGAGGAATATGCCGAGGGCCATATTCCGGGCGCAGTAAATATATATGTGGGAGAGCTTGAGAAAAGGCTGGCTGAAGTTCCGTCAGACCGTCCTGTGGTCTCTGTATGCTCCACGGGAAACAGGTCAGGACTTGGGGCCAGCATTCTGGCGCGCGGGGGTTTTACGGGAGTGAATAACCTGATCGGAGGCACGACTGCATGGAAGGAGAAAGGTTATCCTACAAAGCGCGGTCATAGAGAGTAATTATATATATATATAAATATCGTGACTGTTTCAATTCGTGTTGGTAGTTATCCTGAAGTGCCCGGGACAAGAAGTTACATCATGCATTGCCGTGCGCTATACCCTTCCGTTTGGGGTAATCCTACTGAGATATGCACTGGTGGCAACACCGGGGTGTAAAGCTCTCAGGACAATATGGAGAAATTTAAAATTAATTTGAGTATAGGAGGAATTTGGTCAATTCTGTGATCATGTCGCCATAAAAGACCGCTACAAAAAATCCCAGAGTAATAGGAATCATAAACGGTAAGCCTGGTGTTACCCAGATATAATCCCCTATTAAACCCTTTTTGGCAAGGCCTTTTAACTCCTGGATTATTCCTTCATCAAGTTCTCTGCCTCCCCGTTTGAATATGAATCTAATACCTTTTTCGTTATTTTCAATATCCTGAATCAATTTGATATGTTTTTTTGAATCAAGCTTCGATATCTTTGTTTTATAACCTATAAAAATGAAAAGAGGTTCTTCTAATGAACCATGCATTTTTATTAAATTATATAATGCAAGCGTTATTGGGACAGTAATTGTCAATAAAACAGCGTTACCAAGAACTCCGAAGGCAAAAAGATCGATCAATGGCCTATTCAATGGAAAAATGCTGCCAAGGACATTTATATCCGGATATGCCGGAAGAATGATCGACAGGACAATAAGTGATTTGGCATCAGCGCCGCCGAATGTTCCGAGTTGAAACAGTATATAAACAAATCCAAATGTAAATCCTGCAGAAAAGATTAAATGGAGTAAATATGATGTTCTATATACTGAAATGTCATACAGGACAAAAAAACTACTTCCAAATAACATTATCAACCACAAATCATTAGACACCCGCCTTGTTCTGATGTCGGAATAGCATGAGTAAAATAGAAAAGGAATGCAAAACAATATTTTTAAAATGTCAAGCATATACTTTTGATTGTTTTATATACTTAAAAAATTATCCTGATTAGAAACATTTAAGGGCAAAAATATCGATATACTGATTTTTCTGCCGTCGTGGCTTAGCCCGGTAAAGCGGCTGATTCGTAATCAGCAGATCGTGGGTTCAAATCCCTCCGGCGGCTTTTTATTGTATTTAATAGATAAAATTTGTATTAGTACCAAAACATTTGAAGAGTTTGAAAGGAAGCTAAGGTTGCAGAAAAACCCCAGCGACAGGATGATTGTGGCTTTAATGGGGATCTTTGTTCTACCTATTGCAGGATTTGAAAATCCCGAACTGCCGGGATTAGAATTAGGACTTTCCATCATCCTTTTCGCGGGCTATCTTTTCGCACTGGCTGGCCACTATGATCTCTACACCAGAGGAGGAAAACGCTCTTATGCCTATTGTATCCCAAGTCTGCGCACTTAATGCAAACCGGAATATTACCTTACCGTCAAATGGCGACCACCTTAACTCCCATAAAAACCCTAATGGGTATCTGGAAAATCGCCATGGAAATAATAGAAAACGAGATAGAAAACCTGAAAAGTGCCTGGAAAAAAACATCTGAACAACAGCTTTT
>JAGFND010000142.1 GCA_021409285.1 Candidatus Methanoperedens sp. | reverse complement strand
GGTCGGCTGTATTCTGCCCTGCCCTTACGATGTATGTGAATATTAAAGAAGGTGTACCATTACCTCCAGTGTAGTTCGCAACCCCGCCTGTATTGAGTGTTAAATACGGGGATCCGCCCGTGACATTCACAGCCTCGGTATAATTCACTGTGATACTGACAATATCCCCTGTGGTATATGTGCCGTTTGCTTTCGATGAACTGACGTTTATAACTATTGGTGCTGCACTGTCGTTTATCGCTATGTCTCCTGATGCTGCGGATTCTGATCCGGTGTTTTTTATTATCCCAGAAATATTCGTGTAATTAACGGTCGTAGCTATCAATGAAGTAGTAAGAGCTGGGCCTCCAGTAACTGTTATCTGTACATCATTTGTGGAAAAAGCACCACTGTTTACAAGGAGGTCATGAGGATTTACCGGGAATGACCAGTCACCATCGTTAAAAAATGATGTTTGAATATCTTGATCATACCTTACATCAACACGATCGACCGTTCCGTCGTGATCTATGTCCTTGTAGACTGCAGATACCATTACAGGTGCAGTTGCGCTCACCGTACCTGCCATCATCCCTAAAAACAGCAGTGTCACCAGCAGATATGCCAATAGTTCCGATTTTTTTACCATAATACTTGCTCCTTTTGTCCCAATAATCTCACTCATAATAATTTCACCCGATGAATTATAATACCCTGAAGCCTGCTTCCGTTGGAGTGGCCCCCTGTGTATTACAGATACCAACATCTTATGATGATAATGATTGTATATATAATCTCCCACTTTTTTGGATATGGGGCAAGAAAAATAAACCATCGCTTTTTCAGCAAAATCTAAAATATTAATCTATTTTATAAATAGCATCCACCAGTCAAGCAATCTGATTGATAGGTATACAATTCCAATACTCTTTATGATCTTCGCTATTGAGATCACGATCAAGAACCTTTTATATTCGTAATTTTCTATACCTGCCACCATGGGAGCAAGATCACCAACAACAGGAATCCATGGCGACATTAAAAGGAACAAAGCACCATATTGACGAAAGTATACCTGCATTTGTCTTTCTTTTTCTTTATCGTGGAAAGGAATGATTTTTCTAAGTTCATATTTTCCCAATAGATAACCTATGGATGCTCCAAGGATTGAGCCGGCAATTAAAGTCAAAAATATTATTTCCGGATTTTCTCCAATATCAAGCAGTCCAAACACTATTGGCTCTGTAGGTATCGGTATGATGGAAGAAATAAGACTAATTATAAGAAGTCCAAAAATACCATAAGATATGAACAATTCAAATAATACCATTTGTACCCAATCCGCACTGATAACTTAAAAACATTGGCTGTTTTTCTGAAAAAACCCCCCACATATGTAAAAATCTTATAAATCTCATAGTAAACTATTTAAGTAGACAAACGGTAACCTATGGTCGGTCTAACATATCCCTTGTTTGGGTTTCTCTCAAGTTTGGGTATATTGTAAATTAAGTGATTCAGACTATTCAGTCAGTGAATCTAGAAAAGATTCAAATAAACGGATATGTTAAGACCTTAAACTCTTGAGGAGATAGGAAATGAAAACACATATATTGATTAAAGTTCAGATGAGAGCGTGATGAAAATGATCCAAACAAATGAAGATGTATTGAATTCCATTCAGGAAAATCAGGTACGATTCTTAAGACTCCAATTTGTTGACATAGGAGGGATGGTCAAGAACGTTGGCATCCCTGTCTCGCAGGCTGAAAAGGCCTTGAAATCCGGAATAGCTTTTGACGGCTCATCCATCGAGGGTTTTGTCAGGATCGAAGAATCCGACATGGTTCTCAAACCTGATATTAACACTTATCGGATCCTTCCATGGGATATCAATGGCGGCAAGGTAGCAAGGATAATATGCGATGTTCACAGGCCGGACGGAAAACCATTCGAAGGCGATCCTCGCTACGTCTTGAAAAGAGCAATTCAGGAAGCTGCAAAACGCGGATTCGTAATGAACAATGGCCCTGAACTTGAATTCTTTTTCTTCAAGAGAAAAGATGGAGAGGCAACCAATATCCCGCATGACTTCGGAGGCTACTTTGATTTCCCTCCGGTAGACCAGGCTGAAGATATCCGCCAGAATATAGTAGTCGCGCTTGAGAACATGGGATTCAACATTGAAGCGTCCCATCACGAAGTCTCAATAGGGCAGCATGAGATAGATTTTAAATATGCAGACGCATTGACCACAGCAGATAATGTTATCACATTCAAGTTCGTCACAAAGACCATAGCGCGTATGAACAACCTGCATGCATCCTTTATGCCTAAACCCATCTTTGGCATAAACGGTTCAGGCATGCATACAAATATCTCGCTTTTCAAGAACGGAAAGAATGCATTCTACGATGAGTCAGGGAATATGGAAATCAGCGATACGCTTCGATATTTCGTTGGCGGTCTGAAGAAACACGTCAAATCATTCACAGCAGTAACGAATCCTATCGTGAACAGTTATAAGAGGATCGTTCCGGGCTATGAAGCCCCGGTTTATATTGCATGGTCAGGCGCAAACCGCTCATCCATGATACGCATACCCGCAGCAAGAGGTATGAGCACGCGCATTGAACTCAGAAGCCCTGATCCTTCATGCAATCCATATCTTTCATTTGCTGTCATCCTGATGGCAGGACTCGATGGGGTTGACAACCAGATCGATCCAGGCGAACCGACCACTCTTAACCTGTTCCACCTGAGCGAGGAAGAAAGACAGAGCAATGGGATCGAATCTCTCCCCGGAAGTCTCAAGGAAGCGCTTGATTTCCTTGAGGCCGATAGCACCATAAAGGATGCGCTCGGAGAACATGTCTATGCTGATTTCATGAGGCTGGGAAGAGCTGAATGGGACCAATACAGGATAAGCGTTCATGATTGGGAGATTAACCGCTACCTGAACATAATATAAAAATATCGCAAAATGACAACAACAACTATTGACTCGATGGTTCAGAGAAAACTGGTAGAGATACTGAGGATCCTCTATGAGAACCATGAGCCAATAGGAGCGCGTCTGATAGCTGACAGGATGAACGAACGCGGATACCCTATTGGAGAAAGGGGTGTCCGCTATCACCTCAGGATACTTGATGAGCGCGGCCTTACAAGGCGCCAGGGTTATGATGGCAGGATCATCACAGACAAAGGGATCAACGAGTTAAATAACGCACTTGTGGGAGACAGATTGGGCTTCATAATTACAAAGATCGAAAAATTGATATATGACACGACTTTTGATCCGAAGACAGGAAAAGGAAATGTGATAACAAATACTTCCATCATTGATAAGAATGATTTTGATAGAACAATCGAGATACTAAAATATGTATATGACAATAGTTATCCAATAAGTCCTTTTATTAAATTGATCGACGAAGGCACGATCACGCCTGATTTCAAGATACCTGAAGGAAGGATGGGGATTGCCACTATGTGCAGTATTACAATTGACGGGATAATGATGAAAAATGGTATTCCGGTAAATACGAGATATGGCGGAATACTGGAAATAAAGGATAAGAAACCTGCAGGTTTTGAAGATATCATCGTTTATGACGGGACTACTATTGACCCGATGCGCATATTTATCGCAAAGAAAATGACCCGTGTGCTTGATGCGGTTGATAAGGGCTCCGGAAAACTTCTTGCCAATATGCGAGTGATACCAGAATCAGCACTTTCTGAAGCAGAAGCTGTACTTAGATCGGTCATTGACGCCAAGATCGGCGGTATTGCCGAAATCGGAAAACCAGGAAAATCAGTACTCAATGCGCCTGTTGACATGGGGAAAGTGGGCATAGTTGCATACGCTGGTGTCAATGCGATGGCTGCAGTTGAAGAAACCGGAATAAGGGTGGATACGCATCCGATCTCGACAATTGTTGATTTTAAGGATTTGAAGAAGTTATAGCATTGGTCACACAAATGTAACGAGAAAAGACGATGAAGGTCTATTATGAACAAGAACCGTCACATCCGCAAGTAACCTCTTTTTGTCCCTTGACTGCAGCCAGCATCATTGCTGAAGCACATCCAACGCCACTTTCCACTTTGATTGCTTTTGTTGGGCAGTTAAGCTGACAGGCTCCACATTCCATACATGCTTTTGGATTCACCAATTGTGCAACCTTTCCATCTGGACCAAATACCCCATGGGGACATACTGTGCTGCACATACCGCAGTTTATGCATAATTCCGGATAGTATTCCAGGGTGTTTGAAAGATACGAATTAAACATATCAAATTCCTTCCAATAATTTCATTGCTATTAATACAATTATCAAAATAATGCCAATTCCGAACATCCATGCTATTTTTGGCATATATAAAAATATCTCGCGTTTGACCCCGGTTACTGAAGTAAATGTGGAAGAGCCTGTAAAGTTCAGGGCCAGAAAAGCACTTATTGACGGAATAACCAGCATATATGCCAGAGCCCAACCATAGCGAACCCACATCGTTTCATTCGTCATGCCATAAAATGCATTCTGGGCAAATGGGATTGCCGTCACTCCTCCTATAAGGAATCCCTTTATGCTAAAATCAGTGGTTGGAATCCATTGCAGAAAGATTGGAAATAATACTAACCCTGTGAAGGCAGCTGCCATGGCAGCCGCTGCAGCCGTGTAATTTCCGACAAGTGCCAAAATTACAGATGCGATCAAGACCGGGATCAGGAAATTTTTCATCTCCACAGGTATGAGGACAATTCTATCAGAGAGAGTAAATCGCACGCGGCGCATTTCTCTGGTGGCTTGATGCGTTTTCAGATATTCGGGCAGGTCGGCTGCTCTCACCGGACCGAACTCGACTTTGAATCCCGATCGTGCCCTGACTTCCCTGGCATCCACTCCTGTTGCGCCCAGCTGTGGAACGATCAGAGTGCGGTGGTTTACAACATCATTAAGTCCCACTACCTCGATCCGGTATACCAGTTCATTAGTTCCAAATGTCTTCTTACCTGCGGCGCACCAGACATTGATACCCTTTGTATCAAGCACAAGGATATAACAATCATTACCATGTAATGCGGATCTTAAGGCATCAAAGCTGAGCGTATAATTTGCGCTCACAAAAACAGGCGACTCTTTTGTTGGCTTTCCCATGGTGTAAAGCCCTGGTTCTATTAGATGCCGCTCGCGTTTCACACCCAGTCGTGCCATCAAATGATCCAGTCGATTTGAAATTGTGATGTAGCCAGACGTGGATTTGATCCCAGGATCTGCCTTCGCGGATAATGTAAATATTCGCTTTGATCCACAACCCGAAGAATCGCAACATGACCCTTTCTTTACAATTTCAATTATTATCCCCCATTATTACATAGATATGTTCCTGTAAATGTGCTGCAAAGATGCATCTCTCTCAGTGACCTCCTTCGCCCATTTTGACTTCCTGCATGACAGGCGCATCTTCAAGCTTTCCTGGCCTGGTGTATTTCTTTTTCACTTTATTAGCGATATCTTTTCCAAGCCTCTTACATTCTTCAAGATCTTTTTCAGCAGGTTGATATTGAATACGTAATACTGGATCTATTACGTCCATGCCAAGCTTACGCATTTTTTCTGCAATCATTATAGGTGCCTCACCGCTCCACCCGTAAGAGCCAAAAGCTGCCCCAACTTTGTCTATGACTTTTGCTTTTTCAAGACTCTCAATAAATTTTTCCATAGGAGGCAGCATCTTATAATAGAAAGTCGAAGAGCCAATCGCAATGGCATCCGCATCTTTTATGTCCTCTATTCTTGTTTCGTGGAAATTCACGGCTTTAGCATCAACGTTTCTTGAATTTGCACCTTCTACGATGGCATC
>JAGFND010000141.1 GCA_021409285.1 Candidatus Methanoperedens sp. | reverse complement strand
GGATAGACAACCTTTCAGTTATGTCTTTTTCATGTATCTGTACATTCACTTTCGCTAATCTTTCCTTTATTTCTAAATATGTTTGTTCTATATTTTCCATATTTCACCTTTACATCATTTCAATCTGTCCGACCAAGGGGGGTTGATGTTTCAGCACCGCAGTGCGAAACTTCACCCCCTGCAGCGTCGGCGCTGTCAAACTGTTTCTCCGGGGGCTTCCTGTACCTTCTTTGCACACTTTGGACCGTATACCTGAGGAGCTTTGATCCTGCGGTGGCAGCGCAGGCATTTGTTATAGAGTGCAACTATGGCGTCAGCGCTCCCTTCCAATTCTGATTCTAATAACATTTTATCACCTTTTTTTTCTTCTTTATTTACAATAGTGATGTAATTGTATTATAAGAATATAAGTATTACTACTGTAATACTGAAAGACGCCGCTATAACCTCAGCTATGTTAATTATGATCGCTTACCATCGTACCAGATCGACGTGCATCCAGCATTTGGCATCCCGAAATCATCAAGGGGCTCAAAGCCAGAATAATTCCCGATAATCATTCCTTCATAATACAGGTTCATGTCGTCATCAAACATCTGGAAGGTAACTCCTTTCAAAATCTCTTCCTTTTTGAAAGTGGTATCTTGACCGCCCATTGTCCCTGTCGCATCTGTTTCAGATTCACTGTTGTCTCCGGTTTTGAACAGGATGTCTCTTGTTATTATCCAGCCGTACATTTCACTCACCTTCTACCCAGTTCCATATCACTGTTGTGATATTGGGTGGTATGCCTTTTCTTTCAAGGATCTCACATCTTCTTTTCAGCTCCTGAGCATTCTCCTTTGCTTCTTTTGAATAAGCCCACGGCTCTTCATAGTGTTCTATTATTGCACCTTTCCAGTAGACGTATCCCACATGGTCTATGGTCATGTTCTCAATGCCGTGGAACCAAGGCTGCTTATATTCCCCGGCTGCAACTGTTTTGTGAAGTTTGTTGAACGCCTCAATACCCTCTGATGTTAGAAAGCCGTTGACTGCACTTTCTACAAGACTCAGATCGACTGGGGCAAGCTTGTCCCCATCTGATGTAGCCTGCAGTATCTCTATTGCTTTATCGCAGGTATCCTCTTCCATATGTGCCCCGCCTCCTTCATACTGAAGTGCCTGCAATCGCCGATTATCACATGGTCGAGAACATCTATGCCCATTATCTTCCCGGTTTCTACCAGCTTTTTTGTGATATCGATATCTTCCCGGCTCGGTGTGGGATCGCCGGATGGATGATTGTGAGCAACAATAATGTGTGCTGCCGACTCGATCAGGGCGGTGCGAAACACTTCTCTTGGATGGACTATGTTTGCGTTGAGGGAACCAATGGATATGGTATCCTCTCTGATAATCTGGTTCTTGGTATCCAGGCACAGCTCCACAAAATGTTCCTTCTTTGATTCCCTCATTGCCGGATAGAGTCGCCTGTAGACATCTTCCGGAGAGTTGATCTTGAACTTAGATTGGCCATCAAATGTCTCAAGTCTTCTTGCCAGCTCAAAACATGCTACGATCTGGACAGCCTTGCCGGACTTGATGCCGTGGATCTTCATGAGCTGTTGTGCTCCTATTGCAGATAGCTGCTTTAAGTCGAACTGCGACAGGACTCTCTGGGACAGGTTGATTGCATTCTCAGCGACTGAGCCTGATTTGAGAATTATTGACAGGAGTTCAGCATTGCTTAATGACGTTGCACCGCTCGATATCAACCGGTTGCTCGGTCTTTCTTCTGCGGCCATATCTTCGATTCTAAGTTTATATTCTTGCATAGACACCTCATAATTTTTTAAGATGTGGATTTATCTGAACCCGCCCGATTTCAGCACAGCAGTGCGAAATCTGGCGCCAACTAATTTGCTATTGGAACGTGGTATCACACGAATATGGGGTCTTCCATCATTTTCTTATACCTCTGATTTTTGAATCAGTATTCGTCGGGAGGGGAGCTATAAACTGAAGAAATTCAGCAGTGAATTTTCATATTTTCGATATGCAGGAAGATTTCTAATTTTAATGGACTGATAATCGAGGCATCACACAGAGCGAAGTGCGGTGAGTAGTCACTCAGAAGATAGGCGTTCTCATGCATCCTTTAGAATATCTTGAGCAAAATAATAGCTGTAGCTTTGAAATGTGGACTTACGAGGAATAAATCGAAGTCAAAAAACCTTTATAGAACCTAAAATAAGAAATACGTTGGCCACACGGTGGTGGTAGTCTCGCAGTTGGCGAATTCAGGTTTGGAGCAGGAGTTCAGTTGCAATGTTAATAATAATGTCCTTACCAATCAACAACCCACCGGTTTCCCGCATTAATTCGGTCATTAGACCAAAATCCTTACGACTAATCTTTGTATTCCCATTGAAAGCAATTCGCGTGTTGCCCCAGGGATCATCAACGATGCCGCTAAAAACTGCATCAATGGATACACTGTTGGTGATATCACGAATAGTTAGTTCACCTTCAATTGTCAAATGCCCTCCTGGTTCGGCGATAATACCAGTGCTATGATAGGTCATTGTTGGAAATTTCTTCACATCCAGAAATCGTGCGCTACGAATGTCCTCATCACGTCTCTCGTTGTGGGTGCTGATACTCGCTGTGTCAATACTGATATCTATTGAAGACAGTGTTGGATCATCTGCTAAAGTGATTTTACCTTTTATCGAATCAAAACATCCCCATACCTGTCCGACTACAAGATGTTGAGCTATAAAGCAGGTGAAACTATGCATAGGGTCAATAGTATACTCTCCGGGTATCGGAAAAAGCATTCCATTAAAAATCCGGGATGTTTTTTTTGTCTGGTTCATAAGGAATATATTATTGTTTACCTGTTGATGCACCATCCCTTTTTAGCCCAGGCCAATCTGTCTCATCACTTCTACCAGATCGTAGAAGAGCTTCTCCTCGAGTATCTCCCCATTCTTCCAGTGGGCGACCGTGCAAAACTCTACCCGGAATTTTTTGTTCGTGGGTGGAATCATTTTGCCGCCAGGACCCTTCATGGGTCCTTTCATTGTGCCTGTAAATTCAGCTACTGAGCAGGTGTAGTCATCCTGACCAAAAAGAATCTTATACGGATTGTTCACGATATGGTTATCAGGAAATGTCTTAAAAAACTCCACCGCCTCATCGTGATGTGCTTTTCGTCCTTTTGTTGGGTCTGGTTGACCTGGCCAAAATACGGCGACATTGTCAGCATGGCGTCTGTTGAACGTTTCCCAATCCTGAGAATTCCATGCATCATCTAACGTTTTCATTAATTGCAGGTTATCTTGTTGTACCATAATTTTTCACTCCCATTATTTTATGGGCGTGCAGGGTATATAAGAATTATGGTTTTTTCGACTGCAATGGCGATTTTTTAAGAAATATTGCATAAATCAGGCAGAGTTTACGGGTTCAATATTTATTTACCTTTTTAGTCTCTACCTTTGGCTTTACTTCGACTGATAATTTGGCTTCTGGTTCTTGTTTGGCTAAGAGAGTTTTTGCTTCAGGGATTTCTCTCGGAGTCTCTGGAATATTATCATTGGGCGATTCTCTGCCCCTATCTATTCCTGTTTTCTTTGCCTCTTTTACAGCTTTTTATCTCCGATTTATGATCCGGGAATTTGCGCCATGAAGATATCGGTTTTGGAGGATAAACCTCCTCAATACTGGCAAAGCCTTATTAGGTAAGAAAGTAAGAAAGTAACATCATGGCAACAGAAGTCGAGTTCACAAAAATGTCCACAAAAGGTCAAATAGTGATTCCTAAAAAACTCCGTGAAGGATTTGAAGAAGGAACACCATTTGCAGTAATCCGGGACAGAGATACAATCCTTCTCAAAAAAATAAAACTCCCTGGTATTAAAGAATTTGAATTTCTTGCAGAAAAAGGAGAAAAGATAGCAAGAGAACGAGGGATAAAAGAAACAGACGTTGATGAAATCGTTCATAAACACCGCAAAGTACAGGATTAAAAAATGGTAAAGGTAGTTGCTGATACCAATATTTACATTTCAGCTTTGTTCTGGCGCGGGAATCCATACAGGTTCATCCATCTATGTTTTGAGGGAAAAGCCAAATTGGTCATATCAAGTCAAATTATCAATGAACTTGAAAGAATACTTTTAACTGATGGGAAATTTGAACTGCCGCGAGAAGATGTGGCTTTATATTCAGAAACAATCTTAAGCCATGCTGAACTTGTCTCTCCTGCATTCACTTTGAATGTCATTGTTAAGGATCCTGCAGATGACAGGATATTGGAGTGCGCTGTTGAAGGTGAGGTAGATTATCTGGTTTCAGGTAACAAACATCTTCTTGATCTTAAGGAATTCCGGAGGATAAAAATCGTGACTGCAAGGCAGATACTTGAAATCCTTAGAGTTTGATATAATAACGAGATTGTCGGAAAAGTACTTAAATTTCAACAATCTTAGATAACACTATAATCCCTGCATCCAACTTTTTTCAAGAAAAGCATTATGCATCGAAGCATTTATATCCTTATGATGATTGCATTACATAAAATTTTAAATGTGAGCAGCTGTCCAACCCGACAGCTGCAAGCCTTCCTCGGTTATTCCGCATCCTTTTGACCGAAGAAACCGCTGTAAACACGATATACTTTCATATACAGGTCACCTGCTTTCGGGTTTTGCCAGTTATTCATCCATTCGGAGACGGTTTGCATCCATGTGCAAGGTACCACGCCAGCCTGTATCATACGTTCTACGGCCATATTGTGGGCATACAACGTTTCTGAACCAGCGGCATCCATCACGCCAAACACATCAAATCCTTCACGCAAGCCATGGAGTGAGGTCAAAGACATACACATGCTCGTCCACAAACCTGAAAGGACCAATTGTTTTCGTCCGGTTTTCTTAACCGCGTCAAGTAATTCCTTGTCATCAAACGCATCAAAACCCGGCATTTTGCGGTCAATTACCTGAGAATCAGGGAACATCTCTACAATTTCAGGTAAAAATACCCCGTTGTTTTTTGCGTTGATGGTTGTCAGAATTGTAGGAATACCAAGTACTTCAGCACCTTTTGCCAGGGCCATCACATTGTTTTTAAGACTTGTGCGGTCGTGCGACTCAATGCCATAAACCATTCTTGCCTGATAATCTACCAACAGCAAAACGCTGTTGTTAGCTTCTAACAATTTACAGAATTTGTTCTCCATTTTCTAACCTCCAATATATGATGATATTTTATCCCTGATAAGTTTTTCTATTGCAAAAATTCGATCAATACAAATCCTTTTTTATGGTAAAATCCTTTTAATCATCAATGATTCATATTGTTGAAAGAACGATTTTCATCGATAACATGGAACTTTACTATTCCCGTTGTGGGCATGATATTCCTTGGATACTCACTTTAAGGATCGCTTTCTACCAGTTCCTTCACTCTGATTATCATCGCCATGGTCACAGCACATCCTTGAGTATGTCTTTGGTGAACCGGTCAATGTCTGCATTCTCCACATCAGGCACATTATCTGTGTACGCTGGCTCATTATCTCCAACCTTTATGAGATCGATATCTATTATGCGATATGTTTTACCCGAACCTGCTGTGGCTACATTAATGACTGTGCCACCTTCTATTACGATAACTATCTCTGGCCCTGCCATGATCACACCTCTGCCGTCGGGTACAACAAACCGAATGTCACCTGCTGTACAGTACTCAATTTCTCAAGCTGCTGCACCGCTCTGACCAGGCGCTCTATCTTTGCCGGGCTCACGCGCTTGAAACCATCGATATCATATTTCACCATCGCCAGAAGATCTCCTTTGAAGCATGCGATGCAT
>JAGFND010000140.1 GCA_021409285.1 Candidatus Methanoperedens sp. | reverse complement strand
TGTGTTAACGCTATTCGATTGTAATTATATTGTGAAGGGGGAATTTTTAAAATCACTAGGCATTAAGTGATTAAGAACAGAATTTTAAACATAGGGGGCTCTACTGATATGGATATTGATTTGAATCTGACGAAGATGGGTTATAATACTGTAAGAGTTTTCTTTGTATAGTCTCAATTGAATTATCACACAAATCCAAGGATCTAAGACAAACCTGAATATCTTCATATGACATATTATCATGGTCTTTGCCTGTGCCATCCTGGACTTTCTTTATTAAAAAGAAACGGAAGTGTTTAACGTTTTCGTATCAGGAAATGGAAATGTTCGCCTTCTTTAAAAATCTTTAAAAACTCATGTCCTGCCCTTTTTGCCCAGCGCGGGATGTCCTGAACTGCTGCAGGGTCATCTGTGACCATTTCCAGAACCTGCCCGGATTCGATAGTTTCCATTTCCTGCGTAGTGTTAAAGATCGGGATTGGGCAGTAGAGCCCTATGCAGTCAAGCTTTCTATCAGGTTTTATTTTTTCTTCTTCGGTCATGGTTTTTTTCCATATATTTCATACATGATCATGCTTTCAAGAGGTTTTCTTGAGATCTTTTCTGGTTTAAATGGCTCATTCTGGGGATAACCGATCGGAATGACAGTCAACAGGAAATGCGTCTGGGGCACTTTGAGGATATTTGCCGCTTTTTCCCTGTCCACGCTCACCCAGCATGAGCCAATCCCCATATCCCATGCTGAAAGCATTATATTCTGTACGGCTATCGCAGCAGCGAACTTTGGTTCTCCGATACTTTCTATCCATGAGAATTTGCTATTTATGGGTGGAACCACAACGGCAATGGCCATGGGAGCCTGTTCAAGGTAGCCGGCATATCTTGCGACTTTTGAGATAGCTTTGAGGGTTTCTTTATCCTTTATGATTATAAATTCCCAGGGCTGTATATTGAACGGGCTTGGTGCCCATCTCGCAGCTTCCAGTATCTTCTGCAGAACTTCATCCTTAATAATATCAGGTTTGAACTGGCGTACAACACGCCTGTTCCTGATAGCTTCTATGACTTCCATGATATCCCTTAAATGAATTTAGGCTTTAAGAATATTAAGCATTGTGGTTGATGAGAAAAAAGAAGAAATCCTCATCTTTTGATTTACAATGATACCTGGAAGCAAGCAATCTGATGATGTGAAAGCTCGTAGAGATAGTACAATACCTCCTTTTAGACCAGTTTTAAATTCAGAAAAGCTTCCATTTTAGAAGTGATGAGAGTATCCTATCCAAAATGATTGGTAGATCCGATAGTTAGCACTTGCATTTCAATAAATCTGCCAGTAAATTCTATTCGCAGGTTCAATAAACTATAACTGATTCAATCACTAAACATTCAACTGAATTTCATAGACATTTTCGTTCTTATCATTTCTGCAAGAGAAGGCATTTTGAAACTCTTGCTTACCCTATCATTGAAATAGTCATAAACACTCACCCCTAACTTCTTTGTTGTCTGTACAATAGTTGAAAAGGAATCACTGGCTTTTATACCTTCTTCCTTAATTGTATGGAGATTAACATCTCTTTTTCGAACCCGTGTCCTCGCCCTCAGTTCGGCATCATTATTGTGCAAAGGAAGTTCTGGGTATTTCAACACCAATAGGAACTCAAACTTTTTTTCTTTTGTTTTTTCAATTCTGTCATTCAATGTTTGATAGTTAGTTTTCGTAGAAAACAACACATCAAAACATCCGATAATTTTTCAGCTTTTTCCTGTAAAATAAGCAGTATACAGGCTGTCCTAAATCTAACTTCAATGAATCAAAAAATATCAGCAAAAATTTGACTTTATCTTTAATTCGAGTTGAAAAAATTAATCCTCCAACCACTTCCACTCAAAAATGATTTTTTATCAGCAGAATTCATCATAATTTCACCAATATTTTCAATTTTATGAACAATATACATCATAATGAATTCCACTTTTGTTTTATCTTTACCCGCCAACAGAATATAATGACGCCGAGGGGGGGATTTGAACTCCCGAGGGGCTAAGCCCCACAAGCTTTCCAGGCTTGCGCCTTGGCCGCTAGACTACCTCGGCATGTTGATTCTTTAATTTAGAAAAACCGTCTCAGAGCACTTAAACATTTCTAAAGTATAAAAAGGCTATTCCTGCACTTCACATAAAAGATACTATCAGTATCGCAAGTGTCGTAATAGCGCCGATAATTGCGATAATTTTTATTTTCGGAACAGAAAAAAGCCTGTACGTAGCTAAACATATAAAAAAATATGGAAGCAATGTTGAGATCACAGAAATGCTTGCCAGCTGATTAAAATGGTTGGAAAAAAACAGCAAAGAGATGCTAAAAACTGCAGTGATCAATATAGTTGCTGGAGGTATGCCCTTTTCATCTAATTCCCTCAATAAAGGAATCTTATATTCAGACGAAAGATTATGCATTACTCTTGAAGAACCCAGTATATAAGCATTCAATGCAGACAACATCGCGATTATTCCAATAATCGCAACTATTTTTTCAGAATTCTTGAATATAAGTCCTGACGCTGCTGCAATAGGTGCGCTGGATTGTGAAAGCACATCACTTCCCACACTTCCGATCAATGCAATATTTAGCAAAGCATAAACAAAAATAACAATTGCCATAACGATCATCAATGAATGGAAAATGGTTTTCTGGTCTTTTGTCTCATCTGCTGGTATTGCACATATCTCAAAACCGGTGAACGGCCAGTAAACTATGATCACAACTTTCAGAAAATCCATGGGGCCTGCCGGATAGAATGGAACAAAATTGCTGCTCTGGATATATGGGATCAAAAGAAGCGAGATTATCACAAGCGGGATGGTTTTGAGTGTTGTAAGGATATTTTCGGCAGTCACTGAAAGGCGTACACCTCTTAAATTGAGCAGGCTTAACAGAATAATTATCATTATCTCAATTAATAGGATATATTGAAAACCAAAAAATGCGAAATACTGTCCGAGTCCTGCTGCTATAGTAGCATTCCCGAATATTGCTGATATCAAATATAGAACCACAAGGACAACAGATGTTCTCTTACCGAACACTCTTGAAAAAATCGAATAAAAAGCTCCTGTTGAAGGATATTTTGATGCGGTCCATGCAAGTGATATCATGACACATGATGCAGAGATAGCGACTAACACCCATGCAATAAGAGAACTGGGTCCGGCTATGCCTGCTGCTATACCGGGGACAACAAATATGCCTGAGCCAATGGTACCCCCCAGGCCAAGGCTCACGAGGCCAAAAAGACCAAGAGCTTTTTGATATTTTTTTTGTGACATGGATGATTTTCTAATATATAGATGCTCAGGATAAGGTATATATTTGTTAATGTGAGATTGCACTGATGGTGAAGCAAAATCGAAAAACAAAAGACATGAGATATTATTATATTCTTCAGAATAAGGAAAATGAATTATGGGATTAAAAGAATGGATCATTCCTCAGGATAAACACTTTTTCAATATGCTTGAAAACGAGTCAAGAAATGTCCTCGATGGCTCAAGAGCTTTTCATGAAATGCTAAGGAATTATGAAAATATAAAGGAAAAGCAACAAAAAATAAAAGATATAGAACATCAGGGGGATGATTTCGTTCATGAGATATTTGAAGAACTCAATAAGACTTTCATAACCCCAATTGACCATGAGGACATCTCTGCGCTCGCATCGGCTTTTGATGATGTCCTTGATTACATTGATGGCACCGCGACACGTTTTGTCCTTTATGAGATTATATGGCCTGAGGAGAACATGATAAAGCTGGCAGATGTGATCGTGAAACAGGCTACGGAATTGAACCTGGCGCTTTGCGGACTTCGAAATATAAAGAACCCGAAGGAAATCGAGATGCGATGTATTGAGGTGAATCGGCTTGAAAACGTTGCCGATGATATATATAAGAATTCGGTCGCCCAGCTTTTCAAAAGAAAAGATGCTATCGAGATCATGAAGCTAAAGGAGATCTATGAACGCCTTGAACTGGCAACGGATACCTGTGAGGATGTTGCAAATGTGATCAGCGATATTGTTGTGAAAAATAGTTAAGGGGCCTTATTTTTGGAAACTTTTATAATAATTACAATATTGTTAGCTCTATTATTTGATTTCATTAATGGATTCCACGATTCAGCGAATGCAATAGCTACCGTCGTCGCTACTAAAGTCCTCTCGCCGTTGAAAGCTGTCACGATGGCAGCTGTTTTTAACCTGTTAGGTCCTTTTATTCTGGGCACTGCCATTGCCACTACCATAGGAAAAGGCATCGTTAATACCCAGATAATCACGGTAAACCTTATTTTTGCGGCACTTCTGGGCGCTACTTTATGGGACCTTATTACATGGTACCTTGGTCTACCCACATCAAGCAGCCACGCGCTTGTGGGAGGTCTTATCGGATCCGCAATACCTGCTGCCGGTATCGGTTCATTGCATGCTTCGGGAATTGAGACGATCATTATTTTCATGATAATCTCACCAATAGTAGGACTTGTAATCGGGTTCCTGTTCGCACTTTTAATAATGCGGATCTTTCGGAAATCACACCCTTCAAAGATTAATAACTATTTCCGCAGGCTCCAGCTTTTCTCAGCGGCATTTTATTCATTGACTCACGGGACCAATGACGCCCAGAAGACAATGGGAATTATTGCGATCCTTCTCGTATCCACAACTGCGTCCGCTTCTTCCTCAATCGATAAGCTTCCCATACCATTGTGGGTCATCGTTTCATGCGCTGCCGCCATCGGCCTTGGTACATTCTTCGGAGGATGGAAGATAGTAAAAACGATGGCACAGCGAGTGACTCGTCTTCGGCCTTACCAGGGTTTTGCAGCTGAAACCTCAAGTGGTATTGTGCTTGCCGTAATGGCGACCATGGGCATTCCTGTCAGCACCACGCATGTGATCTCATCTTCGATAATGGGAGTGGGAGCAACAGATAAGCTCTCTGCTGTGAGATGGGGCATCGCGCGCAAGATCGTAGGCGCTTGGATACTTACGATTCCTGCAGCTGCGCTAATTTCAGCTTCAACTTATTTAATAATAAATTCAATATTTTGAAAAACCAGATAGAAAAATGCAGTCCCGGAATCCAGTATTTCTACCTGCTTCCCATAAGCTGGTTTATCGCAGCAATAAGTGCTTCAACCGAAGCCATCACAATATCCTCGTTCATGGCGCGCGCAGAAACTACTCTTCCTTTTTCATCCTCGACCCCGATAATCACTTCAGCAAGAGCATCGGAGCCTCCGGATATGGCTTCGATCCTGAAATCACGCAATTTGACCTTATAATCACCCAGGATGCTTTTTACTGTATTGAGTGCTGCATCTACAGGTCCAACTCCTATATGGGCGCCAATGACCTCTTTACCATTTACGATCGCTTTCACGGTCGCCGTTGGTGTGATGATATTCCCTGTCATGACAGACACTTCTTTCAAGACAATAGCCTTCTCGCCTCCTGATGAAGTGCCAATTATTGATTCTGCGATAGCGTAGAGGTCTGCATCGGTAACGCGCTTACCTTTGTCTCCGATATCTTTTATGCGCTTCATTATATCGTTCAGCTGGTCATCAGTCGTATGAAGACCTGCACATTCAAGCGACTGCTTAACAGCATGCTTTCCTGCATGCTTTCCAAGCACTATACGCCTTCTGTGGCCAACCATTTCCGGGGTCATTACACCGGGCTCGAAAGTATCTGATCTCACAAGCACGCCATGTGTATGTATGCCTGATTCGTGTGCAAATGCATTATCACCTACTATCGGCATCGTGACCGGCATTCTTATCTCTGTCAATCTCTCAACAAGATGGGAAGTCTCAACAATATATTGCGTTTTTATATTCGTCTTTGCGCCA
>JAGFND010000014.1 GCA_021409285.1 Candidatus Methanoperedens sp. | reverse complement strand
GTAAGGCTCTACACGCCAAAAGATAAAGAAGGGAAGATCACATCTCTTACTCTGCATGTGCCCGTCAAATTCAAGGATAACGAGACTGCTGTGAAAGCGAACGAAAAAGCACGTGAGTTTCTCCAGATACCTTTTCTTCACAGGGTACGCGACAACTGGGTGGACATTGCTCTTCCACTTGAACTCGGTGAGAACCTGAACAGGGCTTGCGTGCGAGGTGAAAAGTTCGAAGCACTTGTAAGAGGCGGGATCGACACGATATTAAAGGAAGTGGAGAAGGTCAGAAGGAAAACTGCCTGATAATCGATAAAAACCAAACATTTGTATTGTTATGGAAGTAGAATTCAAAGATAACGAAATAATATTTAACAGGGAATCTTCAGTCCCTGATAATCCAGTTCTTGATTTTGTTGGAATGCTCAAGAACCACAATATCAAGTATGTGATTTTTTCAGGATATATCGATATTCTTTTCAGACAAAATAGGATCACAGATGATATCGATATACTGATCGAGAATATCACATTTGAAAAATTCCTGAAATTCTGGCTGGAATTAGAAAGATCTTATGAATGTATCAATACAAGTGATCCCATTGACGCGTATAATGGATACATGAAGAACCATCATGAGATCGGGATAGTAAAAAAGGGCCATCAGATACCAAATTTCGTAATAAAGTTCGTGAAAACTGAACTTGACAGATATTCAATGAAGTATCGAAAAAAGGCAATATTTGATGATAAGACATTATTTATTTCTCCCCTGGAATTGCATATTTCATACAAATTATTTTTAGGATCAGAAAAAGACCTCGAAAATGCCGGATTTCTATTCAGATCGTTCGGAGGTGGATTGAACATTGCATTGCTTGACATGTTCTTGAATGAACTGAATATCCCGGAAGAAAGCGTTGAGAAATATCTTGGAATGGCAAACAGTTTTATCTATGAGATGCAATTTAGAGACTGAAATAAATTCATGCATGATTGACTATTGAAAGTATCTGAGGGGATTTAACAATGGACGAGATACAGCTTAATGTTGCAAAAGCATATCCGAACGATTCAGGCAGAGGAATAGCGCGTCTTGACCCGCACACGTTGATGATATTGCAGCTTACTCCAGGTGATATCGTTGATATAAAAGGAAAAAGGCGGACATCCGCCAAGGTCTGGCGTGCGGATCGCATAGACTGGGACCAGAATATCATACGCATTGACGGTTTCATCCGTCAGAATACGGGTGCTGGAATAGGAGACCATGTGACAATAACTAAAGCTGATGTCAAAATGGCCGAAAAAGTCGTGCTCGCGCCTCCTGAAGGCACATCCATCCAGTTTGGAGGAGATGCTGAGGACATGGTTAAGCGGCAGATAATGAAACGTCCTGTGGTCAAAGGCGATATAATCCCGGTAATGAGCACAATGGCGCATCCATTCCTTGGACGTGTGGTAACCGGCCAGACCATTCCTCTTGTAGCTATCGAGGCTGAACCTGAAGGAATAATTATGATCACTGAAGCGACAGAGATAAAACTCAGAGAAAAACCTGTCGTGCTCGATGTCACAGGTACAGGGATCACATATGAAGATATTGGCGGTCTCACAGATGAGATCCAGCGTCTTCGTGAGATGATCGAACTTCCCATGAAGCATCCTGAGGTATTTGAGAAATTGGGTATTGATTCTCCAAAAGGTGTTCTGATGTACGGCCCTCCAGGAACCGGAAAAACCCTGATAGCAAGAGCAGTGGCAAATGAATCAGGGGCCAACTTTTTCTCGATCGCGGGGCCAGAGATAATGAGCAAGTATTACGGTGAAAGCGAACAGAGGCTTCGTGAACTCTTTGAACAGGCGAACAAGGAAGCTCCTTCTATTATGTTTATAGATGAACTGGATTCGATCGCTCCCAAGCGAGAAGAAGTGACAGGTGAAGTGGAACGAAGGGTTGTCGCTCAGCTGCTTACCATGATGGATGGCCTTGAAGAAAGAGGCCAGGTTGTTGTGATAGGTGCAACAAATCGCATTGATGCGATCGATCCGGCGCTTCGCAGGCCCGGAAGGTTCGACCGCGAGATAGAAATCGGTGTTCCTGATAGAAGGGAGAGATTAGAGATATTTCAGATACATACACGTGGCATGCCGTTATCAAAAGATGTTAACCTTGAGGAGATCGCTGAAAAGACACATGGTTTCGTAGGGGCGGATATCTGTGCCCTTGCCCGAGAATCTGCAATGAAAGCCCTGAGAAGATATCTACCAAAGATCAAGTTGGATGAGGAAGTGCCACGTGAGATACTTAATAGCATGCAGGTTACGGCTAATGATTTTGAGGACGCTCTGAAAGATATCGAACCATCTGCGATGAGGGAAGTGCTTGTTGAGATTCCCAAGATCTTATGGAATGAAGTTGGTGGACTTGATGAGGCAAAACAGGAACTTATCGAATCTGTTGAATGGCCTATCAACAATCCGGAAAAGTTCTTGAAAATGGGAATCCGTCCGCCAAAAGGTATTTTGCTCTATGGTCCGCCTGGAACTGGAAAAACTCTTCTTGCCAAGGCCGCAGCGAATGAGAGCTCAGCTAATTTCATTAGTATAAGGGGGCCTCAACTCTTATCCAAATGGGTGGGAGAATCTGAAAAGGCGATCCGGGAAGTTTTCAAGAAATCTCGACAGGTGGCACCGTGCATTCTTTTCCTTGATGAACTTGATGCCATAGCTCCTATCAGGGGAATGGATTTTGGTACAAAAGCATCCGAACGTGTTGTCAATCAATTGCTTACGGAACTTGATGGTATTGAGATACTGAAAAACGTTGTAGTGATCGCTGCGACAAATAGACCTGAAATAATTGATCCTGCACTTATCCGATCAGGAAGATTTGACAGGTTGATATTTGTTGGACCTCCAGGAAGAGCTGGAAGGATCGAGATATTTAATATCCATCTCAAAAACATCCCACGTTCAGATGATGTGAATATTGAAGAACTCGCAGATCTTACTGAAAATTATGTTGGTTCAGATATCGAATCACTATGCAGGGAGGCTGTGATGCTCGCTCTGCGAGAAGATTTCGAAATAAAGAAAACTGAAATGAGCCACTTTCGTGCAGCTCTGAAGAAGGTCAGACCCGCTCTTGTGGAAGACATGGTTGAATATTATGAGAAGCTGCAGGAGCAATTCAAAGGTGGAACAAAACAGGAACAGAAGTCTTATATAGGTTATAGATAAAAAAAGGCTCAAGGGATTACTATGGCAAAAATACTCGCAAAAACTTTAGCAAACAAAAGGGTAATGCTTACTGACGGATCTGAATTGGGATTTGCCAGCAATGTTGTTATGGACATGCAAAGCGGAGCTTTATTATATCTACTGGTCAAACCTGGCCCCACTGTGGATACATCAAAATATAAAACACAGGATAATTACGTAATGATACCGTTTGAGGCTGTAAGGGCGGCAAAGGATTACGCCATCGTAGATAAAAAGATGGTAACTGGTAACGATTTTGATTGAGTTTGAACACAATAATTTGTTCAACTCAGGACAGGGCCAGCCAGAATATAAAGAAGAACCTCCTGGCTCTCAGAAAATGGGAGCACGTTCCGGATAATAAATATTCGATCTTTGAATACAGGGATCTTCGAATTTTTGTAATAGGTGAGCCACTTTTATATCAAGATGGAAAAACTATAAATCCAGAAATGGTATATGAAACTAATAAAAGAATCATACGATTGAGTTGTGATTGAGGGATAATAAATGGAATCAATAATAACTGAGGCAATTTCAAGAGCTGGTGAATCTAAGATTCCCATTGTCGGTGAAACGGATGAGGAACTTCTTTCAATATTGCAGGAACTAAAGACGAACATTTCTGTAATAGGATGCGGAGGTTCAGGTTCGAATACAATCCAGAGGATGTCAGAGGAAGGAATATTTGGCGCTGAATTGTATGCTTTAAATACAGATGCCCAGCATCTCCTAAATATTAAGGTCAGAAAGAAAATCCTCATTGGTAGAAGCAGAACAAGGGGTCTTGGTGCAGGAAGCATTCCACAGATAGGCCAGGATGCTGCACAGGAGTCAAAAGCACAGATCGAGAAGGCGGTCGGAAATGCAGATATGGTATTTATCACATGTGGTCTTGGCGGCGGAACAGGCACAGGTTCAGCGCCAGTAGTTGCCGAAATTGCACGCGATGCCGGAGCGCTGTCCATAGCTGTCGTGACTCTTCCGTTCTCTGTTGAAGGCGGGATCCGTATGGAAAATGCCGAAGCAGGACTTGAGCGGCTTCGCGATGTGGTAGATACTGTAATCGTTGTCCCCAATGATAAATTGCTGGAGGTAGTTCCGCATCTACCACTTCAGGCTGCGTTTAAGGTATGCGATGAGGTGCTCATGCGAGCAGTTAAAGGTATCACCGAGCTTATCACCAAACCCGGTCTTGTGAATCTTGATTTTGCTGATATCAGGGTTATTATGCAAAAATCCGGTGTTGCTATGATCGGTCTTGGTGAAGCCGAAGGCGAGAACAAAGCCATAGAATCCATTCAGAAAGCGCTTCGCAGCCCCTTGCTCGATGTTGATGTTTCAGGTGCAACAGGTGCCCTCGTGAATGTCGTTGGCGGCCCGGACATGACGATCTCAGAAGCCGAAAGCGTAGTGAACGAGCTTTACACCCGAATAGATCCAAAGGCAAGGCTGATCTGGGGTGCGATGGTAGATCCGGAACTTGAGCATATTATCCGCACCATGATCGTTGTTACAGGCGTCAAATCTCCTCAGATACTCGGGAAAAATTCGAAGGCAAATATTTCGACAGCAAGATATGGAATAGATTTCGTCAGATAGATATTATTTCAATTTTTAATGTATGCACATATAGATGAGATATTTAATTCGATACAGGGAGAGGGTCCTTATGTTGGAGTGCGACAGATATTTGTAAGATTTTTTAAGTGCCAGCTTCATTGCGCATATTGTGACACCCCCAATAGCAGGATTGCAGGGGGCCAATGCAGGATAGAGAGAACACCTGGAAAAAATGATTTCTATGATATCGCTAATCCTGTCAGAGGGGAAGATCTTGAAGACTTGATAAGGAGTTTATGGTCTCCTTCTACAAAGCATATCAGTTTCACAGGCGGGGAACCGCTCATCCATGCAGATTTTATTAGGTCACTTGATCTTGAATTTCCATTATACCTTGAAACGAACTCAGGATTTCCTGAAAAAGCGAGGGAATTAAAAGACAAAATTGCAATAGCCTCATGCGATATCAAATTGCCTGAACATAACTCAACGGATCATTACAGCGAATTGCTGAAAAATGAGCTTGAGACGATCTCCATTTTCAACGAGACTGCTGAGACTTTTGTGAAAATAATAGTCCTTCCCGAAACTACCAAAGAATCGATATCGATGGCAGTTGAAGGTATCGCTTCGATAGACAGGGATATTCCTCTTATACTTCAACCTGTCACTCAGAAAAGAAAAGTGGCTCCAATTCTGCTTCTTGGACTCATGGATTTTGCAGCTGAAAAATTGAAATATGTGCGTTCCATCCCCCAAACGCACAAAATGATCGGCATTCTTTAATAACGTGTTGCTATTGCCAGAGTCATCACGGTTTTATTATCCGATAATGAACCAACAATTATCATATGTTCTTTTGCGGCCCATATTAGCGTATAACGCGGCTGTTGACCGCGATAGTCAGTCACATAAAATTTGATCTGAGTAGCTTTATGCCCGTTAAATGAGACTTCCTCGAATGGATTGTAATTGGCATCTTTATAAATATCTTTATATTTCTGAATAAGCGATGCAGTGTCGTTGCTTCTGATTGTCTGTACATAGATGTCATCCCCATTATATCTATAACTACCCTCCAGAGCTTTCTCTGATGAGCCGCTAATATCCACTGAGGTTTCATGGAGGCCTATGTAAGAAAAGCCTTCAGGCAGATTTATCTGTGGAATGAGTTCAGAGTCAGCTGTCTGAGGCAAGCCTGTATTTTTATCAACGCATCCAGATATAAAAAGAACTGATATAACGAATATTAACAATATAATTTTTTTTGACATTGAATCATCTCCTTTCATGCTCTAATACACTGGAGCTTAAAAAATTTAACGGTACTCCACAAAGAATAAATACGATAATGAAATTGTCAGATGCATTCATCACGATTGATTATTTAAAAATAATATATATATATTCTGTTATTCTCGGAGTAAAAAAAAATGAAGGAAATACGAATACATGGTCGCGGAGGACAGGGTTCTGTGACCGCGGCTGAACTTTTAGCAGTAGCGGCTTTTGATGATGGAAAATACAGTCAGGCTTTTCCAGCATTTGGAGTTGAAAGAAGAGGTGCTCCTGTAATGGCTTTTGTGCGACTGGACGATAAACCCATTCGACTTCGCAGCCAGATATATGAACCTGATTATGTGATAGTGCAGGATGCGACCCTGGTCGATGTTGTTAACATCGCTGCCGGGACAAAACCTGACGGGATCATTCTAATAAATACTGAAAAAAGCCCGTCATCATTTAATCTTAATACCAAAGCCAGGGTCAAGACGCTTGACGCTACAAAAATAGCGATCGATGTAATTGGAAAACCTATTGTGAACACCACCCTTGTGGGTGCTTTTGCCGGAATTTCTGGTCTTATCAAACCTGAATCAATAATAGATGCAGTCATGGAGCGGTTCCCCGGAAAGGTGGGAGAGAAGAACGCAGCTGCAATAAGAGTTGCCTATGATCTCATGGAGGCCCAGAGATGAAACTTGTCATAAAGACAGTGGTAAAACCTGGCAGCACGCGGGCCAATAAGACCGGATCATGGCGTTCATTTATGCCGGTTTTTGATCATAAGCTATGCAGCAAATGCGGAATATGCGCGATATACTGTCCGGAAGGAGTGGTTTATAAGCTTGAGAATGGCTTCTTTGAGCCGGACTATGATTACTGTAAAGGATGCGGTATCTGCGCGAATGAATGCCCCAAAAAAGGAATAATGATGGTACTGGAGGGAAAATGAGACAAAGAATGGTGGTAGTAGAGGGCTCTTATGCGGTAGCTTATGCTGTAAAAGTATGCAGGCCCAATGTGATATCAGCATACCCGATAACCCCGCAGACCCATATCGTGGAGGATCTGTCCCAGTTTGTGGCCGATGGCGAGATGAACTGTGAGTATATGAACGTGGAATCCGAGTTCTCAGCGATCTCGGCATTGATAGGTGCAAGCGCCTCAGGTGCTCGAACATATTCATCAACCACATCACAGGGTCTTGCACTCATGCATGAAGCGCTTTTCAACGCTGCCGGTATGAGACTTCCTATTGTAATGACCGTCGTGAACAGGGCGCTCTCTGCGCCGATCAATATCTGGAACGACCAGCAGGATTCCATCTCCCAGAGAGATACCGGCTGGATACAGCTTTATGCTGAAGATGTCCAGGAATCTGCGGATATGGTCCCGCAGATCTATAAGCTCTCAGAAGATGAAGACGTTTTATTGCCTTCTATGTCATGTATGGATGGCTTCATTCTATCGCATGTTTATGAACCTGTCATTTTGCTTGAGCAGGATCTGACTGATGAATTCCTGCCTTCATATGATCCAGAGTTCATTCTTGATCCAAAAAATCCCATGTCATTCGGGGCGTTTGCCGATCCGAGCACATATACGGAGTTCAGATATAAACAGGAAAAAGCAATGGAAACGGCTCTAATAAAAATAGAAGAGATCGCAAATGAATTCAGTGACAGGTTCGGAAGATATTATGGGGGGCTGATCGACAGCTATGCACTTGATGATGCTGAGATCGTAATAATGGCCATGGGTTCGGTCATAGGTACTATTAAGGATACTATTGATATCCTTCGAAGTGAAGGAGAATCAGTCGGACTTCTTAAGATCAGGTCTTTCAGGCCATTTCCTGCAGATGCTATCCGAAAAGCTCTGAATAAGGCAAAAGTCATCATTACGATTGATAAGAATATCTCCCTTGGAAAGAATGAAGGGGCACTGTGCACAGAGGTCAAAGCATGTCTATATAATTCGGATAATCGTGTCCCTGTAATAGGATTCATGATGGGACATGGAGGAAGAGATATTCCTGTTAATATGATAATCAAGATCATAAATAAAGCAAAGTTAGTTGAAAAAGGAATATTCATCGAAAGCGAATTTGCAGACCTGCGGGAGGATCTGGCATGAGCCTTCTTAAACCCGGTCATAGAGGATGTGCAGGGTGCTGCGATGCCCTCGCAGGAAAATTCGTGCTTGACGCCCTGGGTGAGGATTGTATCGTTGTGAGCCCCACAGGCTGTCTTGAAGTGTTCACTACCCCGTATCCTGAATCGGCATGGGGCGTTCCATGGATACATTCGCTCTTTGAGAACGCAGCAGCTGTAGCTTCGGGCGTGGAAGCAGCGTTCAAAGCGCTTGGCAAAAAGAACAATACTAAAATAATCGCCATCGGAGGGGATGGTGCCACGCTGGATATCGGTCTTCAGGCGATCTCAGGTGCATTTGAACGCGGTCATGATATCACATACATCTGCGTGGATAATGAGGCATACATGAATACAGGTGTGCAGCGAAGTGGAGCTACTCCCCTGTATGCAAGTACAACGACAAGTCCCGCGGGTAAGGTATCATTTGGGAATCCGTTGCATAAAAAGAACATGCCTGCGATAATTGCAGCTCATGGATCACCATACGTTGCGACAGCATCCGTGTCATATGCACCGGATATGATGAAAAAAGTAAAAAAAGCAGCTGAAATAAAAGGACCGACTTACGTGCATGTTCATGCACCATGCTGCACCGGATGGAAATTCGACGGTTCCAAGACCATTGAAGTTGGAAAACTGGCAGTTGAAACAGCTTTGTGGCCAATGTATGAGATGGAGAACGGTGTTGTAACGAATGTCCGGAAATTAAAGAACAGAAAGCCTGTGGAGGAATATCTGAAGATACAGGGGCGTTTCAAGCATCTTTTCGCCATGGAGGGCGGAACCGGGGAAATAAAAAAGATCCAGGCGATTGCGGACTGGAATGTGAAGCATTTTGGGCTGGAGTGAGGTCGACTCTGATCTCTGCACAGACTTGATACACAGCATCGATCTAAACATTTCATGATAGGTTTGTGAAGTGAGGTTTCTATCATCAGTCATTTCAAGTGCTTTTCCCGCATCATCTGCAATTAACCTCAGCTTTTCCATATCTTCCCGTCTTTCAATGCTTTTTCTCTGAAAATCTCCTCTTGCTCTTGCTGCATTTTTTCAATTTGAAGGATACACTGCAATAATTACAAAAGAGATGATCGGAGTCTATGCTGCATTTGCAATTCTTGGAGCCATAAGTGGACTCTGGGGTTATCATTTTGGTGAGGTATTACCCATTTTCTTTGTTCTTGGATGGGCTCTGAACACATGGGCAGCATGCGGTATCGTGTAGATTTTCGGAATAAATATGAGGGATGCCATACGAGAATGAGAGATTATTCTACCATACATTTAAAATATTTTATTGTTTCTTTCAACCCATGCTCAAGTGAGACCTTTGGTTCCCAGCCAAGAATATTCCGTGCTTTTGTAATATCCGGTCTTCGCTGCTTCGGATCGTCAACAGGCAGGTTCTGGAAGGCGATCTTTGACCTGGTTCCTGTGATCCTGACTATTATTTTTGCGAACTCAAGTATCGTATGCTCCTCGGGATTACCAATATTCATGGGCAGAGTGTAATCTGACATCATCAACCGGTATATCCCTTCTACCTCATCACTGACATAGCAAAAGCTTCTTGTTTGTGACCCATCACCATATACAGTAATATCTTCACCGCGCAGAGCCTGTCCTATGAAATTCGGCACTACACGACCATCATTAGGGCACATCCTGGGGCCATAAGTATTAAAGATCCGGATTATCCTCGTATCCACTCTATGATATCGATTATATGCCATTGTGATGGCTTCAGCGAACCGTTTTGCCTCGTCGTATACCCCGCGAGGACCTATCGGGTTCACATTCCCCCAGTACTCTTCTGGTTGAGGATTTACGAGAGGGTCTCCATAGATCTCGGATGTTGATGCAAGGAAAAATCGCGCATTTTTCTCTTTAGCAAGACCAAGCATATTATGGGTTCCCAGTGCTCCAACTTTCAGTGTCTGGATCGGAAATTCCTGGTAATCAATAGGACTGGCCGGACTTGCAAGATGATATATGAAATCCACTTTTCCTTTAATGTAAAGCGGTTTTGAAATATCGTGCTTAATAAATTTGAATCTATCTGATCCTATGTGAGAGATGTTCCTTTCATTACCCGTGATAAGGTTATCAACACAGATAACTTCATGATCCCGTGCAAGCAAAAGATCACAAAGATGTGATCCCAGAAATCCAGCGCCTCCTGTTACTATTGTTTTCATGTTTCCTTTAGAATTCTATTATTGATGAGTCCCCAATATTGAGGGAATTATGTTTTCCATGCACGGTGGCATCGTCTCCGACTATTGACTTTTGCAGATTTACCTTTGATATATGAGAACGTGAGCCTATTACGCTATCTGATATTATACTATTTTCGATGTATGAATCACTTGCAATAGACGTATGCGGTCCAACCACCGAATTGATAATAGAGACATTATCCCCGATAGCGACCGGTTGTATTATTACTGAATCCTTGATCTCATAGACATGATCGATATCCTCTTTCTCATCCAGCAATACGCGATTTGTTTCAAGAAGTGATTCGGAATGCCCGCAATCGTACCAGCTAGATACTGGAAACGTTTTCAGGCGATATCCTTTCTCCACCATCTTCTGCAATGCATCAGTAAGCTGGTATTCTCCCCGTGTATGGATCTCTTTTTTTATCATTTCTTCAAGTACCGACAACAGGACGGGCGTTTCCTTTATGAAATACACACCGGCAATCCCAAGGTTTGATCTCGGATGCGAGGGTTTTTCTTCAAGTCTTATTATGGATTTACCTTCAAGTTCAACAATGCCGTATTTTTTCGGCTCATCTACTTCCCTCACACCTATTGAAGCAGCGCATTCGCCATTATCTGAATAATGCCGGTAAAACTCCGAATAACCGGCCTTGAATATCATATCCCCTAGAGCTATCATGAATTCAGAATCCCCGATCACATCTTTTGCAATGTAGATCGAGTGGCCAAGACCAAGTTGCTCATCCTGGTAAACATATCGGAGCCTGAAAATATCAGAATAATTATTGTCAACATATGACATTATCTGCTCTTTTTTATACCCCACCACCATTATAATCTCTTCCGGATGCATATCTTTCATCCTGTCAAGTATATGGCCGATTATGGGCTTTCCGGCGATATAAACCATGGGCTTTGGTTTGGTATATGTATGTGGAAAGAGCCTTTTTCCTGCCCCTGCCGCCGGTATAACTACTTTCATATTATTTCATCCGCCCGTATTCATCATCGAACCGCACAATGTCTTCTTCGTCTACACTATCCCCGAGCTGGACTTCAATGATCTCAAGAGGTATACGCCCGGGATTAGAAAGACGATGTTTAACGCCTCCTTCAATATATGTACTCTCCCCAGGCCGCAAAAAGAACTCTTCACCGTTTATCTGCACGCTGGCCATACCTTTTACAACGACCCAGTGTTCACTTCTATGGTGATGAAGTTGCAGGCTCAATCTTTTCTCTGGCATGACCATTATATTTTTGATCTTATGTCGCTCCGAGCTCTCAAGGATTGTATATGAGCCCCATGGCCTGTAAACCGTCTCATGAATATAAGCGCGCTCGTCTTTCATGTCTTTAAGAGATATGACAACATCTTTCACTTTCTGACTGCTGCTTCTGGGGCACACGAGCAGCGCATCAGGAGTGTCAACCACGACCATATCTTTCACATCTATTAGAGAAACAATTTTTTTTGGTTTTGAGTAAATAAGGTTCCCCTCAGAATTGATAAGGGCATCATCGCAACCATAAACAGCGTTCAAAGACGCATCTTTTCCAAGCTCATCGTACATTGCATCAAAGTTTCCAAGGTCGCTCCATTTTTCATTCAGTCGGACTACTGCGACACGCCTGGATTTTTCTATTATTCCATAATCAATAGAGATCGCTGGAATACTGCCATAAACATCATTCATATTCTCTGATGATCCAAACGCTTCAAAAATCCCCGGTGCATGCCTCTTTAGTTCGGAAAAGAATACTTCAGTGTCAAACAGGAACATCCCGCTGTTCCAGAGACACCCTTCTTTCACATATCTTTTCGCTTCAACAAGGGCAGGTTTTTCACGGAATTCCGATACCCTGAAGCCGACTCCGATCACCTCTGCGGGTTTAATGTAGCCATAACCTGTATGCGGGGATTTTGGCACTATTCCGAAAATTGTCAGGTACTCAGAAGCCAATTGTTCACCCCCCATGATCGTACCCATGGCGCTTTTGTCAAGTACATGATCTGATGAGAACACACCCACTGTGGATTTGCCAAAACATTCCTGGATCATTTTCATGCCAAAACATATTGCTGGGAGCGTATTTTTTCCAAGAGGCTCTATCAGTATGTTTTCTTCAGGGATATCGTATCCAAGTTCTTCAATTTGTCCTGAAACAAAAAACTTTTGTGATTCGTTCGTCACCACGAAAATCTCAGGGATGTCTGATACAAGAAGACATCGCAAAAAAGTTTCCTGGAATAACGAGGTCTTTCCAAGTTTGAGGAACTGCTTTGGAAATTGTTCACGAGAAAGCGGCCAGAGGCGTGTGCCTGAACCTCCTGCAAGGATTATTGATTTTATTTTTTCATCTCCCATTATATTTCTATCCTTTTTGGATAATCAGAACGGCTGCATAATACTACCAGCACAGGCCAATGTATTCAATATCTCTCTTCGGGGTAAGCATATGACGCCCATCTATTAAAAGCTTGTTTTTCATGACATCGAATTCACTCTCAAGCGATTTGAACTCATCCCATTCTGTCATGACAAGACAGGCATCAGAACCTCGCAGTGCATCTTCGGCAGATGAATGGTATTCCACCCTCTTAAAGATCTTTCTCATATTCTCGTTCGCCATAGGATCATAAGCTGAAACTATCGCGCCATTATCAAGTAGTTCTTTTATCACAGGTATAGCTCTGGATTCTCTTATATCATCCGTATCATTCTTGAAAGCAAGCCCAAGCACTGTGATTTTTTTGCCTTTCAAAGTCCCGATCCTGCTTTTTAGCAACCACACCATTCTTCCAGGTTGACCTTCATTTACCATGATCACGGATTTGAGCAAAATAGGTTCATATCCGATCTCTTTTGCTTTTCCAATAAGTGCTTTCACGTCTTTCGGGAAACACGAGCCTCCGAATCCTGCGCCAGCATTCAGAAAATTAGGGCCTATCCTGAAATCTTTCCCAACAGCTTTCATTACTTCGTAGGTATCAATCCCAAGTTCCTTGCATATGTTTCCTATCTCGTTCGAGAAGGATATCTTGGTCGCAAGGAATGCATTATTTGCGTATTTTATCATCTCAGCAGTGCGCGGGTTTGTCCGTGTTATTTCGCATTCAAGACCCCTGTAAAGTGAAGCAACAATATCACCTGATCTTTTATCCATCGAACCCACGACTATCTTGTCAGGATGCATAAAATCATAAACAGCTTTTCCTTCGCGTAAGAATTCTGGATTCATGGCTATCCCGAAATCTCCCTGATGTTTACCTGAATTTTTTTCTATGATGGGGAGAACGACTTTTTCGGTTGTTTCCGGTACTACGGTGCTCTTTACTACAAAAACATGATAACCATTTTTATTCTTGAGCGCTGCCCCAAGACTTGTGCTTGCCGCCCTTACGATACCAAGGTCGATGTTGCCATCCGGGTCAGATGGGGTTCCCACACTGATTAAAGAGACTTCAGAGTTCATCAGGGCAAAATCATAATCCGATGTCGCGCTGAGGTTCTTGCCGGCATGCTTCTTTAATAGCTCTGAAAGACCTTCTTCATATATTGGAGGGATGCCTGCATTTATCTGGTCTATTTTTGATCGATCAATGTCTACACATATGACTTTGTGACCAAGTTCAGCAAAACATGCTGCGCTGACAGTTCCGACATATCCTGTCCCGATTACTGAGATATTCATATTTTCTTTTTAATAGCTGGCCTTATTTATATATGAAACGTTTTGCTTCAGGATCTTTATGGACATTCAATGGCATCGATATTATCAAAATATTTTTAAATATAATGAAATTTATTTAATTATACAAAGAACATGAAATCGATGTGCGTTGAAGTGATAAGATATATAAACCATGAGCACATTTAAGGTGCGAAGGATATAAAAGGCCGAAGGCAATAAATGTAGTTTCAAACTGCAAGGTTTATAAAAAGATATAACAAAAATAATACACTTTTATATTTTAATCCGGAGAATGTTTTGAAAAGGTAAATCGATATGGAAAATACAAATAATCAATACGGAGCAGGACAGATACAGGTGCTTGAGGGGCTTGAAGCCGTACGCAAACGTCCAAGCATGTATATTGGAAGTACGGATGCAAAGGGGCTCCATCATCTTGTTTATGAAGTTGTCGATAACAGCATAGATGAAACGCTTGCTGGCTACTGCACGAATATCGAAGTAACGATCCGGCCTGATCACAGCGTAAAGGTCGTGGACAATGGCAGAGGAATCCCGATCGAGGTCATTCCGAAATACCAGAAATCTGCTCTTGAAGTTGTCCTGACCATGCTCCACGCAGGTGGGAAATTTGACAGCAATGCTTACAAAGTTTCAGGTGGCCTTCATGGTGTAGGTGTGTCGGCGGTCAATGCCCTTTCGGAATGGCTTGAGGTAGAAGTGAGACGTGATGGAAAACTCTTCAAGCAGAGATATGAATGCGGAAAACCTGTTACACCAGTGACCACGATAGGAGAATCAACCCATACAGGAACAACCGTTACATTCAAACCGGATAAGACGATTTTCGAAACGCTTGATTTCAACACCGAAACCCTGGCAAACAGGTTGCGAGAACTCGCTTTTCTTAATAAGGGTGTAAGAATATCCCTTATAGAAGAATTCACTCAACAGGAGCAGGTTTTCCAGTACGAAGGCGGCATCATGTCATTTGTTGAGTTCTTAAACAAGAACAAGAACATGTTGCATGAAAAACCGATATATTTCCAGAAACAAAAAGACACGACCGTTGTGGAAATCGCAATGCAATACAACGATAGTTATACCGAGAACGTCTATACTTTTGCCAATAATATCAACACCCATGAAGGAGGAACGCATCTTGTCGGGTTCAAAGCTGCGCTTACCAAGGTATCAAATGATTATGCTAAAGCAAAGGGTTTCCTGAAAGGGGATGAGAAACTTTCAGGCGAGGATGTCAGGGAAGGGCTCACTGCCATTATTAACGTCAAACTGACAAATCCTCAATTTGAGGGACAGACAAAGACAAAACTGGGAAATAGCGAAATAAAAGGCATCGTAGAGACGCTTGTTTCCGAAGGGCTCTCTGAATTCCTTGAAGAGAATCCTGCTGCTTCGAAGAACATTCTTTCAAAAGCCCTTGAAGCTGCAGAAGCGCGTGAAGCTGCGCGAAAAGCGCGTGAGCTCACAAGGCGAAAAAACGCACTTGAAGTGGGCTCGCTTCCCGGCAAGCTTGCAGACTGCTCGGAAAAAGACCCGGCAAAAAGCGAGATATATATAGTGGAGGGAGATTCAGCAGGTGGCTGTTTTTCAGGGGATACACGTATTGCCCTTGCGGATGGGCGAGCTCTTAGTTTCAAAGAAATCATTGCAGAGCAAGTGGCCGGGAAAGAGCATTTCTGCTATACAATTCGATATGATGGCAAGATCGGGTTAGAGCGAGTAATTAATCCGAGGAAGACTAAAGCCAATGCTAAAGTCATCAAAGTAACTTTGGATAACGGCGAAACCATTATATGTACTCCAGATCACCTTTTCATGATGCGTGATGGCCGTTTCAAATGCATAGAAGATATTCCCCCGAATGATTCATTAATGCCTCTTTATCGTAAATTGTCAGACTTAAAAGAACCAGGAATAACAATAGATGGATATGAAATGGTACTTGACCCTCTTAATGCTCGATGGTTTTTTACTCATATGCTGGCTGATTGGTATAATCGCTGGCAGGATGTATATAGGGAATATGAAGGGGAACACTGTCACCATATAGACTTTAACAAGCTAAACAACAATCCTACAAATATAAGAAGGTTGTATAGGGAGGCTCACCTCAAATTGCACTGCAAACATATAGAAAAAACATTGCATCGCCAGGATGTCATTGAAAAATGTCGAGAAATCAGAAATGGCAAGGAATTCCGCGATATGATGAGCAGAAGGATGCAACAGCCAGAAACCCGAAAAACTCTTTCAGAAAATGCAAGAGCACAATGGGAAAATGAGACTTACAAATCTTTCATGGCCGAAAAATGGCGTGAGTTTTATTCAAATAATGAAGATTATCGAAAAGAAAATACTGAGCAGCTTAACCGTATTCAACATGAATATTGGAGCGACGAAAATAATCGAATAGCTCAGGCCAGAAGAGTTACAGAATATTTCCTCAAGAATCCTGAAGCAAAAAAGAAAAACTCAGCGCTTGCCCTTGACGAATGGAAAGATGCAGGTCTCCTTGAATGGAGGCGAAAAAAGACAAAAGATCAATGGACTTCCGAATTTCGGTCAAAGAGGCTTGCTGCATATAATAAGACTTATTATCGCAAAACAATTACTGCCCTTAAACAATTCGAAATAGAACAGGGTAGGATTGATATTGATGCCTACCAAACTCATCGGCTCAAAATGCGTGATAACTCATTATTACGGTTTGATACTTTTTGCAAGCGATATTTCGATGGGGACATAACACATGCATGTGAAGCCATAGGCAAGTTCAACCATCGTATTGCATCCATTGAATCTCTCGAAGAAACAATGGATGTTTACGACATTGAAGTTCCAAATTCACATAACTTCGCTCTTGCAAGTGGGGTTTTTGTTCATAACAGTGCAAAACAGGGACGTGATCGTAAGTTCCAGGCAATCCTCCCGCTTCGAGGCAAGATATTGAACGTGGAGAAGGCGCGGCTCACCAAGATATTAAAAAATGAAGAGATACGCGCACTTATCACGGTCATAGGCGCAGGTATTGGTGAGGGTGAGGAATTCGATATCCTGAAAACCCGCTACCATAAAATAGTGATCATGACAGATGCCGATGTTGATGGAAGCCATATCAGGACACTGCTCCTGACTTTATTATACAGGTATATGCGCCCGCTTATCGAGAACGGATATATATATATTGCACAGCCCCCGCTTTTCAAGGTGAAGAAAGGAAAATCCGAGTTCTATGTATATAATGAGGAAGAACTTGCCAGGAAACTCACCGAGATAGGAAGAGATGGTATCGCTATGCAGCGATACAAGGGTCTTGGTGAGATGAATCCACAGCAGCTCTGGGACACCACCATGAACCCTGAGACGAGAACGATGCTTAAGGTATCGCTTGAGGATGCCATCAAGGCTGATGAGATATTCACGATACTCATGGGTGACAAGGTGGAGCCGCGGCGCGAGTTCATCGAGAGGCACGCGAAGGATGTAAGGAACCTGGATGTGTGAGAGGCATCCGAGAATTATGAAAAAATTGGGATAATATTTATGAAATCATCAGCAAAAAGAAAGAATCCGGATAAATGGATAATAGAAGGTCTTGCCCTCAGTAATTTGAAAAAATATAACAAAGCAATAGAATATTTTGACAGGATATTAAAGCTTGAGCCAAAAAATGTTGATGCGCTGTTCAATAAAGGACGCGCACTTCATAACTTGAATAAATTGAATGAAGCGTTAGCATCCTATGACAGGGTTTTGCAGATGAATCCCGGGCATGCTAAAGCATGGCGCTGGAAGGGATTTGCGCTTCGCGGTCTTGATCGGTTTGAAGAAGCAGCGCAGTGCTTTATAAAGGAAATCAAAATTGAACCGGATGGCGCTTATACATGGTTTATTTGGTATAACAGGGGACAGATGCTCCAAATCCAGGACAGGTTTGATGAAGCGATTAAATGTTACGATACCGCAATTCAATTGTATCCGGAGCATGCAGATGCATGGTACTGCAAAGGGCTTGCGTCATATTATCAGGAAAAATATGACGACGTGATAAAATGCTGCGAAAAGGCGCTTGAGATCGATCCTGATTATTTTTATGCGTGGTATGGCAAAGGGCTCGCTTTACATAGTTTGAATAATTATGAAGGAGCGATAAAGTGTTACGAGAAGGTTATTGAGAATGACCCTTCGCATATCGATGCATGGTTTAATAAGAAACTAGCAACCCGCAGTTTAGGAGTTCTAAAGCAAATAAGATCATGAAATAATTATGCAGCCAATAACAGAAGGAGTCATCCAGGAAATCAAAGACCGCATCGTCAGCGCAGTCCATCCTGAAAAGATAATACTTTTTGGATCATATGCCTATGGAACTCCAACAAAGGATAGCGATCTGGATTTATTGGTGATAATGCCATCGGATGAATCGATGCATAGTCGAGTGACAAGAATTAGAAAACTGGTTCGAGATATCAATATCCCTGAAGATATAATTGTTTATACTCCGCAAGAAGTGGAGAAATGGAAAGATGCCTCTGTGGCGTTTATCACTTCCATCATAAGAAAAGGAAAAGTAATCTATGGATAATAAAGATGTAGCAAAGCGATGGTTTAGTAAAGGAAACAATGATCTGGTAGCTGGGGATTATATTCTTACTATGCCGCTTCCACCTACCGATACAATATGTTTTCATAGCCAGCAAGCTGCTGAAAAGTATCTCAAATATGCAAGAGGAGAAGCGCATGAAGGCAGCGATATTGACCTTATGTTAATCTTGAACCTCTGTTATATTCTCCTTTAGAATTCGAAGCAATGAATAAAGATAAAAGGGATTTCATTATGACAATTGTGGAAGAAGGAATCGAAATTTATGATGCAAAAAGCACAAAGATGGCTTAGTCAGGTTAGCATTAATCATAGTAAAAAAGTTTTAGAAATTGTTTCAAAATTAATTAAAAATTAATATATATTTATTCGAGCTGAAACTCATGCCAGAACCAGAATCATCCGAACCAGAACAGAAAAGTCATGTAACTGAAAAAATCACCCCCGTAAACATAGAAGATGAAATGAAACGTTCATACATCGATTATGCCATGAGTGTCATCGTAGGGCGCGCCCTCCCTGATGTCAGGGACGGCCTGAAACCTGTGCACAGGCGCATCCTGTATGCGATGAACGAGCAGGGGATGACACACGATAAGCCATATAAGAAATCAGCAAGGATCGTGGGAGACGTTCTTGGTAAGTACCACCCGCACGGTGATATCGCTGTTTACGATTCTTGCGTAAGGATGGTACAGGAGTTTTCTTTGCGGTATCCTTTGATAGACGGACAAGGAAATTTTGGAAGTATTGATGGGGATTCAGCTGCTGCGATGCGATATACCGAGGTTCGTCTTGGAAAAATATCTGATGAGATCCTTGGGGACATCGATAAAGAAACAGTAGATTTTGTCCCCAATTACGATGATTCATTAAAAGAGCCCTCGGTTCTTCCATGCAAGCTCCCGAACCTGCTCATCAACGGTTCTACAGGGATCGCTGTGGGCATGGCGACCAACATGCCGCCCCACAATCTGGGGGAAGTTATTGATGGAATCAATATGGTCATCGACAATCCCGGAGTCGAATGGAAAGAACTCATGACCGCAGTTAAAGGGCCTGATTTTCCCACAGCTGGATTCATATACGGACGACAGGGAATTCAGGATGCGTATAGGTCAGGCCGCGGATCGGTAAAGATGCGCGCCCGGGCAATAATAGAGGAAGTAAAGAATAAGGAAACAATCATTGTTAATGAGATCCCTTACCAGGTAAATAAGGCAAAATTGATCGAAGATATTGCAGGTCTTGTCAGGGACAAAAAAATTGCAGGAATAACCGATCTTCGCGATGAATCAGATAAAGATGGCATCAGAATTGTCATTGAGATATCAAGACAGTCTCAGGCGAACATTATTTTGAACCAGCTGTATTCGCACACACAGCTTGAAACCACTTTTGGAGTTATAAACCTCGCTCTTGTCGATGGGCAGCCAATGGTTCTTCCATTAAAAGAAATAATTGTCCAGTATATTTCCCACAGGAAGCAGGTCATCATTCGAAGAAGCCAGTTCGAGCTAAAGAAGGCGCAAGCAAGAGCCCATATACTCGAAGGTTTGATAATCGCACTTGACCATATCGATGAAGTGATCAAGCTTATAAGGGCTTCAAAGACACCTGATGAAGCACGCGATGGTCTTGTCGCAAAGTTCAGTCTCAGCATTGAGCAGGCAAAAGCTATCCTGGACATGAGGCTTCAGAGGCTCACCGGTCTTGAGCGCGAGAAGATCGATACTGAGTACGGTGAGCTCCAAAAGACAATAACATGGCTCAAAGAACTCCTGGCAAGCGAAACAAAAATACTTGCGGTTATAAAAGAAGAACTTGCAGACCTCAAGTCACGATTTGCTGATAAGAGGCGGACCGAGATTATTGAAAGTACTGGTGATCTTGTCACCGAAGACTTGATCCCGAAAGAAGACGATGTCATTACGATCACTAACAGCGGCTACATCAAACGCATTGCAGTGGATGCATACAAACAGCAGCGCCGCGGAGGAAAAGGTGTCATGGGGATGGAAACCAAGGAAGAGGATTTCGTAAGTGATCTCTTTATCGGCAATACTCACGATTACCTCCTGTTCTTCACAGACAAAGGCAAGGTTTACTGGCTGAAAGTGTATGGGATACCAGAAGCGGGGAGACAGGCGCGGGGCACGGCCATAGTCAACCTTCTGCAACTTGAGCAGGATGAAAAGATCAATGCATATATACCTATCAGTAAGTTTGATGAGAAGCACTATCTTTTGATGGTAACAAGGAAAGGCACAGCTAAGAAGACGCAGCTTACCGATTTCTCTAATCCCAGGAAGACAGGGATAATTGCTATTTCACTTGATGAAGGGGATAAACTTGTGTCTGTTAAGCTCACGGATGGGACAAAGGAAATGGTCATAGGAACAAAACATGGAAAGGCCATCAGGTTCAACGAGAATGACGTGAGGGATATGGGGCGCAGCGCATACGGCGTAAGAGGAGTAAAGCTTGTGGGCGAAGATGAAGTCGTTAGCATGGCAGTTGTTGAGGAAGGTGCGACACTTCTGACAGTGACCGAGAACGGTTTCGGAAAGCGCACAGTATTTGATGAATACCGCACCAGCAACCGCGGAGGGCAGGGCGTGATCACCATCGATGTCAATGTCAGGAACGGCAATGTTGTAGATATCAGGACTGTCCGTGAGGATGAAGAGATTATGGTCACGACTTCAAATGGTATCATCATCCGCGTCCCTGCGAGTGGGATACGCATCCAGGGAAGGAATACACAGGGTGTCAAGATAATGAACGTTGGGGAAAAGGACAGGGTCGTGGGTGTGGCCACACTTGCGAAGGAGGGGGAAACTGCGGAAGAGAAAATAATTTCCGATCTTAACCAGACCGTGCCAAAAGATTAAATAATTTCATGATATCATGAAGATCTATGCCTCAAACGGTTTCAGAAAAGATATTCTCAAAAGCATCTGGTAAGAAAGTAAAAGCTGGAGATTTTGTCCTTGCAAATATAGATGGCGCAATGACCCATGATATCACAGGGCCGCTTGCAGTAGAGGGATTCAGGGAAATAGTAAAAGAAAAGAAGAAACAGAAAGTATGGGATCCTGAAAAAATAGTAATTCTCTTTGACCATCAGGTGCCTGCGGATTCACTGAACGCAGCCGCGAACCACATAATGCTCCGTGAGTTCGCATCTGGTCAGGGCATTCTTAATTATGACGTTTTCGAGGGTGTCTGCCATCAGGTGATGCCAGAAAAGGGGCATGTTAGACCTGGAGACCTGATCGTTGGTTCAGATTCCCACACCTGTGCTTATGGGGCGCTGGGTGCTTTTTCAACAGGTATCGGCAGCACTGACATGGCCTTTGTGTTTGCAACCGGAAAGCTGTGGTTCAAAGTCCCCGAGACTTTGATGTTCAAGGTCGATGGGAAGCTCCCGGATCGAGTTTACCCCAAAGATGTCATTCTTCATCTCATAGGCGATGTAGGCGTTGAAGGTGCAAGATATAAGACTGTAGAATTCAGCGGTGCAACAGTCAGGAATATGGATATCTCCGGACGCATGAGCATGTGTAATATGGCAATAGAAATGGGCGGGAAAGCCGGCATCGTGGAAGCGGACAGAATTACAGAAAAATATCTCAAAGAACGGATACCTCATTTCAGACTTGATCCGCAGTGGAAGAGCGATGATGATGCAGTAATTATCGAGACAAAGGAATATGATGTAAGCGATCTGCCGCCTCAGGTGGCATGTCCTCATAACGTGGATAATGTAAAATCAGTCGAAGAGATTGAGGGAACAAAGATCAACCAGGTATTCGTGGGTTCATGCACGAACGGTCGCTTTGAGGATATTGAGATCGTGGCAAAGATAATGAATGGCGAAAAAGTGGCAAAGGGAGTTCGTCTTCTTATCATTCCTGCTTCGCATACTGAATATATGAAGATTCTCCGCGCCGGTTATGTGGAACAGTTCATGGAAGCGGGTGCGATCGTGGAATCACCATGCTGCGGACCCTGCATGGGCGGGTCATTCGGTCTCCTTGGGAAAGGTGAAGTAGGCCTTTCCACATCGAACAGGAATTTCAAAGGAAGACAGGGAAGTCCTGATGCCTTTGTATATCTATCATCTCCGGCAACGGCAGCAGCGAGTGCAATATATGGGGAGATAACGGATCCGAGGAAGGTTTGAGCCTTCCGTCACCTGTGGTGTTCATTAAAAAGGAAATTGGCGAAAATAATGCCTGTTCCCGCCAGAACGGTACTTCTAAACATTACCATACTGATAATCAAGAACCATGGGTACCCCATATACGAAAATAATAATCAATGAAAATATAAACAAAACTCTCAGAATTTGATTTAGTTTTTCAGATTTTAGATCATTCTCAATTCGTTCGAACTCAGGATGAGGGGTCATTCAATCAATCTATTCTCCTAAACCATAAATACTTATTGCTGTCAATAGCCTTGCACCTAAATTATTTTTTTAAATAGTACCATTAAGTTATTATTTCACAATTATTTTAAAAAGTGTAAGACTGGAAAGGTTTAATTAATGTTAAATATATTGTATAGCATCAATTTGAGAAATGGTCAATTCTTGTTATGAGGAAATTAGAAAAATTGGTGAAAGTATAGCTCAATATTTCAGACGGTATCCATATGATGAGTGGTATCCTCTAACCAATGAAGATTTTTTAGAATATAACAAAGAGAAAGGTCCTGTAGAACCATTCGAATGGCAAAAATGAAAGAAACCAAAACAAAAGGAATAATAGGGGAGATTGCCGGGATTATTCCACGACGACATGGTATGATCTTATCCCAGTCTTTGGGATATTGGTAGGGAATTGAAATAATGGTTATTTCTGGAAGTTCACATGCAGCACTGGTGTTTTATGAGACTTGACTCTTATATTGTCGAAATCGGGAATCTCGCCTCACGCGGGAGGGCAAAACGGGCTATTATGCAGGGGCACGTCAAAGTTAATGGAAATGTGATACTTAAACCATCTCATGATGTTGAATATTCGGATAATATAGAACTGAAAGAAGGTCTCGATAGACCTGCAGGATACTGGAAACTCAAAGATATCCAGGAAAAAGTGAACCTGATAAAACCTGGAGACAGTGTGCTTGATATCGGTTCAAGCGCAGGTGGTTTTCTGATGTATGCCGCAGAGATCGCATTGCATGTCCACGGTATCGAGTTCAGCCACAATTTCCGATCAGAACTTGGAAAGATCGCACATGAGTATGATAACATTACTGTAGAATTCGGCGATGTATTCTCAATGCCTTTTGAACCGGAAAAAACCGATTGCTTGCTTATTGATATTACAGCTGATCCTCTGGCTTCATTAAAAGCTCTTGGGAATGTGCTTCCTTCATTAAAACACGGTGGGATGCTGCTCCAGGTTGTAAAAATGACCAAAGAAACAGATAGGGAGCCTATACTTGGGAAGATGTCTTCGCTTGGTCTTGAGATCATCGAGATCATGGAATCCCGCAGAAAAGAGGCATATATCATTGCAAGGAAATTATGATGCAATTCGATCTTGATCTTGAACGAGTGTACAAAACAATAAAAGACAGAGACTGCAAGACAGTCGGACTACAGTTCCCGGAAGGCATGAAACGCCGGGCCATAAATATTGCACAGGGAATTGAAGAAAAAACGCATGCATGTGTCATTATTTCTGGAAATCCATGCTTCGGGGCATGCGATATAGATACAATTTTAGCAAAGGATGTTGATGTTCTTTTTCATTTCGGACATACAGAGATGGGTATACATGATAATGTTGTTTTTATTGAAGGGCGTTCAAATATTAATATCATACCTGCGGTCAGGAAAGCTCTTCCTTTATTGAAAGAAAGGACGATCGGTCTTATTACCACAGTCCAGCATGGTCATAAACTGAATCACGCCTGCCATTTCCTGGAAGAAAATGGGAAAAAATGTGTCATAGGGAAAGGGGACAAAAGAACTATTTATCCAGGTCAGGTGCTCGGATGCAATTTTACGGCTGCACGTATTGATTGCGAGGAGATACTATATATTGGGAGCGGTGTTTTTCACCCTCTCGGTATCGTTATCGCAACTAAAAAGAAAGTGGTAGCAGCCGACCCGTACTTGAACGAGGCAGTAGATATCGATCCAGAGAGGTTCCTGCGCAAGCGTGGCGGATATATAGCAAAATCGATGGACGCATCGGTTTTCGGGATAATCGTTTCCACTAAAAGTGGACAGAACAGGATGGAACTGGCAATGGGACTGAAGGAACTGGCAAAAAAACATGGAAAAAAGGCGTTCATTATCCAGATAGACATTGTTACGCCTGATCAGCTGCTTGCATTAAAGGCCGATGCTTATGTAAATACGGCATGCCCGAGGATCACGATCGATGATGCCGGGAGATATGCTGCACCAGTACTTACTCCTCAGGAGTTCGAGGTGGTTCTGGGGGAGAGAGATTGGGATGCGCTGGAAATGGATGAGATAGTTGAATGAATAAGAATATCTTCACCCTGACTGCAATAATTGCGGGGATAATTATTGTCGGAATTGCTATAAATATTATGCAAAGCGGTAACTCAGAAGTTAAAGTGGGCATTGGAGATAACGGAAGCCAGATAAAACTCAATAAGGGCCAGATACTTGTCATTTCATTGGAAGGAAATCCAACCACAGGTTACAGGTGGGAAGTATCCGGACTTGATGCAAATCTCATGCGCAAGGTAGGGGAAACAGAGTTCCAGCCCGAATCCAGTTTGATAGGTGCAGGTGGAATGCAAATTCTGCGCTTTGAAGTAGTCAATGAAGGACAGGTACCACTAAAACTGGTCTATCACCGTCCCTGGGAAAAAGATGTGGAACCACTGAAAACCTTCTATCTACAGGTGATCGCTGGTTGACATATCAATTTAAATGTTTTCTTTCACCTCGCATGAAATGATTAGAGAAAAAAAAATGAAAAAAAAAACAATTTGAACTATTTTTTCTTGGGCGCAGGCTTTGGATTTTCCTTGGGTTTCTTTTTCTCTTTATTGGACATGAGCTTGTTCGCCTCCTGACACTTTAAGGTCATGAATATTATGTTTTTAATGATATGAACCTTTCTATAACCGCATTTCTTGATAAACTATAATTATCATATTGACTGTTTGTGAGTTATGAATATAGCTGTAGTATTTGACAGCGCTGGAACTTTGCTTCGTATGTATCGCGTGGCGAAAAAAATAAAGACCGGAGAATATCTTAATGATGTGGTATCAACCCAGCTTGTAGGTAAAAAACCATACTGCGCTATCCTTGTTATGCAGGTTGATTCAAATAAGCTTGTCAACTGCCCATCAGATTTGCTTATTTCTGATTTCATAAAAAAATTCAATATAGATCTTGAAGTCGGATGTTCAAGATCCAATATTGATAAGGTATCGGGTCTGTCAGCCGTTGAAAATGACAAAAGGGCAACCATGAAGGATCTTCAGGATGTTATGGTCTCTGTCAAGAAAAAATGCAAAGATATTTTTTATATGGGCGTGGGATTGATAATCGACGTGGATACAAAGAGCATTCCATATGTGGTTTGTACCGGTGGAAGGGTTTATTCGAATTCCTGCTCTGTGATAAAGACCCTCCTTGAAAAAAATATCGGCGTTTATATCGCTTCTGGAGATAGCATGCGGAACCTGAGGCCTCTTGCTGAGTCTGTCTGCTTGCCGCTTAAAAGCGTTTATGAGATCTCAACACCGAAAAAAAAAGAAGAGATCGTGAAGAATGTGAAGCAGCAATACGATAAAGTGATCATGGTCGGGGATGGCATCAACGACATTCTTGCTTTCCGCGCTGCTGATCTAAGTGTGCTCTCGATACAGCAGACAGGAAAGTGCCCGCCATTACTTTGCGAGGAGGCTGATATTGTTATTAAAGACATCAGTGAGGTTATAGGGATCGTTGAGAAGATCGCTAATTCCCGATTATAGTTCCCGGTTCGATTTTGATCCAGTGCTCTCCCTCGCTGTCATGAACACATATCCCTTTGCCCCCTGGCCTGAATCCCCTGAACTTCTGAAAGAGCAAGATAGACTCCTTTATCTCAGTGATATATCTTTCTTTAAGCATTGCGGCGAGCTTCTGGCTTTCTTCAAGACTGATCGGCTCTCCAATCCCATCGCATTCAGATATCATCAGGTTTCCTTCTTGTAGATAAAAAGGATATGTCTTGCAGATATAAGGCCTCCACTCATATATTTTGCATAAACTGTTCTTAAGGAAAATGCAATCCCCATCATTCCGGATCACCCATTCAAATGTATGTATGTTTCCCTCTTTGTCCTTATCCAAAGAAGGCGTGGGGATGACTATGTCCTCTGCTTTTATTCCTGTATTTTCACAAATCTTTCTGATCTCGAACGGGAATACCGCAACAATGTTATCCCCATGATCCGATGTGCAGCATCTGGCGCATCTCGTGCATTTGAAGCCCACGGCTCTTATTTCATGAGAAAGGAAGCTTTCATCTATCATTGACGCTGCTTCAAGCTCCTTTTCCAGATGTTTTATCTTTTCTTTCATATTATTCTGAATACTTTGTCCAAACAATAAAATACATAGAATGACTTATTAATATCTTGAATTATAAAGTATCGAGGAGGCTTAAGATGTTTAAGGCAGTAATTGGCGCAGAAAAATTAAAAGATTCGATCGAATCGATATCCACGCTGGTAGAAGAAGCTAAATTCAAACTTACCCCGGAAGGAATATCAGTGAGAGCCGTTGATCCTGCGACTGTCGCCATGGTAAGTTTTGATCTTGCAAAAGATGCATTCAGTTCTTTTGAAGCAACCGAGGGAGACCTTGGTATTGATCTTACGAAATTGAATGATATCATGGAAATGGCTGATAAGGATGATGAGATTGAACTTGAGCTTGATGAAACTGCCCATAAACTCATTGTAAAAATGCGCGGTCTCTCTTATACAATGTCCCTGCTTGATCCCTCTTCTATCAGAAAAGAACCGAAAGTCCCATCTCTTGATCTGCCTGTGCGTGTGGTTATCCGGGGGGAAGACCTGAAAAGGGCGGTTAAGGCCGCAGAAAAGATAAGCGATTACATGCACATGGGTGTCAATGGGGATATTTTTTTTATGGAAGCTGAAGGGGATACGGATAATGTTCGCCTTCAAATGACAAAAGACCAGTTGATCGATATAAAGCCTGGTGAGGCAAAATCCCTGTTCTCTCTTGACTATCTCTCGGATATCAGCAAGATCCTGGGAAAGGCCAGTGAAGTCACACTTGAACTGGGGAAAGATTATCCTCTCAAGATCAGATTCAAGATCGCAGAGGGGCATGGAGAAGTCAGCTATATGCTGGCGCCCAGGGTTGAAACCGAATAAAGGGAAGGGGCAATCTTCTCACGTTGTTCGTAGTAAGCAATAACGTGAACTGGGGGAGCAAACGAACCGTATTTTCTGGCTGGCTACAAAAATATTAGGGTCATCTTTAGTGTCGTAATCTAACACTAATCAATGACTGTTGCTGTAAACCGGCTTTCTTTCGGGAGCAGGTCAGAAGATCATAACATAAAATCTATGAATCAAGAGAAAAATATTGAACTTGATCGAAATGACAAGAATTGAAAAAGACAGCCTCGGTGAAATAGAAGTACCGGAAAATATGCTTTATGGAGCCTTCACAACGCGTGCCTCACGTAATTTCCAGATTAGTGGGATCAGGGCAAAACATGAATTCATAAGCTCGATCGCACTTATAAAAAAAGCGGCTGCCATTGCCAATATGAAACTCGGCTTGCTTGATAGTAATATCGGAAATGCGATAGTATCGGCGGCTTCCGGGATAATCGAGGGAGAATATCGGGATCAGTTCATCCTTGACGTGTTCCAGGCGGGAGCGGGGACACCATTCAACATGAACACCAACGAAGTCATTGCCAATGTCGCGATAAAAAGACTGGGTGGGAATCCGGGCGATTATCATATCATCCACCCGAACAACCACGTTAATATGGCGCAGTCCAGTAATGATGTCATCCCTACATCCATCAGGCTAAGTGTTCTTTTGACTTTGCCTCCACTTGTCAGACAGATAGAGGATATTGTTACTGCTTTTGAGGATAAAGCTAACGAATACGAAAGCGTGATCAAAGTCGGAAGGACACATCTTGAAGATGCAGTGCCTATACGTGTCAGCCAGGTATTCAGGGGCTATGGCGCGTCTCTCTCAAAATGCATTGATAGGATCGAAACTGCAAAGAAAGGGATGCTTGAGTTGGGTATCGGAGGAACAGCGATCGGGACAGGTATCAATACCCACCCGGATTTTAAGAAGATGATAATAACTGAACTTAATGCTTTGACAGGCTTTGAATTCTATCAGGGGGACAGCATCACGCTCTCATGGAGCATGGCCAGTTTTATGGATATGTCAAATGCGTTACGAATTTTAGCTATCGAACTCAATAAAATATCAAATGATCTTCGCCTTCTCAATTCAGGTCCGAAAGCAGGTATTTCAGAGATAATACTGCCCGAGGTTGAACCTGGCTCCTCGATAATGCCGGGAAAGATCAATCCATCGATCCCTGAAGCCGTGAACATGGTTTGTTTCCAGGTCATAGGGAATGACCACGCGATATCCCTTGCTGCCGAAGCAGGCCAGCTTGAACTCAACGTGATGACGCCGCTCATTGCTTACGATCTTCTATGGAATATTGATCTTTTGACAAATACCATCAGGATGCTGCGGGAGGATTGCATCAAAGGGATCGTTGTTGATGAGAAAAGATGCACGGAACTTCTTGACATCAGCCACTGCCTTGCGACGGTTCTTAATCCCTATATCGGCTATCAGAACGTGGCAGAACTTGTGAAGGTTGCGCTTTCTGAAAATAAACCGCTGAAACACGTACTTCTTGAAAAAGATATCATTCCTGAGAAGTATTTGGACGAAATACTTGACACCCGGAAAATGACCGAGCCGGATGTTATCGATAAGAGAGTGATTGAGGAGATAAGGAAATACAGGAAAGATCCGATCTGAATGGATACTGTTTTTATTCGTATGCTGGATGATAAGAAAATGTGTTTATAGTTCCTGTGCATCTATAGACACAATCATCACAGGAGATGATCGTGTGGCTAATAACAATAAAATCCTAATAACTTATGAATCTGGAACAGAGAGTACCGAAAAACTTGCGCAGGTAATCGCAGAGGGAATCAGAAAAGTGGAAGGTGTATCAGTTGACTTGAAGAGGGCAAGAGATGTCACGCCAGAAGATGCGGTTTCAGCTAATGGCTATGCTTTTGGCACACATTCTGCTTCTATGTATATGGAGGGAGAGCTCAGAATTCTCTTTGAGAAACTCTCTCCTGTAAAAGATAAATTGAGCGGCAAACCCGTATTACTTTTTACCACAGGTCAGGGCGGGCAGGACGCTGCACTTGTATCATTAGATAAAATTGTGGGTGTATTGAATCCTCACTGGATCAAACCGGGCATGGCTATTAAAGGCATGCCAGGAGAAGCAGACAAGGTAAAGGCTATTGAAATGGGAGAAAAACTTGCAGATGCGGTGACCAAGATCAAATCCAAATATATTGTAGCGTAAAGTTTGCGACAAACTGGAATTATTATGCTATTTGCGTAACATCTTCATTATATCATGTTTTGTTACCATGCCTATGGCTTTTCCGGTATCAAGAACAAGAACTGCAGGGTGTTTTTCAAGTATCCGTGAGACCGTATTTGCATCGGTCGTGGGAGATACGGTCGGGAAAGAATCGCCCATAATACTGCGCACTTTGATCTGGGATACTTTTTTTACATCATGGTCGGTCATCGAGCTAACGATCTGGTCTGTGGAAATGCTCCCGACGGGAACTCCATTATCAATGACTGGCACCTGGGAAAAACCATGGTCTTCCATTATTCTTGCCGCTTCCTCGATCGAATTATCAGAACATGTATGTATAATAGGAGAATGCATGATGTTCCTCACAACGATCATTTCTTTCCTTGCAGCATCAAAGGCGTTTAATATCTTATGCAATGTTGAAAGTCTCGGATCCACATCACCAGATTCGATGCGCGCAATCAGGGGCTGGCTTACTCCTGCGCGTAACGCAAGCTCGTGCTGGGTAAGTCCCAGTTCAAGCCGCATTTTTTTCATATCATCAGGCGTTGGAAGGAACATTGATATCACGGTTAGTAACTTTCTTAAACCACTTATTACAATGTGGGAATTTATTCATAACTATATTATAATATGCTTGCAGGTTATAAAACCTTTTTACGGCATTCACCCCGATAGAAATACCAAAACATGGTCAACCTTTTCCAATACCTATTCCACAAACTCAAATTCCAAGACTTGCACAACCTCCAGAAACAGTAATACAATTTTCACGATATTTTCCGACACCTGAACCAAGAAAAGATAACACCTCCAATTTGGGGGAGGCAACAAGGATGGTGCTGGAAGATTTGGGATGCTATCCTTCTTTAGGAGAACAAAATTTACAATAAACGCTATACATAAACGAATAGAGACAGAAAATTATTTAAAACAGTGAAAGCTTAGAGAGATATAATGAAAATAAAATCTTTAGGATTCAAAGTAACAGATGAGGAAAGTGGTATTGTGTTTGAACTTATTCCGAAAACGGAAGGAGCAAATCAGGAGCTTGTTGAGAAATTCTTTGACAATTTCCAAGTCTTGAAAGTGGAAACTCCAAAAGTTGAACTTTTGAATGAGGAAATTAAACCACCCAGGAAACAAAAGTATGTGAGATTAAAACCTGAGAAAATAACAAAGTTCTTGAAAACAAAACCTGAGACTAAAAGCATACCAAATCCATCGGAAAGGCAGAATAAGGAGTTAACTGATCTGCCAGAAGAGTTCGTCATTACTGACATAGGCGACCTGTTTGAGAAAGAAGGTTACGAAAGAAAAAAAATTATTGACAATGCCTATCACGACATCTATAACATGATTGGAAAGAACAAAATAATTACCTTAGAAGGCACAAAACCAAAGAAGTATAAAATAGTATCACGAGATACCAGTGATTTGGGATAAGAATGTCATGAAATAGCTGATAAGATCGCGAATGATATCGACAACAAGTATCAAAGAATATAAATATATCAGAACCGCGGTGATGGTCGTGGTCTTGCCTGCGCCTGCGAGGATCAGTTGTGGGGGGGTGTGTTTCATGGAGAGGAGCGGTGGAGTTTCAGGGTTGTGCTTTACAGCAGCCCTCGATTGCCGGCGCTTTCGCCAAATAAGAACCAGTTTTCCTTTTTTGAGTCTTCGATGGCAAGCTCAATAGTTCTGAGGGTAGGTCGGGATTCAGGCACATAAGCGCGGCACGAAGGCGGGGTACGAGGACTACAACGCTTGAGGTTTCTAACTTGCGGTTTCCCACGAACCCGCACTCTGGACGAACATACCGCCTGAGCCACACGCTGGGTCAAAGATGATGTCATCGGATTTGTCTATAGCTCAATTCCAGAGTTTTATGAACATAATATGAATCTCTGTGGCGATTGATGTAGGCATGTGACTGTCTCATTATTATTTAAAAACATTGGCTAATGCATGCGTTTATTATAATTGATAATTCAGCAATGAATATGAACATATTTTTCATATGCGTGTTCATACTTTCATTGAAACATGGATTCTAAATTCAAAAGTTCAAAAACGCCATCATATGAAATGAGGTGGATAAATAAATTAGCGATCTTTGTTCTACTATTTTCTGTATTGGGGACAGCAAACGCTACAGTAACTGT
>JAGFND010000139.1 GCA_021409285.1 Candidatus Methanoperedens sp. | reverse complement strand
GGTGGGGATTACATTATAATTGAAGACATTCCCGGTTCTTGCTGTGACAGTGATGTTATTTACCGTATCCCATGTTATGAAAACATTTGAATCTGTAATTCCGCCGCTTCTGATGCCGGTTATTGAAAGACCTGAAGCTGTGGAAGTATCAAGTAAAGTGTTTGCGATCCCTGAAAGATTTGTATTGTTTTGAAGGCCGATTAAGCCATCGCCGGCATCGAAAACAATCGTGCCGTTACCAGGAGTCCCCAATCCGTTCTTCAGAGCCGCAACAACCGGATAATTGGGTCCTGAACCCGAATAAGAAAGGGAAAGGGAATATCCCTCTGACGAAGCAGGATATGCAAAAGTAATATTAAATGAAGGCGAGGTCAGTGAAGCATCAACATAATAATAGCCTGCTCCTCCTGTTCTTAGCATCACACTGGCCATGCCGTCCACGCCTGATATTGCAGAGGTCTGAAGAAGTGTTGCAGTAGAATTCGCATTTGCAGGGAACTCCATACTGTTGTTCATATTGAAATTCACCTGAATATTCGGCACCGGATTGTTGTATTTATCCTGGACCTCTACTGTAATAACACTTGTACCTTCTATTGGCAGATTGACGTTTTGGGGGGTTATCCTGACGAGACGGGAAGGAGGTGATCGGGAAGGAGATTTTGCAGCAAGTGTTGAAATATCAGCTTCTCCCATTCTTATTACCATGCTGTCAAAATGCACTATGACAGTACCATTTTCTATATCAACCAGTTTGATCTCTCCACCACGTTTTTTCAGATTTCCTGGATTATTAGGATCATCTGCCCACCATTGAGGATATCCTGTCTTGAGTAAAAGCCATACGTTCTTGCCGATTACCGAATTCCTGGGGCTGGATACAGGATATACAGTAACTTCCCTGCGTTCTATTCCATTTATATTTTCTGTGCCTGAGGTGTTGACGCTGAGGGCATATATTGCGCCATCTGAGACAAGTGTCTGGGCGCTCTGGGTAAAATTTGTTATCCCGTGCCTTACCAACCCATGCTCATAAAAGAATGAATTGAGCTCTGAAGCGCCATGCAGCGTATATGTTATTGTGCTTGTGCTTATGTTTTTTATGCTTACGGCATCATCCATTCCTTCAGGAAGTACCTCGTTATACCTTATCTCGGCCCAGACATCTTTCTCGATCTTCAAAGTAGCCCAGGCATTTTCTTTTGGATTATAGACGATCACCTTTGGCGAGTATTTAAATCCCATGCTTACAGGATTCGAAAGTGCTGTTCCACCGATCGCACTTTCTTCTATACCCGATTTTAAATTCCTCATGTCATCATTCATCATGGCGAGATGGTCAAGGTCTTCCTTTGCATTCCATACAGGGACAAAATTCAACTGGACATTCGCTATTACGGTAATGCTGATTGCCAGTATGAGTATTGCGCCAAGTATGGGGGATACTGCCTTATTATTCTGATGGAATTTGTCTATCATTGTTATTACGATTATCATTATAAAGAATTATTATATAAGGTTATGCTGCGTAATAGGCAAAACCTTGCATCCACAATGTTTAAATACCATCATAATGATTATTCCAATAATGATAAAAAACAATTTGCTAATATGAGATGAAATATATGATATCAAAAATAAAGAGGTTGAATAAAGATGACAGAGGTGTTTCCCCGGTCATTGGAGTTATATTAATGGTAGCGATCACGGTAGTTATGGCAGCTATTGTGTCTTCATGGAGTGCAGGTGTGAAAGCGCCAACAAGGCCTACAACAGTTGGTCTTGACATTTCACGCGATAACACGAATATTACAGCGGTTATAACTGCGATAGACCCGATCAGTTCAGCGCCGATTTCCAATATGTCTTTCCAGTACAAATACTGGAATTGGAGCACAGGAAGCGGCATTTATACCATTAATAATACCTATAATTCAAGTGTGGATGTCGGGTTCACAAGGTCATTCGATACAAACTCTACGAACCCAACGCAATTCATTGTAATGGCGACCTTCAAAGACGGTTCCAAGAGGGTTCTGTACTCGCAAGAGACATGAATTAAAGTGTTCCGCCCAACATATCATAAAAAAACAACGAACTGTGACGAACTCTGGGTAATATGAGTTCATCCCGGTTCGTATTATATATTTTATGTTATATACTTATTTGCCATAAGGTTAGCGGATTACTATATACAATTATTTGCAGGATCGTTCTCTGCAAAAAGAGCAGTTTCAATTCGTGTTGGTAATTATCCTGATGTGCAACACATATTTTATTATCATTTCAATGACCTCAGGGCGTTAATATTTCCTTTTATTATTGATGCCGATCTTTCCTCTCCTAAAACTTCAAAAATTTTCAGCGCCTTTTGATAATATTCCAGCGCCTGCTCAGGTTTTCCCCATTGCTGGTACACAGTTCCTATGTTGTTAAGCCTGGTTGCTTTTCCCCTAATATCCTTGAGTTCCTCTGCTATCTCAAGTGCTTTTTGATAGTATTCCAGCGCCCGCTCAGGTTTTCCCCAATCTTGATATAATCTTCCCAGCTCATTTTGTATGTAGGATATACCTTTTTTATCATCATTTTTCTGATAAAGAGTAAGGGCAACCTCGAACTCTTCTTTTGCTTCATCTAGATATCCCCACATTGTTTTGAATTTGCTCGTATATTCTATTAATTCCAGAAGTTTTGGAGATTTAGCTCTTGATGCATGGTATGGGGCTTCAACCATAGCAAGAAATATTTGTTCAGGACTGATCTCAGATGAATTCAGTAATTTAGTCGTATAATATTCGGCAGCTAAAGAATGAATTTTTTCAAACTCAACTCTTGAAGTCTTTTCGAGTTCATGGCAGACAAATTCAGAAAACAGAGAATGAAAAGGTTCATAGCAGTAATCCCTTCTTCCCTGATTCAGGATTATGTTTTTAGAAATATTCTCTTTTCGAATGATCCTTGAAATTTCTGATTTTTCAATATTTGTGATTGCATTCAACGCATCAATATTTAGGCATTCGCGGAATATGGATAGAGTAAATAATAGCCGCAATTCTTCGCTTGAACTCCTGTTGATTTCATCGAATCTGAGTTTGAAGTGCTGTTCCATTTTTTCAGGTAAACGATCAATATTATAATTGCCTGTGGATATCATTTCATCTATTGCCATCCCCTGCAGCAAAGGAAATCCTTGGAATTTGCGATAAAATTTTGTAAGCATTTTCTCATCAAAAGGGATTCCACTCAGTTTCAACATTTCACCAGTCTCTTTTTCTGTGAAATTTCCTAAAGATAAAAATTTTGTAGTAATTTTTGCCTGTATATCCGGTGACAATAATTCAGCACCTGGCTTCCTGGAGGCAAGGATAAGCATAGTTCTCTCAGGCATTTCTTCCATAATATCATAAAGTAGATTAAACTCTTTAGGGTCGATTCTCTCTGCCTGATCCAGTATTAAGATCATTCTTTTTTCTTTTGGGATATATTTGATAAGATCATTGAGTGCATCCTTGAATTCGTAAATGAATCCCCTCTCGTATTTTTCCTTCTCCATTCCGGCAATGATTGAAGGAATCTTTTCCACGGGTACATCCTCAGGTATTTTTAAAACATTCTTTATCCATTTTGCCAACATTTCACTTACTTCAACAACTTTTTCCTTATCTGCACTCCAATGAGCGAATGATTTGATATCATCCTCAAGTTTGAAAACAATGTCACCAAGCACTAAAACTATTTTTTCATTTTCAGTGCGTGCTATTTTTCGAAAGATAACAAACTGTTCTTTCCTGATCTCCTCAACAAGGTCTTTAAGAAAAAACGATTTGCCTGCTCCCGCTTTACCCTCGATAACGATACACGATTGTTTAGGAGATTGTAGTAATTTTATGATCTCACTAAGTTTGTCAGTACGTCTTACTATATTAGTTTGCTTTGGAGGTACTTTGGGCTCATCAGATTTCCTGGAAAAAATACTATCTAATTTTGGGAATTTAAATGACAGTATAACCACCTTTGAATATGATAAGTTGTCTCGTTAATTAAAATTATCGGAGTGCTATGTATTAGAAGGTGATTTCTCGCATACGAAAAGATTGATTGGTGAGGGCCTGCCTCCTTTCAATAATCCCTTGTTTGTACTGGCGCTTCAAAGCTAAGATGATGTTTTATTATTAGCTGTAGCAAACGTCAGTATTTTACGTTATTTTCATAAAAATCCATCTCCCGCTCTTGACGGTTAATTATTGAATATTTGCCGAGCCTTGTGAAAGATGTTTGAGAGCGTCACAACGAAGAACGACCCAAAAAAGGCTATATATGGACGTTGTTGAGTTGTTCTATACGTCAGATTGTGTGAAAACTATCAGTCAAGACCGCATATTTTATAAAATTGACAACTCTTTCTTCTGAAACCCCTGTTTTTGGAAAAATATCAAATCTATAGAAGCTTTTATATTCCACACGTATATTACTTAATTAAACTAAAAATACTGTAATAAATATAATAGAGGTAAAATATATGGATTACATTGAGGGTTTTAATAGAAGGCAAGAATACTATTTCCAAAGATGCTTGATGATTATGTCAGCGATGAGAACCCTGTTCGCTTCATAGATGCTTTCGTAGAAATCCAGGACTTGAAAGAACTCGGTTTCATGCATTCGGAACTTAAAGCAACAGGTCGTCCTCCATACAATCCTTCTGATCTATCAAAGTTGTACCTTTATGGGTATCTTAATAGCCTTCGTTCCAGCAGGAAATTAATGAAAGAATGTTCCAGGAACCTTGAAGTAATGTGGCTACTGAAAAATCTTACTCCCGATTTCAAAACAATTGCTGACTTTCGGAAAGACAATCCTGAAGCAATAAAAAAATTGTTCAAATCATTTTTTCTTTTGCAAGCAACTTGATCTTTTTGGCGGAGAAGTTGTTGGAATAGATGGTAGCAAGTTCAAAGCTGTAAATTCTAAAAAAATGAATTTTAACGAAGATAAACTGATTAAAAAACTCATAGATATCGAAGAGAAAATCGAAGTCTATCTCAAAGAATTGGAAGTTAATGATGAAGAGGAATCCTCAATTAACCAACCTGATTCAGAAGAGCTAAAAGAGAAAATCAAGCAGCTCAAAGAGAGAAAATCAGAATACAAAGAACTCTTAAGCAAATTAGAAACTTCAGGGGATAAAACAGGTTTCATTGACTGATCCTGATAGTCGAATGATGCTGGCTGGGGTCTGAAGCACTGCATAAGCCTCTGCGATTTTTTTAAACATTTCTTCGGCTTCGGGTAACTTATTTTTGTCGGGATGATAGAGCATAGCCAGTCTGCAGTAAGCTGACTTTATAGCTTCTTGAGAGGCTTTTTTATCGACTTCTAATAGTTCGTAATAGGTTTTTTTACCATGTTTTTTGATGGAAACGATGTATGTATTTTATTTCTCTAGTTCGTGGCTACAGATTTCTGAAAGCTTTTCACATAGATTTTCTGTATACAAAACTCTCCTGCTATTGTCTCAATAAGGTATATATGCAATCGTTCGTTAATACACTAACAATTATGCAAGGAATATATAAAGGCTATCCCGTAATGCTCCATGATAAAGCTTGGACTGTAATCCTTACTTTATCAGAAGATTATACTGGTACAACTCATTTTGACAGAGCCATAGAACTTATCAAACATACTGGACAGGCATATGTCGTGAGGAATTAAATAAAGAGGGAGTGTAACCTTTTACAAGCATCCCGTCCTGGGATATTTACCCCATTACAGACGGGGAAAATTAGTCAGGTTCTAAATATTGTCAACTATCTCATCAAATAGGATCTTTTTTTATCGATGTCAAATTTCTCTATAGCATACCTCAACATAGTTCTTGGCATTTTTCGATGGTGTTTTTCCAGAAATTCTTCTTCTGTCCTGTCATCCCTTTTGCCAATTTCTCTTAACATCCAACCCACCGCTTTGTGAATCAGGTCATGTTTGTCGAATAAAAGAAT
>JAGFND010000138.1 GCA_021409285.1 Candidatus Methanoperedens sp. | reverse complement strand
ATCGCAAAATAAGAAAGGGCTGTGCTATCAATGATAACATTGCTTACATTTTTTTTGGCTGAGAAGAATTAAGAAATATAAATACCAGGAGAAATAAATATGGGCGACGATAGACGAGGCGGCTTCCGCGGCGGCAGAGGCAATTTCAGCTCAGGTCCAAGAGAGATGCACAAGGCAACTTGCGCAGATTGTGGACAGGAAACTGAAGTACCTTTTGCACCATCCGGGGATAGACCGGTGTACTGCAGAGAATGCTACCAGAAACATAAACCTAAGAGATATTGATCAAAATTTAATGCTTATTTCTATCGCAAAATAAGAAAGGGCTGTGCTATCAATGATAACATTGCTTACATTTTTTTTGGCTGAGAAGAATTAAGAAATATAAATACCAGGAGAAATAAATATGGGCGACGATAGACGAGGCGGCTTCCGCGGCGGAAGAAGCGGCGGTTTCAGACCAAGTGGTCCGCGTGAAATGCACAAAGCAACTTGCGCAGACTGCAAACAGGAAACCGAAGTACCTTTTGTACCATCCGGTGACAGACCGGTGTACTGCAGGGACTGCTACCAGAAACATAAACCACAAAGATATTGAAAATTCATTATCTGAATTGTTTAATAACTAAAAAGGGCACTGGTTGAAAGATATCATTGCTCTCATTTTTTTTGATACAGAAACTTAAATAATACCTGCTTAACATTAAGACTTGGATGCTCAAAGAAGAAATCTGGATCGAGAAATACCGGCCAAAAAAGCTTGATGCGATAGTGGGACAGGATGAGGTTATTAAACGCCTGAAATCCTATGTCAAGACAAGGAATCTTCCACATCTTCTATTCTCAGGACCTCCTGGAGTCGGGAAAACCGCAGCCGCCATATCTGTGGCACGCGAACTTTTTGGTGAAAGCTGGACCAACAACTTCACTGAACTTAACGCCAGCGATGAGCGCGGAATAGATGTAGTGAGGATTAAGATAAAAAATTTCGCAAGGACATCTCCTCTTGGTGAGGCTGAATTCAAGATAATATTTCTTGATGAGGCAGACGCCCTTACATCAGATGCGCAGTCGGCGCTTCGAAGAACGATGGAGAAATACACAAGTTCTTGCCGTTTTATACTATCCTGCAACTATTCATCAAAAATAATCGAGCCTATCCAGTCAAGGTGTGCGGTTTACAGGTTCAAACCTATCTCCGGCGCTGCTGTTGAAGAAAGATTGAAACATATCGCCAAAGAGGAGGGTGTAACGCTCACAGAGGACGGCCTTGAAGCAATAAGATACGTGGCTGCTGGTGATATGAGGCGTGCGATCAATGCTCTTCAAGCTGCAGCGATGCTTGATAAAAAGGTCAATATGGATGCTATCTATAAGACCACGGCTGCAGCAAGACCAGAAGAAATAGAATCTCTGATAAAGCTTGCTTTGAGCGGTGATTTCAATAAAGCTCGTGCGACACTTGATTATTTATTGATCGAACAGGGACTTTCTGGCGAGGATATAATAGGTCAAATATTCCGCGCCATGATGGATATAACGATTCCAGATATGTTAAAAATAGACCTCATAGATCGCATTGGAGAGGTTGATTTCAGGATGGCCGAAGGTGCCAATGAACGGATACAGCTTGAAGCATTGATAGCTCATTTTGTATATTGCGGATCCGGCAGGAAATAGACACGAAATCGTTATTGTTTTTTGTGAAATTGACCGAAATTTTTATATAGTAATTTGATTTATGTTATTGTTTTCAAAACGTTTATCCATCTTGAAAACAATGTATAGTTCTATATTAAGAGAAAATAGAATACAAGTGAGTGATTCAATACATGGGTAAAAGAACTAGAATAATTAATGAACCTTCAGATCTTGTTCCGCTTCTCAGGGCGTTTGGCTCAGATACCCACAAGAAAGTTTTCGATGTTTTGCAGAAAGATTGGAAAACAGAAGACGATATCGAAAAAGAAGTGGGATTTAATGGTGGGGATAGCCTTGGCATTTTGAAAAAAAGCGGTCTCATTGAAAGCAAATGGCGAATGCCGCAGCCAGGAAAAAAACCGGATAAAGAATACCATTCTTCTTATTCCAGGGTGCATGTCAATTTTCAATGCACAGTGGAGGATCTGAGCGACCTTATAATGATCACTTTCAAGAATGACAGCGAAATAAGGAACTATCTTGACACGATCGAAAGAGAAGTTACTGGAGGCAACCAGTCCATGAACGGACTCCAGAGGGTCGTGGATAAAAGTATTATGTTCATCCGAGGGATAGCAAGGCGATCTTCGATCCTGACCGTGAAAGGACAAAGAATAGAACTGGTCGGGGAAAGTAATGATACTCCGGAGTAAGAAAGAAGGCACCAAATTCCACATTCTTGTCGAAATTGCTGCACATCAGCCTGATGTCAGGCAAAAAGAGATCGCTGATAAGATAGGCATAACTCCACAGGCAGTCTCAGAATATATCAAAGATCTAGTTTCTGAAGGGTATCTTTACTCGGATGGCAGGGTGCGCTATCGGGTAACCAAAAAAGGAGTCGAATGGGTACTGGAAAGGGCGCAAGAGTTAAAAAAATATGCGCGGTATGTGATGGAGGACATAGTGAGTCATGTCTCAGTAGCTACGGCGATCGCAAAGAAGAAAGTAACAAAGGGTGTAAAAGTCTCCCTCTGGATGGAAAAAGGATTATTGTATGCCGGCACGCATAATAGCGAAGTCATCGGGACTACAATCTCTGACGCAGATGAAGGGGAAGATGTGGGTGTAACAGATCTTAAAGGTATCATTGGACTCCCAGAGGTCAAAATAACTGTCTGCAAAGTTCACAGGGCTGAAAAAGGAGGCTCACGCAGTGTCGATCTTGAGTTTCTCAGGAAACACGCATTTGATAAGCCCTATATTGTTGCAATTGGGGTTGAAGCTCTTATCTCACTCAGGAAAATAAAGATACAGCCCAGCGTCCTTTTCGGAGCCAGAGAATCTGTGGTGGAGGCAGCATTTCATGGCCTTTCCTCGCTTGTTGTTTCGGTGGATGAAGAGGTACCGCCGCTGCTAAACAGGCTGGAAGATGAAGGATTAAATTATGAAGTTGTAGATCTGAGCAAATAAATTATAATTCTTTCTCATACAAATTATTTATTTCGCACTTCAACCCCTTTTCCCTGCACTTTCTTATAATCGTTTCAAACACTTCTCGGTAATAATCATTACTTTTCAGAAAGATCATCTCATATTCAGGTAAAAGCTGCAGATCATAACTTTTAATGAATTCACTGATATGTTCCCACACACCGTTTCTTAGCCTCAGTCGATCCACAATCACATATTTTGGTCCTGCATCTGCTATAGCGTCTATCAAAGGTTCGACTTCAGTAATATGTGGCAGCAACGGGCCCAGAAAAACCCATGTATCTATACCAATATCCGAAAGTTCTTTGAGAGCCTGGAATCTCTCTTTTACACTTGATGCGCCAGGTTCGATCCGTTCTCTTATTCTGTCATTAAGCGATGTAATAGTGACACCCACTTCTATATTTGAGAACTCTTTAAAAAGATCGATGTCTCTTAAAACAAGAGACGATTTTGTCTGGATGCAAACAGGAAAATCATGTATCTTCAGCAGCTCAAGACATCTTCGTGTTATCTCATATTTTTTCTCAGAAGGCTGATAGGGGTCTGTGACCGTACCAACTCCCACCACACCTTTTTTCTTGACATTTAATTCTTTTGATAGTATGCGAGGGAGATTTATCTTTGCCTCAACGAGTTCGCCCCATTTTCCTTTATTCCAGTGAATGACTGCAGGGGCATAACAATAGACGCAGGCATGCTCGCATCCCCTGTATGGATTAAGGGCATAATCAAGGCCATGAAGTCGCGATGGAGACAGCGCTGTCTTTACAAGTATTTCTTTATTATCCATTTGCCTGTCATTCTATCTTCCAATGTGTGTTAGAAAACTATAATACAATATAAAAGCTTGCACACTTTGATCGTGAGAGAATCCCGGAGCGTGTAGTTCATGCCAAGGGAGCCGGTGCACATGGATACTTCCAAGTGTATCAGAGTATGGCACACTACACCAAAGCAAAATTCCTCCAGGATCCTACAAAACAGACACCTGTATTCGTCCGTTTCTCAACGGTGGTTGGCGCACGAGGGTCCGCTGATACTGCACGTGATCCAAGAGGTTTTGCTGTCAAGTTCTATACCGACGAAGGAAACTATGATCTTGTTGGGAACAATCTGCCAGTATTTTTTATCAGGGACGCCATAAAGTTTCCCGATATGGTACCCATATAGAAGGTGAAGTGGCGAGTAAGAAGATCAATCTGACCAGCCACTTTGAACAGGCAGGGCAGAGATATCGCTCACTCAGCAAGGTGGATCAGGATCAATTGGTGGATCCAGAATTTGGCAAACGTGTGGAAAAGACATTGAAACTGTAGGGCGCCACAAAAAAGAGAACATCTACTGAGCTGCCAACAAACGCCCTTTTTCACCAGCATGGCCCATTTGTTGAATCCGGGCATATCGTAGATTTTGAAGTTTCCGCAAATGCATGATTTGCTCCCTTAAGCTGTGCACCTGCCATGTTGGCATCATCAAGATTCACAAAATTCAGATTGGCGCCATCAAGAACCGCATTGCTCAAGTCTGCGTTTTTCAGATTTGCAAAATTCAAATTCGCCCCATTTAAACTCGCATTATCTAATTTTGCATATTTAAGGTCTGCAAAATTCATATTTGTACCTCGAAGACTTGAATTAATGAAATTTGCTTATTGCATGCTTGCGAAATTCATATCAGCACCATTCAAATTAGAATTATTAAAGTCTGCATTATCAAGATCTGCAAAATTAAACTTCTTATTTTCAAGATTTCGATTATTAAATATGATCCCCATCATGTTATCTCCTTTTTTATCTGACGCAGGATATCCGTTCCATGCCAATAAAACGCTTGCGATTATCAACACAATGCTAAGAAATACCGCCGCAAAATACATCACAGCGGATTCGGTATGCCTGGCAATTATTTCTATGCCCCACAGGATGAGTATTACGGGCCAATAGTGCCATAAGGAATCCCATGACTCCCAATGAACAAATCCCAATTTGTTGAACAATAAGATGAAACCAATTGCTATGAGGAGAAGAGGCCCCACATACCCGGGTCTTTTTTCCATTTCTTCATCTCCAGCGTTTTATCAACAACCATGCCCCAATGCATATAATGATAACCGGCCAGAGAAGGTCATCATTGAACCATTTTATCAAATTAAGGTTTTTCAGGAGGAAAATGACCCCAATCAAAATAAGGAGAATACCGAACCAGCCTGCACGGTTTGAGTGTTTTTCTTCAGTCTTCTTTGAAAAAGTCGCACCCAGTTCTTCGCCGGCTTCCTTCACCCGTTCGCCCATTTCCTGGACATTCTCCCGGATTGTTTCCTTTGGCGACTGGTCCAGCTTCTCAGCTTTTGGCATAATGATTACAAGAATAATATATAGAATTATTCCCATCCCATTAATAAACATAAGCGCGACGAAGGCCAGCCTGACAAGGAGAGAATCTATCCTGAAATACTCAGCCAGTCCGCCGCAGACACCATCAATGACACGATCTGTTTTGCTTTTGGTGATTCGCGTGCTCATATTAACAACTCCTGCTTATTAGCCTTCCAACAGAAACAAACCTTTATTAACGATTAATATTTTATTTTCCCCTGACATATTATCCTGCCTCCTTATTAATTATAAATTAATAGGTAGTTTCCACCTATAAAAATCTTGCTGGCAGGGGAATGGATATGGCCACCAAATTATCATAATTGATTATAATTCTCAGATAGCCTTATATAGAAAAAAACATCTTATGATTATGCAGGTGATTAAAAAAACGATTTATCATTTTGAGATTTATTTTTATTAAACCATGCTTCTGACTGCTACCCTGGATAAATTTAAGGTGCCACAAAAAGAAAAAGAGGATGTCTATGCAGCTGTATCAAGTCTTAAACCAGATATTGTCGGAAGATAACTTTTTTTTAAATATAAAACATAACTAATGGAAAAAAGGTGGGATAAAAAAATGACTTTGGGTGAAAAATTTTTGAAAACGTCTATTATCTACTTAATTGCAGGTATCACGATGGGAGCATTGTTAACAGTAAAACCTGTCCATGATT
>JAGFND010000137.1 GCA_021409285.1 Candidatus Methanoperedens sp. | reverse complement strand
TGTGTATGTATGCCTGATTCGTGTGCAAATGCATTATCACCTACTATCGGCATCGTGACCGGCATTCTTATCTCTGTCAATCTCTCAACAAGATGGGAAGTCTCAACAATATATTGCGTTTTTATATTCGTCTTTGCGCCATAGAGTGAATGCAGCCCCATTACGGTTTCAGCAAGATCGGCGTTACCTGCACGCTCTCCAAGGCCGTTAATGGTAACCTGCACCTGGCTTGCTCCTGCTTCCACAGCAGCGAGGCTGTTCGCCACAGCAAGTCCAAAATCATTGTGGCAGTGAACATCGATCGGGATTTTGACGTTCTTTGCTATCTCGCTTATCAGTTTGTACATGGCGGACGGCACTATCACGCCCACTGTATCAGGAACATTGATAATATCACAATGGGCTGATTCGACGCCTTTATATATATTGATAAGATAATCCACATCAGTCCTTGTAGCGTCCATTGCCGAGAACATGCATTTAATCCCGTGGTCTTTTATGTATTCGACAGCGTCGATAGCCATTCTATGGACTTCATCCCTGCTTTTCTTGATTGTGCTTATACGCTGCACATCAGAGGTCGACACAAAGGTATGCACCATGTCAACGCCGCAGTCAAGGCATGCATCGATGTCTGATTTTATGACCCTTGAAAGTCCACAGACCGCAAGACTCAATCCCGCATCTGCTACTCTTTTGACAGATGCTTTTTCACCGTCAGATGACATGGGAAAACCGGCTTCAATGATATCCACACCCAGCTTATCAAGTTGTTGTGCGATGATGAGTTTCTCATCTGTGGTAAGGGATACACCAGGGGTCTGCTCACCATCCCTGAGCGTTGTATCAAAAATATTTATATGTTTGTTCTGAAGCGATTCAATTACGTAAAAGACGATCCCTCGCGTTTATCATAGTTATCGTATCCTAAAAGCGTTTTATTGTATAAAGGTTTTTCTTTGAAGTCTGGAGACCTTCAAAAGATGAGAAACTCAACTGAAAGAATAATGCTGGACGCCAGTATCGCAAATGGTGTGACGAACAAACCGATTATCAAGAAATCCGTGATCGTTGTACTCCATCCGGATCTTCTTGCGCTTTCAAGCCACAGGATCCCTGCAAGAGCCCCGAAAGTGGTGAAATTGGCTCCAAGATTAGAACCGATGACAAGTGAATATGCCATAGCAGTGTTCATTTGTTCAATTAGCGCAGCGTGCTGGGTTATAGAAAGCATCATTACGGTCATAGGAATATTGTTGACTAGATTGCACATGAAAGCTGACAAAAGCGAGACCTGGAACGTAGCAACCGCAAGATTGCTGCTTATATTTGCAAATAGGATATTTCCGATATCATCTGCAACATTGCTCACTTCAAGACCTTTTACCACAATAAAAAGGCCTGCCACAAAGATAACAACATTCCATGAGATCCTTTTTAACCTGTAAATAATTCTCTGTTCGAATAATATCAGGATCAATGCACCAGAAAGAGTGATGACTGAAAGTGGTATCTTAAAGTAATTTGCAATTCCCCCAAGGATAATAACTGCAAGCAGTACCCCAATTCCCAGGATAGCGGGGAGTCTATTTTTGATGGATATAATTCCTTCATCTTTTGAATTGAAACTCTTTGGGACCTGTTTTTTAAAAATGTATTTCAGCATGTAATAATTCACGATAGCTGCGGCAAATGTCGGAAGCAGCATATATTTCGTGAACACGAAATATTCAAGCCTGAAACTATCCCCTATAAGGATATTGGTGAGATTTCCTATATATAGCGGCATTGAAAATGTATTTGCTGCAAAAAAAGAAGCGTACATATAAGGTTTCGGATCGATCATTGCGTTCTTGCAGAAAATAAGAATTATTGGAGTAGTTGTCAGGATTACAACATCGTTCCCTGCAAAAAGTGAGATCATGGAAACTACAAGGTAAGTATATAAGAAAAGCTTCTCTCCACTTTTATTTGAGGAATGTATTGCCAGTTTTGCGCAGTATTCGAAGAATCCATTATCCTCTAAAAAAGTTGAAATAACCATCAGAGTTGCAAGAATTATCAGAACGTTCCACGTGTTTACAAGAGGCTCTGGCACTTCAATTGTAGAAATACCGAGCGCTTCAAGTACGTTATGCGGTCTTAGCAACAAAAAAACAGTAAGAACAGCACCGATCAAGGCAGCCTGAGCTTCATTGATCCTTGCTGGCTTTACGACAATGAGTACATAGGTAAGTACAAAAATCGTAATGGCCAGGATCTGGCTTGTTTGCATGGAATCCTAGAGACGTTCTTCTTTGAACTCTTTGCATTCACGATTTGTCTCATACACATTTTTCTTCATAAGGGTGCATGATCCATCGTATTGTTCTCTATTGCTTCCTTTTACTTTAGTCGAGAAGTATCTGCAATCAACACAATACTTCAAATTTCATCCTCCCAAAAGTAGTTCTTAGACATTTTTGTAGTTAATAGATTTTATATGCCACGATAAATTAGAGTTGCTCATTTATGAAATAAATTCCCCTATCACGGATTTCACAAAAACCTGTTATAAACAAACTCATTAATAAAGCTTACTGAGATTTTTTTGTTACTACGGCAGCTTTATGGTCGGATTGAAAAGGCTCAAGATCCAGAAGCTCCTCAACTTTGAAAAATCTCTTCAATTTATTAACCTCTTCGTCTATTACTTCATAATTTTTTCTTACTGAATTTATGCTTCTTGATTTTATCATCAGGATAAGTAATCCATCTTTTTTCAGGTGAAGTTCAGCATTCCTGATCGCTATCCCTGCCTGGTCGCGCTGTGCCACATCCTGATAAATAATATCAACTTTGGGCATCATATTCTTATATGACTCAGGATACCGGACATCAGCAAGTATCGGGACAAGATTTGCTCTTTGAACACTTATCTTGATAAGATCCTGCATCGTTCTGGTCGAGAATTCCACAGCAAAAACAGTCCCTTCTGAGACGATATCTGAAACATGACTTGCCGTTGTGCCATTTGCAGCGCCAAGATACAGTACAGAATATGTGCTCTTGATCGAAACTGATGAACCTTTCAAAATTAACCCCGCTAACTTGCTACGATATGGGTCCCAGATACGATATTCTTCATGAACAAGATCTCTTGTGACGAGCCGTCTTGAGCCTGCTTTTTCCAGAAAAAAAGTATTATCTGATAAGGTTTCAGTCAGCCTGTCAGCCAATAGATCATTATTCTGCATCTTTCAGCAAACGAGTGATGTCGTTCCCGACGTCTGAAGTCGTGCTTGATCCACCCATGTCATAAGTTTTTACTTCTGAGTTGACGATATTCTGTTCGATCGCGCCGAGTATTGCAGCACCTGCTTCTTTTTCTCCGAGTTGATCAAGCAGGAGCGATCCAGCCCAGATGGTAGCAATGGGGTTCACCTTATTTTGGCCTTTATATTTGGGTGCGCTTCCATGTATTGGCTCGAACATGCTTGTTCCTTCAGGATTTATGTTCCCGCCGGGGGCAAGACCAAGACCTCCCTGGATCATGGCGCCGAGGTCTGTTATGATATCTCCGAACATGTTCGGTGCGACAACAGTGTCGAACCATTCGGGATTTTTCACGAACCACATCGTCATGGCATCAACGAAATTGAAGTCCGTTTTGACATCAGGATATTCCGCTGCAATAGATATGAACTCTTCCCGCCAGAATCCGTAAATATCGGAAAGCACGTTTGCCTTATCCACTGACGATAGATGCTTTTCTCTGCTATTCGCAAGCTCAAACGCATACATGATGACCCTTCGTGTTCCTTCTTTGCTCACAAGACCGAGCTGATATCCGATCTCCTCACTGTCTGAAGTGATGTCAAGTCCAAATTTGACATTATAGAGGTTTCGAACGACCTCAAGATTTTTCTTGCTCTTTCCCTTCTTGGCGCGGCCTCCGATCCCGATATAGAAATCCTCGGTATTCTCGCGGACGACAACGAAATCAATATCTGTAGGGGTTTTGTCCTTGATCGGGGTCCAGACCCCTTTAAGTAGTTTGACCGGGCGCAGATTGACATATTCATCCAGATAAAATCGGATCGTGAGCAGAATGCCCTTTTCAAGTATCCCGGGTTTAATCCTTTCATCGCCTATTGCTCCAAAATAAATCGTTTTATATTTTGAAAGCTCTTTGAGCGTTTCTTCAGAGATCAGTTCTCCGGTTTCAATATAATGGTCGGCTCCATGGGGGTATTCAATCCATTCTATATCAAAACCGAATCGATCTCCGGCTGCATCAAGAACTTTGCGTCCTTCTCTAATTATTTCAGGACCTATTCCATCACCCGGGATTACCGGGATCTTGTATTGGGTCATTTATCTCAATCCTCTCCCCATAGAAATCCTGAGAGGATATTAAATTAACTAATGTTTCGAGAATTCCTTTCCTCACTCAATATCTTTGACAGGGAATCCAGATATTCTTGTGATTCCTTGATGCTATGAAATCTTCGTTCTTGATAATTTTTTAATATGAGCCCTGAATCTATGCTGATATCAGGAATATCTTCTTTTATGATATTTATCGTTATAATATTATTCAATAATAATAAAATACACACGATCGCGAAATATTTTCGGCCCAGTTTTTCATTCATAATTATCAAAATCCATGGCACTGCAGGGATCAAATAAGCCGTCTTATATGGAAATATGAAGTAAAGAATGCCATAAATTAGCATAGTTATCCAGCAGAACTTCGATAAATCTCGTCGGTCTGAAAAAGAAACCTTACGCAATAAGAATAGAATTAACACAAGAATGATGACCAGAATTCCTGTCAAATCTGATATCAGATTCATTGATGATATCAGAACTGAACCTGCGAATGTTTCAAGAGGTTTATTTAATGGTGTCGTGGAAATAAAACCTGATCCTTTGAGAAATTCAGAATGATATTTATACAGGACAGGCAAAAACATCCCAAGCGATGTGAAAAATCCGATCAGGATAAAATGTTTCATTTTTCGGACATCTATTTTTCCTATTATCATCCAGTAAAGAAGAGGTATTATCATAAAAACTGATGTAAATCGTGTCCCAACTGCAAATCCGAGGGCTAATCCTCCCAAACCGTATCTTTCTGAAAAAACAAAAAAACATGCAAGAAGGACGAACATCAAAGCCCACATGTAGTCAATTGTTATTGTGCTGTTTATCCAAATGATCGGAAGAAATCCGAACGTGATGAATAATAATGCCTTATTCTTGATCTGAAGTATTGTCAGGACCTTTCCAAATATGATCCATCCAATAAAAGATACTATGGCAGTTCCCATATTTGTAAATAACCAGCCACCGCCAATGAGAAAAGAATTGAAGAATTCATAAAATGGAAATCCTGGGAATCGTGAGACCGTATAGATGTGATAATAACGCAAAAGATACGCTGAATTTACGATCGCGAGGACATCTGAATCAGTGGAGACCGTGAATGCGCTAAATCCCAGATCTAAGAATGGGATGCGGGAAAGAGAATAAATAAAAATTATATAATAAATATAAGGCGCTTTTGTCAGGTCAGTATCCAGATCTATTTTTGATGGCATAGCCTGATGAATAATCTTGATTCTTAAAAAAAGAAAAAATGAAGGGAAAAATCCCTTCGAATTTGTTTATTTTACTTTCTCTGTCTCAGCACAAGGAATGCTACTGCAAGCAAGCCTGCTACTGCGAGGAACGCTTCAAAGCCTGGCTCTTTTTGAGTCGCTGTTGCTACTGGCGGCTTAGCTGTTTCGGTTCCTGCCGGACCAGCAGTTGTTGTAACCCCTGCCGGGACAGCTGTCATGTTTGTTGTCGCATTAACCATCCCTGTTCCAGTTACTGTGGCTGTTGCTGTAACTGTTCCTGTGACATTTGGCCCTTCTCCAATGAGATAATCTACCTTGGGATAATATCTCAGAATGTCGTTGTCAGCTATTTGGAACTTCAATTCGCCCATGATATCAGCTGTGCTGTCTTTTGAAAGGCTTACGGTTTTATCTTTATTGTAGAGAAGTAAATTGTTATCATTTGCTGTCTGTACTTCCAGATTTCCGAATACATCTGCACCTTTGATCTCGGTAATGGATTTTGAGATTGCCCATGTATATCTTAGCTGAACCATATCGCTTGTAGCGCCGGCGAATACACTGTCCACATAAGTTACGAACAGCGGAACATCAGATTCTCCTGCTACGCTCTTTTCA
>JAGFND010000136.1 GCA_021409285.1 Candidatus Methanoperedens sp. | reverse complement strand
TTGAGTACGCAGTGAGGGAATCCAATCCAGGCACTTTGAAATATGCCCATCCTCCGGCGCCAATATGAAGCATAGACATAAGTATTAATCTGAAGGGATATAATTAATTGCTATGGGCTCAATTCATCTGGGATGCTCAGGCTGGGATTACCGCGACTGGGCAGATGTATTCTATGAAAACGCAGATGAGTCAAAACTCAGGGCATATTCGCGTATATTTAAAACAGCTGAGATCAATTCCACCTTCTACAGCTATCCTGCGCCTGGAATTGTGTTTGGCTGGGCAAAGCATACACCCCAGGAATTTAAATTTGCAGTTAAGCTTAACCGCCTTATAACGCATGAAAAAATACTTGATCTATCAAAAGGCGTGCAGGGCGATCTTCGAACATTCTGTGAACTCATGAAACCTCTGCAAGAAACAGAAAAGCTTGCCTGCATCCTGATCCAGCTTCCACCCGGAATGAAATTCAAAAAAGACAGGATCGAAGCATTCCTGAAAATACTGCCCCAGGATATGAGATTTGCACTTGAATACAGGAATGAGACCTGGATAACAGATGAAGCGCATGACATGCTCTCCAGTCATAATGTTGCTGCTGTGGTCGTGGATGAGCCGCTGCTGCCGACTGAAATCAGGCTGACTTCGGATATCGCCTATGTGCGCTGGCATGGGCGAGGTAAAAAGATGTGGTATAATTACCGCTATTCTAAAGATGAACTTGCAGCATGGGTGACGAAAATCAAAGAGATGTCGAAAAGTGCAGAAGTTTATGGCTACTTTAACAACCATTACCACGGTTATGCGCCTGAAAATTGCATGGATGTATTGGAGATGCTGGGAGTAGCCACTCTGGAACAGAAAGAGGCAAGTCAGCATATTTCGGATTACTGGAAAGGTAAAGTGAAAGGAAAAGTCATTGCGAAGACGCTTAATGATTTTCTTGAGCCGGAAAAAGATGATGTAATGACTTTACTCATGGAACACATTGATGCTTCAAGGTTTGATAGGGCAACAGAGATAAAGGACATTGAAATAATAGAATTGAGCGCTGATAAGATCATAGCGGATGTCCGGGGTTATTCTGTTTACATTGATGTTGAAAAGCGGTTTATATTGCATGACTGCGGCGACTGGAGAAGAACGCAGCGAGAGAAGAGATTTTGCAAGCATATCGGCGCGCTTATGCTTGCGCTGCCAGATGACACGTCAAAAGGTGTGCTTCTTGGGATAAAAAGGGAGAAATGGGAATTCAGCCAGTATACGGGGAGAGGGGATGTTTTATGAATGAGAGAACAATTGAAAAGCGCCCGTGCATTAACATTTTCAAGCTCATCGGCGCATATTATTTTAAGCATTTCTTTGATAACTCTGACCTTTTCAGGGAGCCTGAGCCGTACTATGAAAAGGAACGGTACAGGTTCAAAATGAAAACTGCTGGTGAGAGGAACAAAGTAATGAAGTTGCTTGATATGAAGGGCTATGATCCTACTCTGATCGAAGACCCCGCACCTTTCACCGGGAGATAAACAGGTACCAGAATTACGCAGAGCTGCTCAAGAATTCAGTAGAGAGCTATCCACTCCGCGATAAGATGGTGCTTGTGATGAAGGACATGTCGAGAGTTGATCAGGCGATGGCGATGGGGGCGGTGGTGAGGGGCGGAAAACAATGAGTTTTCCCTTTAGTAAAAATATAATGTATTTACCTGACCAAGGAGCAGCTTAAGAATAGTACCACCGTTTTATTTTTGATTAGATTAATTCTTTACATACCTCAAATATTTTGATTGCTGATTTATGCAATTCCAATGCAGAATCTGCACTATATACACTTCCGTAATCCGCCCCTTCCCGGATCTTCATGGCATAGCTAAAATCCTGCAATAGTCGGTTATCCAGAGTGCCTGCCTCCACAAAGAGAGATTCAATTGCGTATTTTATGCAAGTATGGCTTTTTTCTCTGTAGCCTTTGCTGAATATCAGGGCTCTAAATGAATGGAACATTGAATAATAAGCCTGGATTATCGCCCATTTGAAATTCCTCTCATTCATGGATCTTTCACATGAATCAAGATCGTTTTTTGCTTCATTGATCTCTTTTGAAATAATGTCAGGCGCAATTTCAATCTTTACTATTTTCCCTCTTTCAAGACACTGTTCAAACTGATATCTCATTATGCTTCATGGATTACTTTTCCCATGTTAATCCTTTCGAAAAGTGGTCTATCTTTTGCTTCAAGGTTTCTGAATTCAGATGAGTCCAGAATGATGGGAGATATCTTCCTGGTGATCTTCTCCTGATAACTATCATGACGCCTGGCAACTTCTCTTTTATTATCGGATTCAATGAAAATATCGATATCGCTGTCTATTGTATCCTCTCCTGCAGCACAGCTTCCAAACAGGATGATCCTTGAAGAGACTTCTTTAAGGCGAAGGATAAAGGGATCTATTTCCAGAAGAGTGAGAACTATCTTGAACTCCCTGAGCAGAAAATTTTGCATGTTCGCCCTGTATATTACCAGCCTGCCTTTGTGCTCTTTTGAAACGAGTCCTGCTTCTTCGAGCGTTCTCAGGCTCTGGCTCGTTGACCCCAGACTGATACTGAGATTTCTTGATATCTCACGGACATAGTAGCCATCCCGATATCTTCGACCGAGGTATCGGATTATCTGTATCGAGGGCATTGAGAATACGTTCATTATTTTGAACATATGTTCATTTATATGAACAGATGTATTTAAGATTTTCGGGTGGGTTTGATGATGTAAAAGACATACTTACGAAAAGGATTTGTTTAAATAGTAAGGCAAACAAGAAATATCATGATAAAATGATGAACAAAATGGTTACCCTTGATAAAGTTCTCAAAGAAGTAGGACATTTAGAATTTGATGATCGGGAGTATCTATTGAATATTCTTTCTAAACGGCAGATTGATTTAAGAAGGGTTGAAATATCTAAAAGGGTAAAAGAAGCGCTGAAGGCTTACAAAGAAGGAAATGTAAAGCGCGGGAATCTTGACGAGTTATGGAAAGACTTGAATGATTGAACTTATATGGGATGAGAAATTTAAAAGATTATTCAAAAAGTGGAACCAGAAACATCCTGAATTAAAGGAGCAATTCAGGAGTAAAATGGAATTATTTGTTATCGATCCTTTTCATCCATCTTTGAAAACACATAGCTTAAGCGGCACGTTAAAAAGTTCATGGGCGATACGAATAAATTATGAACAAAGGTTGATTTTCAGATTCGTGGATAAAGAAAAAAAAAAAGAATCTTGCTGATAGATATAGGAACGCATAAGGAAGTATACTAACATCAAAATCACCCTTCATCTGACCTCAATACCCTTCCCCTCCTGCGCCAGCACCACATCATACCCTTTCAGATTATCAACAAAAAATTCAGGATTCTCAGTATGCACAGGCAGCACGATCTCAGGATCAATATCTTCAATGATCTTCAATAACTCAGCAGCCGATGCATGCCCTGAAGCATGATATCCCTTCTCGAATACAGGCTTTCCATCAGTCTCATCAATGCGAAAGCCTCTAACCTTAAAATCAAAGAACTTCATCCAGTTCCACAATCGCACAAAATCAATGACCTGCTCTTCAGTGTATGCTTCACTGCTTGAATAAATATACGTTCCGCCCCGGGGTTTAATGTCAAGCAAATGCTTCAAATCCCAGAAGCTGAAGCACAGGATATACTGTCCAGGCGCTTTTGCAATATCCGCCGGATCGCGAAGCTGTTCTTTGAACTTTTCATGCACCATCTTCTCAAAAGCATCCCGTTTTGATTTCACATCCCTGTAAACAAGAAGCTCGCTTATCCTGTCCATGCCGTCAGCGCATTTCATTATATCAAGCATGTAAGCGTCCTTTGCAAGAACCACAAGCTCTCTGCCTGACTCTTTTGCGAGATTCATGAAAGTATCAAGCCGCTCAAAGTTTCGCGGTGAGAAATCAGCAACAACAAGACCTTTTTCAGCAATAGTGGCACCAAGGCAGGTCGAGTGAACTTCGTCTTCAGATTCCTTCCTGTCCTGTCTGCCGATGCGCGTCCCTTAAATGATCAGCACCTTCGGATCCAGGCTTTTTGCCTCCCTCACGAATTTCTCGGTCTTATCCTTGAACCTCCCGTGAAGCCTTAGATCCCCGGTATATACGATCCACCCATCCGGTGTGTTAATAGCGTAAGCTGTGGCGCCGTACATGGAATGATCACCTTCGAAAGCTTTGAACTCAAAGTCCAGTTTATCCCTTATGAAAGACGCCTTTTTATAATGTTCTGTCTCAATGATCCTTCCATCATCTTCCGAGGCTTTCCTTGGAACAGCATATGCAACCTCTAACCCCATCTGGGAATGTCCTAAATCCATCATTCCTTTAAGGATGGCTGCTGTCATCTGTGATGACACGATCGGAATATTTACGTCCAGTAAGCCAACATTCCCAACATGATCCATATGCGCGTGGGACAGGAACACAGCATCCACCTTTACATTTTGAGCGCAAGACATATCGAGATCTCTTGGTATCAAGTCCTTCCTGTAGCAGTTGATATTCGGGATCATCTTCATGAAAAGCAGGTCTAAAACAAATGATTTTCAAATTATCGAAATTCCTGCGGATTTTATTAAAAATAAAACCGAAGTAAACAAAACGGGGTTATTACCTTGCAGTTTTTTGGATAAGCCATCTGTCGAAAAATTGTATACAAATTCATCTATAAAACATATATATATCTTGATACGTTCTTGTTCCTGGAATTCCCATAGCATCTGGTTTGTTCTATATTCTCTTTGTTTTTGCTCTCTTATTATTTGCCACATCTTTTCTTGTCTCTTTCTTGGCAGAACATTTCTTGGTTCATTGTCCATGTCATATTGTTTCCGCTTGCCTGGGTCTGATAGTACTGAATAAGCCTCTGCGATTCCCTTAAACTTTTCTTCAGCTTCTGGTAACTTGTTTTTGTCGGGATGATACAGCATAACCAGTCTGCAGTAAGCGGACTTTATATCTTCCTGGGATGCTTTCTTATCCACTTCTAATATTACGTAATATGTTTTTTTAACCATGGGTTATTAATATTAATTTCATTTTATAGATTTATGTATTTCCATTTTTTGTCCAAATTGTACACCATTACGATAATCTTCTGATGGATGATATGTTGTTTTGTGTGTCTTTGACACTGATCCGGGGTACATCTTATCCATTTGTTTTTCAACTATATCTTTTTTAACTATTACCAGCGCATTCTTACTTTCCTGATACTTTCTTTCCTCTTTGATCTCGTCCAATCTATTACTGAGAGAACCTAATGCGCCGACACAGAAATCTATCACACGGGTTTTTCTGGAAATTGAGGTGGGAATCTCTGTTGCTTTGATCGCAGCATTGTATATTTGTAAATATAGATGATCAAACATTTTTGACGCAACTTTTGCATCCATTTCGAATCCGATAAAGAATATTTTTGTACTGGTTCTCATTATACGGCATTCATAAAATGAAGCTACAATTGAAGAAAGACTTATAACCCAATGTCTTATACCTTTTTGATCTATTAATTCAGATTCAATATTTTTTACTAGTGTTGATTTATCTGAAGTAGTTTTAATTTCATCAATGGATATTTCGTATTTATCCATAAGTTCTTTAACAAGTCTATTTGCTATTGCCATTTCATTAACATTTACAGCGCCACTTTCAGTTTGAGTATGTGCCATAATTTTTTCGATCTTGCTTAAAACTTCGATTCTTTCTTCATTAGTTATCATATTATTATCTCATATCCTCATCGGAAACTTGCTCTTCAATAGACCTTCTTTTAAATAAATTTTCCAGTCGTTCAATAAAATTATTCGGCTTACCCTTATAAGCCCTTCAATTAAAATCGACCAGCCTGATTTGCCAATCAAATTTCATCTTATCGAAAGATTAATATAATTTAAATATATCTTACCACAAAATATAATAAGGGATCATTATGAAAACTCTTGATATCAACCAGCTTGACGATAGCGATGAAGAATTAGCAGAAATACTTATTTCCTCAGGATTAAGCAGACCAGTTGCCAGAACCCTAGCATATCTTCAAAAAGTGTTTACAGCTACATCCTTTGATCTTGAGAGGATATCAGGATTGCTCCAACCAGATGTCAGCATAGAGTTGTGGCAGTTAACTCCGTTGTATTGGATCGAAGAAAATGAAGAAAAGAAACC
>JAGFND010000135.1 GCA_021409285.1 Candidatus Methanoperedens sp. | reverse complement strand
TTAAAAGGATGAGAGAGCAACAGGTTAATCAACGGGAACGGATCCCAAACGCAATGTTTGTTACTCTCTCGACCTACTTTTATGTAGGTGCAAGAATGCTTATTTATTCTCGCAAGAGGTGTTGTATATACGAACGCAGATAACGAATTATTTAACCTGCGCTCATCCTTTTCTTCAGATGCCATAGCAGCCACCAACAATCATCCCCTCAAATCAAGTTCTTTAGTAACGGACGCGTCATTTCCGAAAACATCCACCATACGAACAGCAATTGTATATTTCTTGCCCCTTTTTAAACTCGAATCAGCAACAACAGGCACAGGCTCACCTTTTTTCCTGTCCCTCATCGCCTGCCATGTACTCCTGAAAACCTCGCCGTTATAGTCCCAGTCCACAGTCCAGTAATCGATGAGTGCCGCGAAGTTCCTGGCGAGGATCTTCTCTATTTCCGGACGCTTTTCCTCATCTTTCAGGGGAATATCAAGAACAACATACTGCTCAATTTTTATCTGAATAACAAAAGTATCGCCATCACGCTGCCTCACGGTCGGCTCGCCCATCCTGAGGTATGGCTTCTGGTAAAAGGTGATCTTATCAGCAAGGCTGCCGCCGTTGACGCCTGTCTTTCGCAGGTACTTCAGCACATCTGAAGGGATGACCTTGAATTCGCAGTCAGCGATCTCTTTTTTATTGGCTTTGAGCCTTGAGAAGTCGTTATCGAAATCAAGTTCATAATCCCATGCAAGAATCACAAGCTTCCTGTACCCTTTCCCATCCGCAACATGCGCCTGTTTTGCAAGTTCTATGGCTTTCCTGCCAGTCATCGGTCTGTCAGGCTCGCATACAAAGACAAGCGTACTTTTATCATCCTGCTTTATCCCGAATTCCTGCATATCGTCGCGCTGCGCCGCCCCGTAGAGCCTGAGAATGATATTGTACATCTCCTTCAGCTTCACATCGCGCATATAGATTAGCTGGCGCTGGTAGTTGCCGAGGTTCTGGATGATGAAGGGCGCTGCATTCTGATTCACCAGGCGCGCGCGGGTGACCTGTATTGCGGTTTTTGAGAGATCTGTGGTTATCCAGCGCCTTCCGAGCTTCTCGGCGACAGCTGCTGTGGTGCCAGAGCCGCAGAAGAGGTCGGCGACAAAATCACCTTTATTTGAGGATGATTTGATAATGCGCTCAAGAAGATTTTCACTTTTTTCAGTATCATATTTATGTTCGAATGAATAGGCACTTATATCATCCCAAATCGTATCTACTAAGTCTTCATCACTTGCATCAATCAAATATTGAGGTTTTCCTGTTTTTGGATGAGGACGTAATTTTCCTTGTTTGATCATTTCTTCAGCCTCGTTTGGATTTCTCAGCCAACATCTACCTGGGGGAGGTAGATATCCAAATAAATCATAGGTAAGATTTAGTCTAATATGTGGAGCATCAAAAGCATGCCATCTTTCTTCTCTATTTGCAGGTTTGGTAGGTGGACTAATTAAATGACCATTTGTTTTTGAGTAGAAAAAAATCACATCATGCCTTATATTCAATGTTTTTACTTTCTCGGTTTCTCGTATATTTTTTCTCGTTCTTTTCACTATAATCTCATTTCTGAAATTTTCTTTACCAAAGATTTCATCTAAAATTGTTTTAATGTAATGGCTTGCGTTATTATCGCTGTGAACATAAATTGCCCCATTTTCTGATAATAGCCGCTTCATCAACTGCAATCTCGGATACAGCATATCCAGGAAGCTGTCAATCCCCCTGTCCCATGTATCGGTATAAGCCAGCCTCTCGCTCATGGGCATCTCCTTCTCAAACGTCTTATCCTCTATTGTAACCTCGTTCGGGAAATTGAAATTCTCACCTGTATTGAAAGGCGGGTCGATATATATCAGGTCGATCTGCCCTTCATACCCCTGCGCCAGCAGCGCCTGCATCACAAGAAGGTTGTCGCCCCAGATGAGCCGGTTGGGCTGGATGTGGATCTCTTTCTTTTCAGTCTCGAAGAAGCTGTGCAGGTCGCCTGTGGCTTTGTTGGGTATCACTATTTCTGCTGTCTGGAACTCTAAATCCTTTGGCGATGGCTCTTTTCGAGGCTTGGACGCCCAGATCAGACGGGCTGTGTCGCGCTGCTTCTTCTTTTCAGCGCCGTACTGGATAAGCTCTTCCTGGATTGTGAAGTCTGGATTTTGGGGGAGTTCTGAGGACATTTTGAATCTTTATGAATGCTTTGTGTGGCTTAAAATAAACTTAATTGTTTTTCGGCTATAAATAATACAGTTCTATCAATAAAAGGCAAACATTGATACATAATATTGTTATTGCGAGAATCGAGAATTTTGAACATATCAGGTTTTAAATAGACAACCATTCTATATAGATAACTAATGGCTACAGCATTTGCAGCAGGAAAACATCAATCTGGATGGATTACAATTTCAACCGATGAATTTGAATCCATGAAAGAAACTATCGAAGTATTATCAGATATCGATATCATGAGACAGGTTGAAGAATGTAAGAAAGATACCACCAGAGTAAGGGATTTTGAAGATCTGGCTGATGAATTGGGGATTTAATAATCATCTTTATGTCTTATTGCTTCAATTATAACAATCTGTTCTTTATTATCAATTGTATATAATATTCTGAATCTATTTTCAAAATATAGCTCCCAGTATCCATGAAGCAAACCTCTGAGGGGCTTACCGTGAATTTCCGGATTTTCTTTTAATCCCTAACTCCAGAACCCTTTAGGCTCACATAAGAATTTATTCTACCATTTACATAATGAATTACCCCATGATTATTGGCATTGATGATACTGATTCAAAAGAAGGGATGTGTACAACATACCTTGCAGCCGTGCTCATCGAGAGATTGAAGATATACGGAACGATAAGAGATTACCCTCTGTTAATTCGTCTTAACCCTAACATAAAATATAAAACGCGAGGAAATGCTGCCATTGCTCTTTCTCTGGAACTCAACAGGATCAAAGATGTCCAGAATGTCAAACAGACAGTCATTGCAGCTGTAGAGGAAATGGCGGTCTTTTCAGATGAGAATACAAATCCTGGCATTGTTTTTATTGAGAGAGAATGCAATGAAATGAAATCTGATCTTGCCCTGTTTTCTTTGCGTGCAGTCCGGGACGTCCTCAAGATCAGCGAAGCAGAAAACATGCTAGTGAAATATGGAATAAGCAAAAGGGGATTCAAGAACAAAAGAGGACTCATCGGAGCACTTGCAGCAGCGGGTTTTGCATTAACTGGCCTATCTGATTTCACATATGAACTCATCGCATACCGTGAAAAGAAAAGATGGGGCATATCCCGGGACATTGATCGCAATTCGGTGCTGGCTGCTGATTCCGCCACTTTCCCCGATACATGGGACACTGTGGATCATGAGAATGAACGTATCGTTTTCGCGCCTCATTCACCTGACCCCATCCTGTTCGGTATTCGAGGAAATTCAGAAAGCGCTGTGAGAGCTGCATTTTCGATGATAAAGAGCGAGCCGGTCGAACGATATGTCATCTATAAAACGAACCAGAATACAGACATGCATCTTATCGATACAAGAATAGACGAGGTAGCGAATGATCGTTCATATATTCTCAAAGGAAAAGTTAGCAAGGATCCAATATCAATAGAAGGAGGTCATGTCATTATTAAAATATCAGATAACGGAGCAGCCATTGAATGCGTTGCGTTTGAGCCCACAAAAGGTTTCAGGAATGTCATTCGAAAGCTCATGATTGGAGATAATGTGACAGTTTATGGAAGCGTGAAAGATGGCACAATGAACCTTGAAAAGATCAGGATCGATTCATTGATCCAAAAAGAGCTGCGAAACCCCATCTGCTGCGGAAAACGAATGAAATCCAGAGGAAAGGGCCAGGGATTCGGATGCCCAAAATGCGGCGCGATAAGAAAAGAACAGGAAATCGAACCGCTTGAGAGAAATATCCAGACAGGTTTCTACGAAGTACCTCCATGTGCCAGGCGGCACCTTGCAAAGCCTCTTGTCAGATTTCGCTGTCATGAGACCTGAAAATCGATACAAATATTATACTGATACGGCGCGTAGGGTCTTACGATCTTCTTATCAACAGGGGTTATCACCAGATGCAGCTGTTTGGCGATCTGATTGATCTTCAATAGCAGTCCATTAAACAGTTCATCCTCATGTGAAATAGCATAAAAATGAATGAATCCACCTTTTCTTACGACCTTCAGTGCAGCTTCCATGAAATCAAGACCGCTGTGAGGCAAATTCATTATGACATGATCGGCACCTGTTATATCCATGCAAATATCCCTTGCATCTCCTTCTCTTATTTCAAGATTTATTACTTTGTTAAGCCTTGCATTTTCTCTCAAGTATTTGATCGCATCCGGATTCTTGTCAATGGCGATCACATGTGCTTGCGGATATTTTTTCGCTATCAGAATACTGAATGGCCCGGCACCTGCGAACATATCGACCACAAGGTCGCCATATTTTATTTGATCGGCTATCCTTGCCCTTTCAGTGGCCAGGCGCGGTGTAAAATATACCTTTGAAAGATCAATACGGTATCTGCATCCATTCTCCTTATACAGGGTCTCTGTCCGCGTCTCGCCAGCCAATACAGAAAGCTCTCTAATCCTGTATTCTCCACCTACCGGAGTTTGTGCCACCAGCACCGTTTTTATTTTCTTCTGGCGTATCAGGGCTTCTGCGATCTTCGGAGCATCAGGTTCATGCCTGTCTATAATCGCAATGTCCCCTATCTTCTCAATGGCCGGTGAAAATCCAAGTATTTGCTCGGGAGTTTCTTCTTTTTCTATTATCTCAAAATCAGCTTTCCCGATATCCCCAAATCCTTTAACTGGTGAAATGATCGGGATGAGCAGCATTTCACCAGCCTGTTTTATCTTGACTCCCTTATTTATAATGCCAAGACCTGTGAGTTCCTTGCGGGTCTTCTCACCTTCTATTTTAGATACTTCAATGTAAAACGAGTCCATGTATGCTTAAGGTGATTATGATAGGTTTAAGATAATACCGTCTTTAGCAGTAGAATGGTCATTGCAATCCCAATTAATATTGTAAAATAACCAATGACACTGCCTATGACAATACCCATATTGCTTAATTTCTGGTTAAATGTCATGTTCATAATTTGTCGATCTTATTTTTATAGATTTCGATAGTAAAACTTACTATAGTATTGAGCATATAATATGTTATGCTGACTTTTGTTGGACTTGGACTATATGATGAAAAAGATATTACGATAAAAGGACTGGAGGCTGTCAGGAAAGCAGATGTCGCGTATTTTGAATTCTATACCTCGCATCTTATCGGAACAAACATAGAAAAAATGGAAAGGCTCTACGGGAAAAAATTGAACCTACTTACAAGGGAAGATGTGGAACAGACCCCTGTGTGGCTTAAGGAGGCAAAAGAAAAGAACGTAGTGTTCCTTTCTGGCGGTGATGCGATGGTAGCAACAACACATATCGATCTGCGTCTTCGAGCAAGAGATATGGGTATTGAGACTTCAATAGTCCATGCACCATCAATCACCTCTGCGGTATCGGGATTGACCGGCCTGCAGAATTACAGGTTCGGAAAATCCACAACTATTCCTTTTCCGTATATGGCGAGAAACAAAAGGATCGTTTCTGAGGCACCGTATGACACCATCAAGATGAACCAGAAAAATGACCTTCATACACTTGTTTTTCTTGATATCGATGCTGAGAAGGGATTTATGGAAATTGGCATAGCTGCGTCAATACTTCTGGAAACAGAAGACAGAAAAGGCGAAGGGATATTATCTAATTCTCTTGGCGTGGGTATAGCCCGGGCAGGATCTGATTATCCAGCGGTGCATGCAGATTATCTTCCAGGATTGAAAGAGTATGATTTTGGAGGGCCTCTGCATATCCTGATAATTCCTGGCACTCTCCACTTTATAGAAGCAGAAGCTCTGGTAAAACTCTGCGGGGCACCTCTAAATATTATAAAATAAAAATAAAACGATTATTTCAACTTTCTTTTTTCTTTCGCCAGCTTCTTCTTAGCTTCACCGCTTCCGGATAATGCCATTTTTTCAAGTTCCTGGATTTTCTCCTTTCGATCCCTCTCTTTCCTTTCCATTATCTTTTTAGACATTGCCATGGTTATTTATATTCTCATCTGATAGTATTTAAATTAATCCAAATTTCTTTTTGCGTCTCTCTATCGAGTCCCTTAGCCTGTCATGATCACTTGATGGCATTTTTGCC
>JAGFND010000134.1 GCA_021409285.1 Candidatus Methanoperedens sp. | reverse complement strand
TGTAGAAAGACAAGGAACTAAAGAAGAAAAAGATGGATATGCACAGATGAAATTGTTTGAATTTAAATAACAATTATGACAGCTGCGGCACGAAACATGCCCCGCTGCTTGCAGCGGGGTGTGCCGCAGCAGGTTTGACTTTTGGGGAATTTTAAGGATTGTGCGAAACTCAATAAACAAATTAAAAGTTATATATTAAGATAGTTCCAAGACTATCCTGACGCTATGGGAAAATAGATGCAATTAGCAGCTTAACCATAGATCATATAACGATGCATAACTAATATTTCCACATATCCTTCAAATTTTATTCTTCTCTTCACCTGACTTTATATCCGCAAGCAATTTGCTTATCAGGCCTTTTGCATTCTGAAGATGCAAAGTACCGCTGCCGGCAAGCTTTGAAAAGTGATCCTGCACAAGTTCTTCGTTCTCTTGCATCAGATAGATATAGTAAACCAGTATGCTCCAGTAGATGGAAGCACCCAGGAATACTGCAATCCCTATCATGACAAGCTGGTTGAAAACAAGATACGTTGTCATTCCCAGTGGATACAGTTTTGTGATTGCGGTCCAGAAGTTATACATTATCACCAGACCAATAAAGATCGGCGATATCCATATTATTAAAAGGTTATCTTTACTCAGTCTCATCCTTATACCCAACCATATTTGGATGCGTCTCTATAAATATTTATCGGAATAACTCATAAAAAATATAATTTAAAATAAAATAAAAAAATAAAATAAAATATCTAATCCTTTTCAAGCTTTTCTGTTGCTATTTTCTTTACAAAAGGCTTATTGATCTTATCCGGCATCCATTTCGGTTTGTTTTTCGGAGCGGCGATAACTTCCTTCCAGCCACTGAAGATATGGACTTTTTTTGTCCCGCGTTCTCTCAGTCTTATCTCAACTGGTTTTGTTTTTGTTCCCCCTATCCTGTTTGCTGCTTTGAGAGCTGCCTGGCGCGGCTGTCGCCCTGTGAAAACACCCTCTTCGGTACCGTCTTTTTTCCTTATGATAAAATTTTTTATTTCTGACATTTAATCTCTCCTTGCACCCTTTTAGATGCTACAGCCTTTACAATAGACGTTATTTGCTAATAAATCTTATTATTTGCGCAGCACTTCAAACAGCATGAATATCCCAATAATCAGGATAGCTGCTGCCCAGTAGGAAATATCCCCCAGGGCAAAATATTTCACGACCCCGAGAACAATGCCAAGCGCACCAAGCCCTACCGTAAATTTACTGATACTCATCGACCATATGATCCTGGCCATGTTCAATAAAAGGAGTATCGCGCCGCTCCCTGCATAAATGAAAGCCCATTTCTGCATATTATCGATCCGGTTCAAGCTTTCAAGGATCCAGGTGCTTCCAATAAGAATAAAGAATAGTGCCCAGGATAATTTTATGAGTTTGAGATTGAGCATATGCCTTGAAAGGAGCGCTTTATCATCCATCACGACCTCTACTTTTACCATGGGCTTCCTGAATGTTCTAATGAATGTTTAAGGGTTACTCTTTTTGTCGCTCTTCCTCATTTTTGATTTATTAAAGACAACTTCCAGGATTCCATTTTCATATCTGGTTTTCATGCCAGACTTAATTACCCTGGCGGGAAGTTCGATAATTTCCTGGATGGCTATTTCGGCATTATTTGCCGTTACTTCAAGTTTCCTTCCATTGCAGTTCAGTTTGATCGTCTCGCAATCCATTCCCGGCAATGCAACAACCGCATGCACCTTTGTTTCTGTCTCAAGAATGTCCACAGGAACGTTCCTTTGTTTCCCCGGAGAAAATGCTTCTGAACTGAGCATCACAAGCGGATATACATTCACAGAAATGTTAATATCTACAGGTCTATCCGAAGTGTCAATTTCTTCCATGATTTTTCCAAAAGTCTCTTCTAGACGTTTTAAGAATTCATCAATGTCTTTTCTTTTTTCCATATGTTCATTTATCCTTTTTCCTTTTGTTTTCATTTCGCCTTCGAAAAATCCATCATTGATTCAAATTGTTTTAGATCCCATGGAGTAGGTCTTACAATATTAAAAGCTTTCTCAAAATGGATATCTTTTATCTTTATATCGCAAGTTATCTTCCTGACTTCTTCTTTTTCCATTCCCCGTTTTATGCAGTCCCTGAGCGCAAGCATTGCCGCTTCACGGCATATAGCTTCGATATCGGCACCAACATATCCCTCGGATTTCCGGGCAAGTTTCTCAATATCGATATCAGAGAATAATGGCTTGCCTTTGATATGGATATTGAATATTTTCTTCCTTTCGGAAATATCAGGCGGCCTTACGTAAATGAGCCTATCAAGCCTCCCTGGCCGCAGGAGCGCGGGATCGACCATATCCGGGCGGTTCGTTGCCGCCACCACGACAACACTTTTGAGTTCTTCAAGCCCGTCAAGTTCGGTAAGTATCTGGCTTACCACTCGCTCTGTCACACCTGTATCAAAGGAGGTGCCCCGCGTGGGAACGATAGAATCGATTTCGTCAAAGAATATAATAACAGGCGCAGCCTGCCTCGCTTTCCTGAATATCTCACGCACGGTGCGTTCAGATTCGCCAACATACTTGGAGAGAAGCTCAGGGCCTTTGATGCTGATAAAATTAGCTTCGCTCTCTGTCGCTATTGCCTTTGCAAGAAGTGTCTTTCCAGTTCCGGGTGGCCCAAAAAGAAGTACACCTTTTGGTGGTCTTGTATTTATAGCATCGAAAACTTCAGGAAATTTTAAAGGCCATTCAACGACCTCAATGAGTTCCTGTTTTATGGATTCGAGTCCTCCGATATCATCCCATCTGACCTCAGGGACCTCAACAAACACCTCTCTCATGGCTGAAGGCTCAATATTCCTGAAAGCGTCATAGAAATCATCTTTGGTTACCACAAGTTTTTCCATGACCTCAGGAGGGATCTCTTCTTCGATGTTGATCTGTGGAAGGATACCGCGGATGGCATGCATGGCTGCTTCCTTGCATAGCGAGGAAATATCCGCTCCTACAAAACCGTGTGTCATATCAGCTATTTCACGCATGCCTTTTTCATCTGACATATCCCCGGATAACGGCATTCCACGCGTATGAACCTGGAGAACTTCGAGCCTGCCGATCCTGTCAGGGATGCCGATCTCTATTTCGCGGTCAAATCTGCCTCCGCGGCGAAGTGCCGGGTCAATGGCATTTGGCCTATTTGTCGCCGCGATTACTATGACCTGCCCGCGCGCTTTCAACCCGTCCATTAATGATAGTAGCTGTGCGACCACACGCCTTTCGACTTCTCCTGTGACTTCTTCCCTTTTTGGCGCGATGCTGTCGATCTCATCTATAAAAATGATCGATGGCGCTGTCTTTTCTGCATCCTCAAATATCTCGCGAATATGTTTTTCACTTTCGCCATAGAATTTACTCATTATCTCAGGACCGCTTATTGAAACAAAATTCGCATCGGTTTCGCTGGCAACCGCTTTTGCGATCATGGTTTTGCCAGTGCCCGGAGGGCCATGGAGGAGGACACCTTTAGGCGGATCGATACCAAGCTTCTGGAAAAGCTCAGGATGCCGAAGGGGCAGTTCGATCATTTCCCGGATCAAACCGATCTCGCGCCGCAGCCCCCCGATATCCTCGTAAGTGATATGTGTTGGCCTCACTTCGTCTTCTTCAATGACCTGTTCTTTCACAACAATACTTGTGTCCCTCGTCACAATAACAGGCCCCACAGGCTGGGTTGACACAACTATGAAAGCAAGCGGATTGCTTACTGTTTCGATACGGATGCGCTGCCCTTTCATAAGGGGCCTTCCTTCAAGATTACGATGCAGATACTGGGGCCCGCCCACCAGGCGGACCTGCTGGGTGGGAGCAAGAACTACCCTGTTGGCAGGAAGAGCGGAATATTTCTGGATATGGATCTTATCATCAAGCCCTGTGCGGGCATTCGTCCTCACGGTGCCATCTATTCTAACGAGTTCCAATCCCTCGTCTTCCGGATAGCCAGGGTGAACAATGGCACATGTTTTTTCTTTTCCGATAACAAGAATAGTATCCCCGCTTGTTATGCCAAATTTTTCCATCAGGCTTCTGTCCATTCTTGCAACATCCTTGCCAACATCCCTGTGATGGGCTTCTGCAACACGGAGCATTATTTTTTCGTTCATGCTATCTCTAAAATATGTTTATTCATTGTAGATATTCTTTTTTGATGGCAGCGATCTCAGGGAGCAGTATATGATCAAGTGAAGTACCTCTTGCCTTTTTCAGTTCCATCACATCAATGAGCGGTTCATATTTCCCGCCGGCAAGACCATTGGCAATCAGGGCAGCCCCTTCCGCTGCCTCTTTTACATTCTTTGTATGAAATCCATCTACTTTTCTCACAGGTGCCATGTCAAGGCGCTTTTTCAATTCCTGAAGGACTCCACTGACCTTTGAGATCCTTCCTGAAACAAGAATTTCCTCAGGTTTTACGGATGCAGTCAGCGACAGGATATTTTTTACAGCGCCTTCGATATAAGCATTCTTTGCTGTTTCATTATTCACTAATTCTTCCGGGTCTCTGGCAAGAGTTGCGACACCCCCTTTGAAAATGAGCTCTTTATCAAATCCGTCCAGAAGATAAGCAAGTTCTGCATCCATGCACCCCATTGAAAGAAAACCGATATTCCCTGAGCTTCCGCCAATCCCATCCACAATCTTTCCATTATATACTGCTATAGCGGCGGTATACCCGTAACCCATCTCAAGCATTATGAATGATGTTCTATCATAATTCTTCCTGTGCCTTTTCGCCTGATCCCTGATCCCAAGCGCTGTGCAGCATAGTTTATCCGCAGTTCCCATATCTATTTTATTGAATTTCCTGTAATCCGGGACCGTTTGAAGATGAATGACACCTGGAATGAAAAATACCGGAAGCCTGTGTTCTTTCATCCGTGCTATCGAGTTACGCATGCCAAGAACACTTTTCTTATCACATTTTCTAATGAGAGACATAAGAAACATATCTTTTTCACCTATGTCTTCAATGCGCTTGACCGGAATGCCAAAACCGGAAGGTCCCACTGCAAGGTCAATATTAGAATCCATGATAATGTTCGAGATGAGATCCGGATCCCTCATAATATCTTTTGTCGAAACAGAAATATCAAGAATTATTTTGTCATCCTCAAGACCGCAAAAATCAAAACTTTTTGTTCCCGGGTCTATTCCGATTACTCGTACCATATCCACATGTAATCTCTCTACCTCATTAATGTTTATGTTTTTGCGGGATTTCTATCAGCTACCTTTATCCAGTGACCAGGGCTGACCTCAGCAAGGACCGGAGTATTTGGGGCAAGTTCATCAAATCTTCTCGTTTCATCACCCAGGGGGTGCATGTCACCGCCGCATACCGGGCATTTTTCAGAATATGTTTTCCTTTTAAACATTATGGAACCCCTTACTGTTATATTTGTATCCTTATATGGCATAAGAGTATTGGTCAGAAAATATCAGCAAGGAGTCTAAATCGCCAACTTTAAATTCCTTAATTCCGTGTTAGAGGCAATGGATATGAAAGCCGGAAGGAACGAGCCATGTCCCTGTGGCAGTGGAAAGAAATATAAAAAATGCTGCATGCAAAAACAGGAAATAGAAGAAAATGCGGAACGCAGTCTGAGAGAGATGATACTTGAGTTTTCCAGAGAACCAGTCTTTAAGACTGATCTTGAAGATGCAAAGAAGATTTTTCTGGAAGGAAGAGAACCGGACGATGCGTTTATGGTCATGTTCGTTGACTGGTTCATTCACGACTACAGGCTGAAAGATCATGGAAAAACGATTATTGAGTTGTTCTATCTCGAAAAACATCCAAACCTTGCCCATATCGAAAAAGAAATCCTCAAAGGATGGCAGAATACTGATCTCAGGGTTTATGAAGTAACAGGAATAGAAATGGGCAGAGGCATACATATCAAAGACCTCTTTGAGAATAATGAAATATTTGTTAATGATATACGATCTTCCAGACGAATGACTAAGTGGGACATTGGTGCATTGAGAGTTATTAAAACGCTGGGCAAATTCTATCTTTCTGGAGCAGCATGCCTCTTACCTGCAACTCGCAGGGCTGATATGATCCGGTTTGGAAACGAAAGTTTCCTGAGATTCAAGACGGAAAAGCCCAATGCGACATGGCAGGATTTTTTCAAAGAACACGGCTTTAGTTTTATCAATTTCGCTTTCATGAAAGCAACAGAGATTCCAAAGATTGTAACCCCTGAAGGTGATTCAATTCTTTTTGCAAAAGCGGTCTATAAAGTCAAGGATTATGATACGGCGGTAAATGCGCTCTATGAAATACCTGATCTTGAG
>JAGFND010000133.1 GCA_021409285.1 Candidatus Methanoperedens sp. | reverse complement strand
TTAATAAGAGTTGCGATACCTTTAATAAAAGTGCTGCAAAATTTTTAATGTTTTAATCCAAATGCAAGGTCTCAACAAATGCCAATCCATAACCACATCCTCATCCGCGACATACCTCTGGTCGGCTCTATCTCTTTCGGCATTATCGATCGCGGAACTAATGTTCTGCAGGTTCGCCCATATAGCGAATGCCCCTTATCATGTATCTTTTGTTCAACTGATGCCGGCCCAAGAACAAAGCAGCGGATATCAGAATATATGGTGGATCTCGACCAGATGCTTATGGCATTTGACCGGGCAGCATCATACAAAGAAACTGATGAGATCGAAGCTCATATCGATACAGTGGGAGAGCCTGCCATGTATCCGCAGCTTGTCGAACTTGTTCGTGGCCTTTCACAGAATAGCCATGTTAAGACTGTTTCCATGCAGACGAACGGGATATTATTGAACGAGAAGCTCCTTGATGAACTTGATGCGGCAGGTCTTTCACGAATCAATATGTCAATTGAAGCCATCGATCCCGACACGGCAAAAAGGATTGCCGGGACAGATTCATATAGGATCGGTCGAGTGCTTGAGATCGCCCAGTATATCACGAAAAATACAAATATTGACCTTCTTATTGCACCCGTATGGCTTCCCGGTATCAATGATACGGAAATGCCAGAATTGATAGAGTTCGCAAAAAGTATAGGAGCAGGAAAAAGATGGCCAGCCCTTGGCATCCAGAAATTCCTGGCGCATAAGAATGGCAGGAAACCGGATATAAAAGCAATGAGCTGGGATGATTTTTATTACAGGCTTAAAAAATTTGAGAATATATATAAAACAAAACTTATTCTTACACCGCAGGATTTCGGGAGCTTTTCATGCAAGGCTCTTCCTCGCATGTTCAAAAGGTATGAAAAAGTTAAAGTCAGGATAGTGGGACCTGGTTGGATGAAAGGTGAAAAGCTTGCCATAGCACGCGACAGAGTTATTACAATAATCGATGCGGATAAGCTTTCTGTGGGAAAAGAGGTATCAGTGCGGATAGAGAGGGTTGTGGACGGGATATATATGGCCAGAAAATGTCATGATATGTTGTGATTTTTCAAAACGTGGTTAGAAAAGCTTATGAACGCTTAAATACTCTAAGAAAGCGAAAAGCAATGCATCTAATTAAAATATTCGTGGATTTCGCGAATAAGCCGGTGATAATACGTGAAAGTACTTATAAGTGACCCGATATCGGAAAAGGGAATTGAAATCTTAAAGAATGAATTTGATGTTGATATCATGACGGGTCTTGAACCTGCAGAATTGATAAAACGAATAGTGAATTATGAAGCATTGATCGTCCGCAGCGAGACCCAGGTAACAAAAAATGTTATCGATGCTGGAAAGAAATTGAAGATCATAGGAAGGGCCGGTGTCGGCGTGGATAATATTGATGTGAATGCAGCCACAGAACGTGGTATTATCGTGGTCAATGCACCAGAAGGTAACACCATCTCAGCAGCAGAGCATACAATAGCTATGATGATGTCGATGTCAAGGAACATCGCGCAGGCCAATGCATCACTTAAAGGCAAGAAATGGGACAGGAAGAAATTCATGGGGGTAGAGGTCAGGGAGAAGATCCTTGGAATTGTCGGGCTCGGAAGGATCGGCTCTGAAGTCGCAAAGCGCGCACTGGGAATGGAGATGAGGATACTTGCTTATGATCCGTTCATTTCAGCCGAAAGGGCAAAAGACCTTGGGGTTGAATTGACAACAGTAGAGGACATTGTAAGGCGTGCGGATTATATCACTGTACATACGCCGCTTACCAAAGATACAAAGGATCTCATCAGTACTAAAGAATTCGCTATCATGAAAAAAGGCGCGCGCGTCATAAACTGCGCAAGAGGCGGCATCATAAACGAAGAGGCTCTCGCAAAAGCGGTAAAAGATGGGATTGTCCTGGGCGCAGCAATTGATGTTTTTGTAAAGGAACCGCCATTTGAAAGCCCTCTTATGTGGCTTGATAATGTGGTCATGACCCCGCATCTTGGCGCATCCACGGAGGAGGCCCAGGTAAACGTGGCGATTTCAGTGGCAGAGCAGGTTGTAAATGCCCTCAAAGGACTTCCAGTGAAGAATGCCATCAATATGCCTTATGTCAAAGCTGAGGTCATGCAGATACTTGAACCATATTTCCCTCTTGCGGAAAAGATGGGAAAAATTTCTGCCCAGTTTGCAGGGAATTACGAGAAAGTCGAAGTTTTCTATTGTGGAGAGATTGCTGATCAGAATGTAGCGCCTTTGACCATGGCAGTATTGAAAGGGTTACTTGAATCGGTTCTGGGAGCAGGTGTGAATTATATTAACGCGCCGGTGATCGCAAAAGAAAGAAAGATACAGGTGGTCGAGAGTAAATCCGAGACTTCAAGCGGCTATCCAAGCCAGATAACGATCAAGTTAAGCAAGAAAGGTGTTGAGAAGATAATAAGCGGTACGGTTATCGGAAAAGAACCGCGGATCGTTCAGATCGATAGGTACAGCATAGATGTTATCCCTTCAAATTTTATGATAGTGACAAGGATCGAAGACCGCCCCAATATCATAGGGCCGTGCTGCATGATGCTCGGAAAGAAAAACATCAACATAGCAGGTATGCAGGTTGGCAGGATCACGGCCGGCGGTGAAGCTATAATGGTACTTAACATAGATAGTGAAGTGGACAATAAGACTCTTGATGAAATAAGAGCAGTTGATGGTATAATTGATGCGAAACTTGTGATATTATGAACAAAAGGAACTTTGAGATAATTGCATCGGTCGCTTCTGTAGCAATATTGATCGCTCTTATGGCTGCTTCAAAATATGTTTTGCCGGCAGGAGGAGCAGGTTACGGCCGCACTGCTGCACTTTTGATATTTATGGCTCTCATGAGCATCCTGGGATTCAAGCTTGCTGAAATGCCGGAGAAATAGGCCCATATAATGTATTCCGCTGCTGTGGAATACGATTTATCTCTCTTATAAGAGCCACAAACTCCGAAGGCGCCATGTATTCGCCATTAGCTGCACCTGCGCTCTTTGAGATGTTCTCTTCCATCAATGTCCCTCCAAGATCGTTCGCGCCGCAGTTAAGGGCTGACTGCACCTGCTTCTTTCCAAGTTTCACCCAGCTTGCCTGGATATTCTTGATATATGGGTGAAGCAGGACCCTTGCAATGGCATGCAATTTCAGATCATCAAGCCCATTTGATGAATTTATTCCTTCACCCAGGGTGTTATTTGACCTCATGAAAGGAAGCGGAACGAATTCTGTAAAACCGCCGGTTCTTTTCTGAATTTCACGGATTGTCAGGATATGTTCCATCCTTTCCTGCATAGTCTCGATATGCCCGAACATTATTGTCGCTGTCGTGGGAATACCTGTCCTGTGGGCAGACATCACAACGTCGATCCATTCATGCGTGGTGAGCTTGTCAGGACATATCTCCTCTCGCACCCTGTCAACAAGTATTTCAGCGGCAGTCCCTGGCATCGATCCAAGACCTGATCTCTTAAGGGATGAGAGGGTTTTTTTTATGCTCAAATTGCTATTCTGGCCAGCATGGAATACTTCCATTGGTGAAAAAGCATGGATATGCAGATCAGGGGATTCTTCCTTAATCTTTTCGAGCATCTGGCAATAATTATTAACATTCCAATCAGGAAGGAGTCCTCCCTGGATACAGACCTCTGTTGCGCCGATCCTGACGGCATCTCTGGTTTTTTCAAGTATTTCAGAAATCGACAGGATATAACCATCTTCTTTCTTAAATGCACAGAACCTGCATGTTCCGATGCATCTATTCGTGAAATTAATGTTCCTGTTGATCACATAGGTTACTGTATCGCCAATTGTTCTTTTCCGGAGTCTATCTGCGATCGAAAATAAGAGGGCTGGGTTACTATAAAGCTGCAGGGCATCATGCAGATTGCATTTACCTGCTTCGATCCGTCCGTTCAGTTCGTCCTGTATACTTTGTAAGATCTGAATAAAACCACCTGGATTTTGCAGTCTTAACGCGATACAGGTTAATATGTTTTGCGAAATCCTTCTGCGTCAGAAAATCTTTCGATCAGGGGCTCGATTCCATCGCCGTACCACTTTTTTCTGATATACTTCGGATATATGGGGAGTCTTTCTCGCAGCGGGAAATCGACCATATTCTGAAGTTCTGATATTTTCGGCCAACTGCGTTCAGGATTAATATGATCGATGGTCTCAGGTGAGATACCGCCAAGGTCAGAGGCACCGCAGTGTATCAGTTCTTTCGGGTCAATAAGATTGGGCGATATCTGGATGGCAACATCTTCAGGAAGGATCTCTTTCGCCATTAAGACGGTTTCCTTCATTTCTTTTAATCCCGGGGCGGAAAATGAGGACATTTCTGTTCCGGGTCTGGGGATGAAATTCTGGATAATGACTTCCTGGATATGGCCGTACTTTTCATGTATGTCTCTTATAGCTTCCAGTGAACTCACCCTATCATAACCAGTCTCGCCAATCCCCACGAGGATCCCTGTGGTGAATGGAATATTAAGCTGTCCGGCGGTCTCAATAGTATTAATTCGGGCTATCGGGATCTTTCCCTCGCAGCCAGAATGGGCACTTATATTGCCAACAGTCTCAAGCATGAGTCCCATACTGGCATTATAGGGCTTTAGTTTTTTAAATCCCTGTTTATCAAGCAGACCTGGATTGCTGTGCGGGAGAAGCCCAAGAGAGATCGCCTCTTTGCAGAGATACTGGAGATAATCAATTATGTCATCATATCCAAGTTGAAAAAGCCTTTCATTGAAGCCACTGACCTCATGAGGATGTTCACCAAAAGTGAAAAGAGCTTCTGAGCAGCCCGCTCGAATGCCTCGTAATAGAATATCGGTCACTTCAGGCGGCATCAATAATTTTGCTTCGGGATGATTGATGTCACGCCTGAATCCGCAATATCCGCATTTATTCCTGCAGATGTTGGTAAGCGGAATAAAGACATTGCGGGAGAACGTGACAAAAGGAGGTAGCATGAAATCTTATTGTTGTGAATCCTACATAATACTATTCAGAGCTGAATTAATGGCACACTTCCAATGAATAGTAAACAGGCTATTACAAGTAATGATGAAAGACCAACAATAATAATAGCTCTATTTATATGGAACAACTGTGGATCCTCATATTCACTTCCGAGTACATGAAACCCTATCTTTTCAAGTTTAACTTGCAGCGCCCCTGAAACTGCTGCCATCGACCATCCGGAATTGGGCGAGGCTGTCTTATTATGGTCACGAATGCTGGTTTTTATAGCACCCACCGGATTTGCAAATATTATTGAGGCAAGGAAAATGAACACGATCGAAATACGCGCCGGTGCATAATTCACGAGGTCATCCAGTTTCGCAGAAGCGTAACCAATATCGGCAAATGGTTCTTTCTTATAACCCACCATCGAATCAAGCGTATTGATCATCCTGTAACCCAGCGCACCCGGAAGGCCAAAAAGCAGAAAATAAAAAAGCGGGGCCAGAATGCCGTCAACAAAGCTTTCTGCAAGAGATTCGATAACCGCTGAAGCTGATTGATGCACATTGAGCTGCGATGTGTCTCTTCCCACAAATGTTTTAAGGTCGGTACGTACTTTTTCGATCCTTTCCGCTTCAAGATCCTTTTTTATCCGGGAAGCACAGACAAAAAGCATTCGAATGGAGAAACAGGATTTCAAGAAATATGCATAAATTATCATACCCGGAACTTCTGTTCCCAATAAAATTTCCATTGATTTCCCGAAAAGGATAGTTATCCCGACGCACGAAAAAACCATCAAGAAACCATATAGCTTCCTCTGGCGAACCGGAGCGCCCCTTACAAGAATCTTGATCAATTTTCCCATCCACACAACAGGATGAAATGATGCAGGCGGCTCCCCAATTACAATATCAAAAAGTACTGCAAGGAGAAGTACACAAAGCCAGAAATTCATGATACCAGATGATCGATTTCCATAATCTTAATCGTACCGTATAAATCCATAGAATACAAACCCTTCATTCGTAGAATCAAGCAACGAAATGGAATTAATCTGTTGAAAAACGGGTAATGTCCTGAATTTCATAATGTGATATCTTAATATTTCAGAGACTTCAAAATCATGTCTTTACATCAGGGAATCAGCGACGGATTTTTTCTAATTATGATACTTTCACTCTGCCCCTCTCTTAAAGTATAAACAGGGTCAAATGATTTAAGAACACGGATTGCACGGGCGCGCCGAGCAAAGCTCGTAGTCGCCAGCTGGTGAAAATCCAGCATGAGGAAAGGGTAAGCCGCCACCTCAGAACTGAACCCCACACCCGGACTGGTAACATGCCGATGTGAAGCTGGGGGGA
>JAGFND010000132.1 GCA_021409285.1 Candidatus Methanoperedens sp. | reverse complement strand
GCTTACGCATGAGGTGATCAAAATGAAAAAAATCGAGGCAATAATACGACCTGAAGATCTTGATGCTGTTCGGGTATCGCTTCAAGAGAAAGGTATCGTAGGCATGACCGTAGAAGAAGTGCAGGGACGCGGACGCCAGAAAGGCGTTTGCCTGCAGTGGAGAGCAGGTGAATACTGTATAGAATTCCTGCCAAAGATCAAGATGGAAATGATATTGGACGACAAGGATGTGGAACCTGCTATAGAAGCCATCATCAAAGTCGCAAGAACAGGCGAGAAAGGCGACGGGAAGATTTTCATCTCTCCTGTTGACGATGTAGTGCGCATCAGCACCGGCGAGCGCGGAAAGGAGGCAATATAATCGACCACAGATTTCAAGGAAGAAAGATAATGACGACAATTAAGGAGGAAAAAAAATGACGACAACAACAACACCACAAGAAGTTCTGGAAAGTATAAAAGAAAAGAATATAAAATGGGTAGATCTGCAATTTATGGATATCCCAGGATATATCCAGCATATCACCATCCCCTCTTATACTCTGAAAGAAGGGGATTTTACAGATGGAATAGGAAAGCTGGACGGCTCATCGATCAAAGGCTTTAAGTCGATCTTCGAATCCGACATGAGGATGTTCCCTGACCCGAATACAAGTGCGATCTTGCCCTGGACAGATAACACACCCCACAGGACACTTCGCTTGATATGCGATCTCTACGATGCCTTCGGAGGACCGCGTTTTACGCGTGATCCCAGGTACATAGCCCAGAGGGCAGAAGAGGCCGTGAAAAAAGCGGGGTTTGATGTCTCATACTGGGGACCTGAACTCGAGTTCTTTGTCTTTGACTCGGTCAAGATGCTGCCAAGTTTTTCAACAGCACGCGATGCCTGGTCAGGCACAGGGTATGAGATAGAATCAAAAGAGGCGCCATGGTCACAAAAAAGCGGCATCAATCACCCTATCAGGTTCAAGGAAGGCTACTATCCAGCGCCTCCCCAGGATACACTTCAGGAATATAGAAGTGAGGTGGCCGGGCAACTTTATGACTACTTCGGTATTGTGATCGACGCGCATCACCATGAAGTGGCAACAGCAGGACAGTGTGAGATCGATATGAAATATGATACTCTCACGAAGATGGCAGATAATGTGCTCACATACAAGAACGTGGTCAAGAACGTGGCGTACAATATGAAAATGATCGCAACATTCATGCCCAAGCCCATCTTTGGCGATAATGCTTCAGGCATGCACATTCACCAGTCGCTCTGGAAAGACAGGAATGGCTCTTTACGCAACACCTTCTATGATCCTGACGATGAATATGCTGAGATATCTCAGACCTGCAGGTACTATATAGGAGGGCTGATGGAACACTCAAGAGCGCTCTGTGCTATCACCTCGCCGACCACAAACTCTTACAAGAGACTTGTGCCCGGTTATGAGGCTCCGGTTTACATCGCATGGAGCAAGCGCAACAGATCTGCGAGCGTAAGAGTACCTGTCTATGAGAAAGGCAAAGAAGCTCCCAAGAGGATCGAGTTCAGGCCGCCCGATACAAGCTGCAACACCTATTTTGCATTTGCGGCACTCACCGCTGCGGGACTTGACGGTATCAAGAGAAAGACCGACCCGGGCGACCCATGTGATGAGAACATATATCACATCACTCCAGAAAGAAGAAAGCAGATGGGAATCAAAGAGTGCCCCGGTTCTCTGCCAGAGGCGCTTTCCGAACTCGAATCTGACAGGAAATTCCTTGAGCCGATATTCCCGAAGGATGCCATCGATGTGTGGATAGAACTTAAATCAGAGGAATCCAGACAGAACTCCATCAGGCCCACGCCGTATGAGTTCTATCAGTACTTCGACATTTAATTCAGATTTACTCCAGCACGGTTCGAAGGCATGCTGGAGTCTTAATTTTTTCGCAGTAAAAAGGGATGAGCGCATCAACTATGGAACTGGACGTACAGAGAAAAATGGTGGCGATTCTAAAAATAATCCATGAATGTCATACTCCCATAGGTGGACGATTGATAGCCGATAGACTGAACTTACAGGGATATAGTGTTGGGGAGCGGGGTGTCCGTTATTATCTCCGCATCCTGGATGAGCGAGGGTTCACAGAACGCCTGGGGTACGCTGGCAGGATTATTACCGGGCGGGGAATAAATGAGCTGAATAATGCACTTGTAGGAGATAGAGTTGGCTTCATTATCACCAAAATAGAAAAGCTCATATGCGATACTACTTTTGACATTAGAACAGGGCAGGGTAGTGTAATAATCAATATATCAATTATAGATAAAAATGACTTTGATAAAACCATGGAAATACTCAAACATGTAATACTTAGCGGTTATGCTTTCAGTCCTTATATCAAATTAATAGAGGAAGGCATTATTACTTCTGATATTGAAATCCCGGAAGGCAAAATAGGAATAGCGACCATGTGCAGTATAACAATTGATGGGATTTTGTTAAATAACGGGATTCCAGTCACTCCTAAATATGGAGGTATTTTAGAAATCAAAGGCAAAAAGCCCGTATGTTTTGAAGATATAATTGCTTACAGCGGTACCACAATCGACCCAATGCGACTCTTTATGTTGAAGAAAATGACAAGGGTTCTCGATACAGTGAATACAGGTTCGGGTAAACTTCTTGCAAATCTTCGTGAGATTCCCGTGGCGGCTCTTTCAAAGGCTAAAGAGGTTATGAATTATGTTGAGAAAGCCAGAATAGAAGGCATAGCTGAGATTGGAAAGCCCGGGAAATCAGTGCTTAACGCAGCGGTTGACGCTGGAAAAGTTGGTATTGTAGTATTTGCAGGAACCAATATCATGGCTGCTGTAAGTGAGATGGGGATTAAGGTAACTACATATCCAGTTTCCACTACTATTGATTTTAAGGAATTGAAAAAGATGTGATAGAAATGTTATTAAATAAACATGATTTACCTGTGATTTGGGTAAAGCAATATAAGTGCCCATACTGTAAGCATAAAATAGCCATAACCACAGCTGACTTCATTAAAGGAATAGCAGTGGTATCTTGCACATACTGCGGCAAGGATGCTTTTACAATAGAAGAAAACGGATTCTCAAGATATCCCCTTCAAGTGGCATAAAAAAGTGACCAGAAATAAGCAGAGAGAACATATAAATATAAATAAAAAGTGAAATCAATTAGCCAATGAGCATACATATGTATTATGAGGATTTATCCAAGATCAAGCTGCCTTTGGGTCAAGAAGTGTTCATAAGCGACAGCACCATCCGGGACGGCTCACAGATGCCCGGAATAGTAATGAAAAAAAAAGCATAAGCTCCAGATTTACGAATATCTTCACCAAATTGGGATCGAAAAGCTTGAAACATTTGTCTATAACGAACGAGATAGAAAAGTTATTAGAGAGATAGTTCTACCATAATCACCCCCCTGCCGTCGGGTACATCAAACCGAATGTCACCTGCTGCACAATACTCAATTTCTCAAGCTGCTGCACTGTTTTTACCAGGCGCTCTGCTTTTGCCGGGCTCACGCGCTTGAAACCATCGATATCATATTTTACCATCGCCAGAAGATCTCCTTTGAAACATGCGATACATCGCTCACAGGCATCCGTGGTTCTACCGTTCTTGATATCTTCGATCAATATCCTGGCGCCATTTACCGAATGGTAGCCTATGCTTCCTTCTATCATGGCAGCCACGACCCAATCGTCACCCTTCTCTTCCAGAGTCTTCATGATCTCTTCTCTTATCATTATGCTACCTCCGCCGCCACCCGTGTTGGTGGCAGCAATGTCCCGAACAAATATGCTGCAGATTCTTTGATGGTACCTGAGCCCTTTTTGTACCAACGCCCGAATACCTGTTCGTGTTCTGACCTATCTACATTCAAGTTGAAATCGGCCTCAGATAAGTGCCAGAGGCTCAGAGATATGCGTTTGACATGGCGCTTGTACTTCTGGTAGCATTTTTTAATATTTTCTTCTGTGACGTGTGACATCCAGTTAATGTGCGAAACCTTGTATTCCTTAGCCTGGTCGTCCCAAATCAGGTTAGTCTCCAGGACCTTATCGAAATCCTCAATGATCTTCGCCTTCTTCTCTTCCGGTACACCTGGCGCGATCTCCAGAGTGCCGAATACGAATGTTTCCCATGACATATTCAATTACTCCTTCTGGCTCTCTCAAGCCAGTTTTTAAGGGGACTCAATTTCCTGAAACCGCCTGATTTCAGCACAGCTGTGCGAAATCTGGCCACGATCAAAAAGGAGCTACAGACCGCTGATGATTGCGCACGGCCTTGCCGAATCTGGCTTTACATTCAGGCTCCCCGGCAATCTGATAAGTCTTGTAAAATCAGTCGTCACGACAGTATCTATTTCCACCCAGTTTGGATTGATAATCTTTCTTCCGCGCTTTGTCCTGTAATGGCCGAAAAAGTCTGCAATCTCAGGATTGCCCAGTTTCTGCACGCACGTATCGTGCACATGGACATGGACCCGCAGCTGCCGGAATCAACATATAGAAGCTTCCTGAATCCCAGGTCATCCTTCAAAATCACAAGCAGCTTCTCGCTCTGTTTCTTCGCTTCCCTGAGCGTGGGTCTTTTCAAATGATCATAGTCAATGTCAAACACCAGGTCAGACCCGCGCCACCCCTTTTTCTTATCTTCCATGGGATATACTGCCGGGTCTGCGTATTTTGATGAAGAGAAATATACGTGGTCTGGCGCGGTCTCGATAAGGAAAGTCCTGAGCTTCTGTACTGATGAGAATGCCTTGTGCCTAACAATCTTTTCATCGTTCTTCCTGAATCCGAACTCCCTTTTTGTAAAGTCTGGGGGCTCGTACAAATGCGCTGTCATGTAATAATCAGAGATCCGCATATTCTACACCTGCTTTTGCACCACTCGCTTCTTGTTCTCTAACCACACTTTTCTCCTGTAATACACCAGCGGATGTTCTATTTTCTTGCACAATATCTTACCCGGGCAGTTGCCGTTAGTCGCCATGGTTGCGCATGCCGGGCATGTGTAGGTTGTTCCGGATGCACCATTAATATGACTTGTCTGATAGTAAGTGGCCTGCTCTTTGAAATCCGGTGATGTTCTGAATATTTCGGTTACCTTCTCTGTCGTCATCCCGATATTGAGCAGGAACGAAGTCATGGCAAAGCGCATGGTATGGGATAAGTTCATATTTGCCTGGACATCCGATTTTGCGGCGCTTATACACGGCGGGAAGCAGTCAGGGATCACTTCGCTGAATCCCTCCTTGCTGAAACCCTGCTTGCTCGCGCGGGTATTGATTATCTCCGTCACTTCGGCTATGTACGATTCCAGAGCCACCTGAATATCATTTGGCACTTCATGAGGCAAACCAGATTCCACCTTCTGCCTCACAGCTTCTTCCATCAGGCGAGCCAAATCATCTCGCGATATCATCAACGTGCCCTGCTTCACAGTCCGGTTTAGCATTTTCCACTTTGGATCATGCAAGGCATGCGAGAACCGGATGTAATCTGTGAAATGCATGGAGACATTCATCCAGTCGTCGAATATGATGCTTAAGCCTAAATCTGCCGTCAGTTCTTTTAATAATACAGCATTCTTGAGGTCTTTGATATGTTCGTATGAGGACCTGGCTACGGCAAGCGCATATCTCTTTGTAAGGTAGTTGTTATTGATGCATGAAACGATTATCCTGGCAATCGGATAGGCCAGCAATTCCTTCTCTGCGGCCAGTTTATTGGATCTTCGATACTTCATGGCACCATCCTTCAAAGCCTCAAGCACCCGCTCTTTTCCTGTTGATCTGATGCTTTCAAAGGCCGCTTGTGTGCACAGATCATTTAAGCCGATATCCGACTTTCTCAAATATTCCAGGGCGCCGGATGTGCAGGGAATATTAGCAAAGTCGATGATGTCCATTATCCTTTCATACTTCAACCAGAATCTACCAATCTTGTTATAACATAAGTATTACTATTGTAATACAATCCCCCTTATCTTCCTTGGCACGATTCCCAGTTCTTTTGCCAACTCTGCCGTCTCTGGATCGTTCACGCGTTCCCATGTCAGATTTACCGCTGACTTCAACTTACTCTTTGGTATCAATAACTTCTGTCCATGGTACTCTATTATCTCATAAGGGAACGCACTCTTTTCTGATGCTTTCGCCAGCGCATGCAATTTTTTCTCGTTCTCAGGTAACATTAATCCTCCTTCATGAGCATGATCGTAAGAATAGGTTCTGCATTATCCCCGGGACCGCAGATCGCCTTGAGATCCACAGTTTCCATCTTTGGATTTCCCGCTTTCGAAGGCATCTGGAAAATAGTCTTGAAATAGAGTGTCTGTGCAGTATCCTTCTGCGACTCTGCAACGTCTATATTTGCTTTCTTCATTGCCCTGGCGCTGAAGGAGAACATCGTAAGTACATCCCATAATCTGCCCTGAATGTCCTGGAAGTCTTTGAGGCTCTCCGGCGACTCGATGTAACCATTCCATAATGCCTGTGTGACCGCTGTTGGATACACTATACCGGCTTCTTTTGCAGTTTCAGTG
>JAGFND010000131.1 GCA_021409285.1 Candidatus Methanoperedens sp. | reverse complement strand
GCCACAAAATTTGGGAAGGCGGTAATCGAGGAGGAGCGCAGGCTTGTCGCCATCATCGCCCCCGAAGAGAAGCGTATCAAGGGCACTATAAAATATGAGCAGCCCTTTTGAAGGTTTGTTGGGAAACAACTGTGAATTGAGGATGTTTGAATTCCTGTTGCCATTAGAGGGGATAGAATTCAACATCACTGAATTAGCGCAAGAAGTAGGAGTTTCAAGAGTAACTGCTACTCGAATTGTAAAGAAATATGTTGATTGGGGTGTCCTGAAATCACCAAGAACATCAGGTAATACCATATACTATAGCATAAATCATGAATCACCTATCGTGAAAAGTATCGAACAATTCAATAATGTTCTCATTGAAAACATCCTGGGCAATGAGACATTATATGAAATTCATGATTTTTTGGAAGCTAAAAATTCTCAGAGACCTCATGCTTTAACCCAAGCTGCTGCTGGAGATATGCTTGCGCAACGATTTAATGACTCAGGAAGAATTCTTCAAAAAAGAATTGCTCAAAGAGCTTAGATTAAGTTGAGACTTTGATGAACAATCGTTGACGGCGCTTCTCTCGGTTCTCTATACCGAGAAGCAGGCGCAGTACCTTCCTTTACTTTCGTCTGCACGAACTTCAACAGGGTCAACTGCTCTTGCGTCAGCGCCGGGCGGCCATCCTTTGTCCTGATCTCATCCGGCGTCTCCGTATACGAGTTCACATTATTGAAATCTATTTCCGACTGTATCTTCTTTATCTCAAGCTTCTCTTTCTCGGTAAGCTCATACGGGCTGTTCCATGTCAGCTCCCACTCGTTTTTCAGGTCGCCATTCGTGAAGCCTTTTAGAAGTTCCACAAGGAAGTTCGAGATCCAGTTCTGCTTGACCACTACCTTGCTGTAGTATGTACTCCTGTCAAGCTGGCTGCCTGTTACTGCGCCAGTTGCCAGACCGTATAAGATGGACTTCGGGTATTCCGTCACTCCTGCCAGTTGCACTATTGCACTCTCGAAGTAAGGCGCCGGGTTCAGCACAGCACTGGCGGTGTTCAGTACATTCGCTTTATAGCCATCAGGGAATGCCAGCACGGTCTTTGCATTTATGTCGCCCAGCGAGTCGAGCGCCGCATCCCTGTCTTCCGGGGTCGCATCTGGCGGCAGGTCAAGTCCCAGTAATCCACCGCCCACGCGCCACATGGTCTGACCTGCGCTCCATAGCATGTGATCGATAACTGATATGACGTTGAAGGGGCGGTCAAGAACCGAGCAGCCTATTGTATCATTCGGGCTGCCTGTTATGTAATCTTCTTCCAGTCCGGGATTAACTATCATCATCAACCTTGATGCATGTATAGCCGTATTCTTCCCGAAGATGCCTGGATTAAGGTTGACCTTCTCTACTTCTTCCGGGATCACCCTGTACCCCGCTTCATCCTTTTTATATACGATTTCAGTTATCCAGTTTCGCGGGATTGCTTTTATGTATTCAACCTTCGCGTTCATGTTTGAAAGCGGTGTGTCCAGGTCCTGCCCGTCTTTCCTGCCCATCAGTAAGAAGTTGTACCCATAGAGACGTGCCCATTTCAGTGCCTTGCCAAGTTCCAATTCTATCTTCTCTTTGTAAACCCTGGTGAGAGATTTTGTAAGCGCCTTCTCCGGCTCTTCCGGTGTGCTGATAATGTTGATGGTGAACCCATTCTTCAGAGCATCATCTATGATCTTGTCTACGATGGCCCCACCAATGCCGCGTTCGTATTTCTCCCTGCGGTCAGATTCTGTTATCTTCACTGCGAAAAGTGAATTTGCCGCGGTCTTTTTCTTACTGGCATTCGGGGTATTATTGGGGAAACCTAACTCCGTTGGCGTATAAGACACACCATTATTCCAGGTTTTTGTTATTACATGCTTTACCAGGTCATCTGTATTGTTGAATACGGCCATTTGTTAGAAGGTATTGTCCTGTTCATATATTAAATTTGACTTACTATTGTATTGCAATGGTAATAGTTATATAAGATTAACAAATATAACACGGTATGGAAAATCAAGGAACTGAAGACATAGAACTGGTCGCCTTGCGAAAGGTTAACGCTGAGCTGTACCAAAGATTTCGTGTGCGTTGTGCCGAAAAGAAGATCAACTATGGGACTGGATTCGAACAGGCAATAAACGTATGGCTTATTTCTTCGTCTGGTGATGACCTGCTGTCCCAGCCGCCTTTTGATACGATAAATCCCAATGTGATAAACGAATTCCGCTCACGGTGTAAACGCCATGGATTTGACATTCTCCCTGGCATCGCCGATGCAATGGTCGTCTGGATACGCAACTATGCCTACACCGACCCATATCCTTGCGAGGACAAAGGCAAGGTTGGCAAAAAGAAACGGAAGGCGTAGTATGGATGATATGAATGAATGACGAAAATTTTGTTCCTAAATTAGCAAAATTGAAAAATTCAATCAGTAACAATTTTTATTTGAAATTACTCGATACTTTTTTGATTCTTATTCTTAATCACAACCCATGTGACTATTCCAGAACCACCGACTTTAGATCGTTTCTCAGTATCCCATCCACCTTCTCCAAAAACCTCATTGAGTGCATTTCGTGCAAAATTGTAAGCAACCCTATTTCTTTCTCGTTGATCGATTACTTCTGGTAAAGCATTTTCAAGAATTGACACTATACCTCTCCATGTCATCCCATCCCTCTTTATGCGTTCAATTGAAATGATATCATTCCTAAAAGCATCAATAGCTGAAGAAATATATGTCTCCATTACATCTACGGTATCATCCATGGTTTCGTTTGATATAGCTTGAGTTTCTTCTCCAGATACGACCTTTATCTGAGTTGCGAGAATAGAACTACGACTTGCAGAAACCGCGGCTTTAAAACGTGTTTTCAACTCTTGAGCAAATGTCTTGGCGGCAGGAAGATTATATTGAGGGTCTCTAGCTTTATAAAGTGCTTCAAATGATAGGATTCTGATCGGAATTGGATAGCTCTTTCCATCTGCACTACTCCAGAAAGTACCATGTCCTATAAGAGGTTCGTTTAGGAGTGTACTTAACAAATCATCGCTAAAATGAGCATTTGCTTTCTTTAGTGCTTGAAGGTCTCCTGAGGATAACAAGTGAAAGACAAACCAATTGTCTCCCTGACTAAGAATTTCACTGGAAATGCTCCCTGGCTGTTGAGTTATGAGTACGGCGCCAAGATCATATTTTCGTCCTTCTTTCACCCACGAAACATATGGTCCTTCACCTGAGCTACCAGAACTACCTAGTACAGATTGCGCCTCCTCAACTACTGCAATTGTTGGTATGGTTTCAGGCTGTGCTTCTGTAAATTCTTGCTGGTTATGGTCGAAAATCTTCTGAAGAATTAGGCCTGAGAGAATCAATGCGGGTTTACCTCGCATTTGAGAAACATCAACAATACAAATTTTACCTTGTTTTAGAGAATAGATCAGCATATCCATCATTTGGCTACTCGGATCATGAAGCATTTTTACTATGGTGGTTACATTGGCCCGAGCTGCAACCATTTCAGCATCCTGCCCTGGATCAAGATGTAGTAACTCTTTAATAAGAATTGGATCAGCTGCATTACCATTTTGGAATATCTCGTCTACTAATTTTCGCCAGTTTTCATCGTTCATTCCTTTAAGCTTTCCTACGTTCTGTTGATCTTGTTTTTCTTTCGCTAAAGCAATTGAAATCACTTCTGATGCCCTCAAACGTCGAATATCAATCTTGATATCACCAGCTACAAATGACTGATAAAAGGGACTAGATACTTTCTTTTTTGTAAAAACTACAATCTTATCTTCTAATTCTGGTACATCACACAAACCTGGTCGACTTTTATCATCGGGCCAATAATATTCACCATCTGGATCGAAAATTATTGTACTCACAGGTACTTTTCTTCCACCCCTTTTTTCTACAGTTGGGGTCTCCTTATATAAACTGCTAAAAAGGAGTTTATTGAGATTTGACTTGCCAAAACCTGCCCTTGCAAAAACAAATGATCTTCGTGAAACAAGGGATTGGACATTAAAACGTGGAATAATTGCAGGATTTCTAATTTTAAACCACGGCTCACTCTTTAAACGCGTATCTCCGCCAGCATAGATAAACTCTCCAAGTGCAAAGAACCCTAAATCAATTCCATCTAAATTATGGCCTGCGACTTCACGAAGCACCTCATCTGAAAGTAGTGCTACTTTACTTCCAACATGAGGTAGCCTACGATGAGAAGCAGCAAAAACAAATTTGTCATCAACATTACGTATTACTCCCAAAACTCTAATATTCACCCGATATTTAAGATATTGTTCTCGAAGGTCTTCTGGAATCGGGCGGTCATCCGACATAGCGCGGATGCCATAATCTTCTCCAGAACTTGAGCTGAGTCTTCCTTCGGAGGAAATCGATGTTATGCGACCTAATACACCCTCATCTTCTGTTTCAAGCTGAACAATAAGGAATTGCCCATGCATAGGTACACTTTGGAATTCATTACGATAAGGTAAGATTATTTCAGCATGGAATTCAAGACCACCTTCATTGAATCCACGAAAAATTCCTACAACATGTTCTTTTGGAAATAATTTCATTCGTACCTCCTGCTTGATATATCCGAATTAAATCTGAAAGAGTCAATTATATTTTGTTTGTCTGGGGGAAGAAGATCACGTACTGCTGCGAAGATTTCATCTTGAAAAATTTCAAGATCAAAATCAACAACTTGTGCATGTTCATGTGCTTTTTGCAAACAACGTGGATAGAATGGAACCGGAAAACCATCGATAGCATCTGAAAGAAGATAACCAAAAATCTCCGATGCCTTTTGACTCTGTTGAGAAAATATGTCAACAGCCCAAACTGGATCACCGCTACGACGACCGAATCGCACAAGATACATATCTCCAGCTACGAATTTTGGCGCCTCTCTATTATCTCCTTCCGCCTCAGGACCGCGTGCATATCTATCCCTAATATAAGATTTTGCCTCGAGTTCTCTGGGAATGCGAACATACCGCGGCTCACCAGGAGGAAATATATCTTCAATTGCCATTGCTAATTGATAACGGGTTATGACTTGGCTATGTTTAGCTACGCCTACCAAGAAAACTTTCCTGTTATCCTGATGATATATTCTTTCAATTGCCTCCTCTACTTTTTTCCTCCATGTCATGAAGAATTCGCCACGAAAAATCGGACTTCTAAGGAGTCCATCTCTAACGATTAAGGTGTCTGTAGCGAATGAATTATGACAAATTCTTTCATACAGTACAGCCCATTCACATAAATCGCGATAATTCAATACCCATGATTGGGAAATCCCCTCTGGTCTTTCACGTATTGTCCTGCCATCTGGAATCATATAGCTAAGCCTATTCAGGGTTGGTGGTTCAACTCCAAGGCCAATCATCATTTTTCCGAGAGCTGTTTTAGGGCTTCCATCAGAATTGAACTGATTCTTACTGAGTTCCTCTGTGTCTGTGGTAGGGGATACGGCATCAAGACACAGTTGTTTGCCATAAGAATCCATAACTCTGACAAGTTGAACATAAAAAGGATCGAATGTAAGTTTATTATTTCCTCCATCGCTTGCTACTAATGAAACAGCGGTTGTAGAACGTGGTTTAATGGTATGGACTTCACAAGCAAATGAATGAACTTCATCTCTGAGTTCGTCAAGTAATTTCTTATCCGCATGTGCCCGGGTTCTGATAGCTCTTTTCAGTGCAGGTATTTCTTCAATATCAAACATCTTTCATTGCTCCAATATTGCGTGAAGATCTATCAAGTCCAGTGCGTTTCCTATATTCTGCTTGATTCCCTCTTGGCCGTATTATAGCACTTAATCAATATATAATATTGCATAATATCAATGAAATGAATATCCTTTTTGATGTTCTTGGATTTCCAGGATTTAAAATCTTAAAGAATTGACCAACCTGAAACGATGAACTAAATCAAAATTCATCAAATGTTCTAATCCCCACAATACAACCCATACCCACACTCCCCACAAACCTTCTCATCTTTCGTCCTCTCAAATCCATGTTCATAGTCATGGGCGATCGACTTCGCGATCTTGATCATATCCTCAACAGCCTTCCCATCAAGCCCCTCCATCCGTGAACTACCCGCGCTCTCAAACTTCCCATCGATCAGCTCAAATGTCCTGGGATTGGGAAGACCAAGCTGTTCAAGCGTGAGTCTTTTCACTTTATATTGAGGATAAACATGCTCAATACCCCTGGCATAAAGCAAAAGTTGTTTTGAGCGTGCATCGGGTCCGGGTTCAGATTTCCCGGTCTTGTAATCGATGATCTCATACAACTTTTTCAGAAATCTCATCCAGGATTTCATCCATAGTCATTTCTTTTGAATCATGCACCTGCATTATCCCATCTGATTATGAACTCACTTTTTTTCTGCAAATGATAAGAATATTTATCACGCTTGATATTTTCACCAGATATTGTAAAATACTCAGTAACGTAAAGAGTGGAACCATCGATCAATTCAACCGTACAATCAAGAAAACCTGAAACTGAGGTGATGAATTCAT
>JAGFND010000130.1 GCA_021409285.1 Candidatus Methanoperedens sp. | reverse complement strand
TATTTTGGTAAGAGATATTTGAATTTCTTATGGTATGATCTGGCCTTTATATGGAAAAACCTCTTTGCGGATGAATTCATCATCATAGCCGAAAAGTACCGGGCTAAGAATACATCGGATTGAAACCCCGGCTGAGCGCAAGATGGATCTGCTCGACGAATATTTCGGCCGGCTGGGCCCCGGCAAACGACGTATCTTCATTAATAACGATATGCGGGACACTCATCACGCCATATCTCTGGACAAGTTGCGGGAATTCTAACATCTCAATGACATCAGACCTGATTTTTTCATTTTCAATTGCGAATTGATGTGCTATCTTTGCCGCTTTTGGACAATACGGGCATGTAGGCGATACAAATACCTGGAAATGCACAGGTTTTTTTATTTCTGACAGCAGTCTCTTTATATTTTCCGGCAATGAGGTAGTTTCTCTTGAAACATCAAGAATATCTTCTATCAGGACATTTATCTCATATCCCGAGGGTACGCCATAGAATCTGATACCGTGATCTGATTTTCCTACAATGGCGATCGCAGGGATCTTCTTAATATTATATTTTAAGTCTTCATCACCGTTTTTCACAAAATCATAGATTTTTGTTCTTATTCTTGGTGATAGAGATCCAAGTTCAAGCACAAGTTCCCTGGCTTCTTTGCAGAAATTGCATTCAAGTTCCTGGGTAAATACGATCAGTTCAACATCATTGACAAGAACTTCGAATTTTTTCTTGATAAGTGCTTTTTCTGTTTCTGGAAGAACCATATCATTTACTCCACTGACTTCAAAACCTTTTCCATTCTCTCCATTGATCTTCTTGTCTCTTTGAGTTCCTGGAGCATTAAATAAAAAAGATACACAGAAATCAGGCCAAGGATAATTACAACAATTATCAGTGTGTATATCGGTCCATCTGAACCTGTTCCGAACATCCCTTCCATCATTGAAGCCATAGATTTTTCTCCTGATTTACGATCTCCTTGATTTTACTTAATGACAATATTAATTCAAAATTCTTTGCTTTATAAAATTTCTTAGTATAGGGGGGCTCTTCGAAATGCCTTATTTCACTTTCAACAAGACCGGCATTTTCAAGTTTCTTAAGGTGTAGATAAAGAAGTGGCCGGGATATTCCTACTAACCTGGCAAGCTCTGAAATATAACATTCGCCCTCTGCAAGGATTGTCATAATCGAAAGGCTGTGCTCATTACCAAGAGCATTGAGTATCAAGGCCAGATTGTTCTTATCCACCTTTTCACCAGAGTAATAAGAAGAATCTAAACATATTTAAAATAAAGGATAATTCCCTCCCATTTCAATAAATAAACTGTAAGTTTAATCCACTTTCAATATTTCTTCAAAAGTTCCGTGCCAATTGTGGTACCATACAGTTCCTGTGCCGCTATTGACACTGAGCATTCCATATATCTTACCATCTTTCAGAACCTCCATCGTGTAGTATCCATAGAAAGTATCGGCATCTGAGACTTTTGTTCCAGGGTGAGCTTTGTCAAGATATTTCTGTGCTGATGCAATTGCCTGTTCCTCAGTTACTTTTATGTTTGTTCCGCCATAGGTCATGTGACCATACTTTACATTCCACATCATATTGGGTCCCATTTCCGGATATACATCACCTGTATATTTATTTACGATCAGTTCAAAGGCATGGACTCCCGTGCTTTTCTCTTTTATTCCAGCATAGAAATGATTGTTGAACTGGATGACCTCCGTGAGAACAAGATCAGAATTTCCTGTTTCTGCGATATATCGATCAATCGATTCCTTTGCTGTCTGGATTGTTATAGGAGTTGCATCAGCCCCATAACCTGCGCTGTCATAACCAGCGCAAGAGCCAGAGCTACTCATCATTCCGCTGTTACCCATCATTGCGCTATTGCCCATCATATTGTTTCCGGTTCCATAGCTGCCCATCATTCCTCCAAACCCATACCTATCCATCCTGCCGCTCCAGAAGCCGACGTTGGGTCTTGCCATACCATAGCTCGTCCCCAGCACAACCAGGATCACTGCTATTATTACAATTGTTTTTGTTTTCATAATTTTCCCTTGTATTTGTTTATTTCATGTGTAAGTTTTTGTTACATACAATAATTTATATTACTATGGTATAAAGATTTCGCTTCGCAAAAGATATTAGTCCATTGAACATCTTGGATATTGAAATATCAGAGGTTCAGGAAGTAAAAATCATGGTTTACGATGTAGTCATAATAGGCGGCGGCCCCGCAGGTCTTACCGCCGGGATATATTCAAAACGTGCGTTACTGAATTCTGTTCTTATTGATAGAATTGGCGTGGGCGGACAAATAATAGTCACTGACCTTGTTGAGAATTTTCCGGGCTTCCTTGAGACCTCTGGAGCTGACCTGGCAGGAAAGTTTGAGCAGCATGCACGAAAATTCGGCCTTGAGATAAAAACCCTGGTAGATGTCAGTGGAATAGAAGACAGAGGGAAAACAAAAGTAGTACAAACAAGTGACGGCAACATTGAAACAAAAACCGTGATCATTGCCACAGGCACAACTCCAAGGAACCTTGGAGCAAAAAACGAACTTGAATTGAAAGGAAGAGGTGTGTCTTACTGCGCTACGTGTGACGGCTTTTTCTTCCGGGAAAAGACAGTGGTGGTTGTGGGCGGGGGGGATTCTGCGATAACGGAAGCAATCTACCTGGCCAAAATGGCAAAGAAAGTAATCGTTGTTCATCGGAGGGATAAGTTACGTGCAGAGAAGATAAATCAGGAACATGCTTTTTCCAATCCCAAAATAAAGTTTGTATGGGATTCGGTTGTCGAAGAGATCACAGGAAAGCAGGTAGTTGAAAAAGTAGTGGTCAGAAATGTGAAGACGAACACGACCCAGGAAATAATAACAGAGGGTGTGTTCATATATGTCGGTCTTATTCCTAACACTGGTTTTGTGAATGTCAGGAAAGATGAATGGGGTTTTATAATCGCAAATGATAAAATGGAGACATCAGTCAATGGAATATTCGTGGCCGGGGATTGTAGGGTAACACCGCTGCGCCAGATAGCAACTGCTGTGGGAGATGGTGCCATAGCAGCGGTTTCTGCAGAAAGGTTCATTGAAGAATAATACCCCTGCAATGACGATTAAAAATAGGTCTATGTTTGGCTTTCAGTCAGGTTTAGATATTGTGGAGGAATCTCATCAGCGAGCACAATGTTTTCAGTAGCATTTAAAATTGTTACTCCATCGTTCTGAGCTTCGCTGGCATTTATGACGATAAGGACTGGATCATCTGTATGTATCTTTGCCACTTCCATGGCTTTCTCAATTGTCGTGCTTAAATGGACATATCTCTGTTTTATTGGTCGTATCCCTTTTTCAAGCAAAATATCCACTTCTTCACGGCTTGCTCCATAATAAAGAAGATGATGCTCATTTTTCGGGTAATCAAGGTCAACCAGGACAGAATGGCCATAACGTGCTCTTATTTTCCGTCCCTGTATCTCATATCTTCCCTTCTCGTCAGATTCGATGATCGAGAATAACTTGTCCTTGCTCGCCCATTTGTACCGTGTCTTCATCGCGTCGCACAATACCTCTGCATCCACCCACCCATGCTGATTCATGGCAAGTCCGAGATCATCGGGAAAATGCCGGAGCGCCCCTGAAATGAATCTCCCAAGGCGTTCTGTCTGTTCGTCATCGAGCATGAGAGTTCCAGTCTCACCACAATGGCATGAATCACCTCTAAAATATCCATGAGTTCCGCATTTTTTTATCATTTTCAATGCTTATATGAATCAGCAGGTTATAAAATTTACCAATACTTACCATATGTATTTAACAGTTGCAATATACTCTGGATTATCGGATCATGACATCTCTTGACTGGACAGAAAAATACCGCCCGCAGACCCTTTCACAGGTAGTGGGGCATAATAAGCCCGTCGATGAACTCATTCAATGGGCAAGAGCCTGGGAAAAAGGCATCCCGAAAGACAGGGCTGTTGTCCTTTACGGAAAAGCAGGCATCGGAAAGACAAGTGCAGCTCATGCTCTTGCCCGTGAAATGGGATGGGAAGTGATTGAATTAAATGCAAGCGACCAGAGGACAGCAGAAATCATTGAAAAAGTGGTCGGTTCGGCATCCCAGATGAGTACGCTTGAAGGAAAGAAAACAAAAAGGCTTGTCATAATGGACGAAGCCGATAATATTCATGGAACTGCTGATAGGGGAGGAGAGAAAGCTATTGTTGATCTTATTAAAAGAACAAGTCAGCCAATCATACTTATTGCGAATGAAATGTATGATATGTCACCCGGATTGAGAACCGCATGCAAACCAATACAATTCAATTCAGTATTATCGCGCTCCATGATACCAGCACTTAAAAGGATTGCAGAAGCGGAAGGTATTACCTGTAGTATTGGAGTGCTTGAGAAACTCGCAGAGAATGCTAATGGCGACCTGAGAAGCGCGATAAATGATTTCCAGGCAATGGCACAGGGCAAATCAAAACTTGAACCTGAAGATCTCAAAGCAGGTGAACGCGATACAAAAGAGAATATCTTTAAGGTACTTGCTAAGATATTTAAAGGAAAGGACATCAGTGAAGCCCATAAATCGACTTTTAATCTTGATGAAAATCCAGAGGATCTGATACAATGGATCGATGAGAATCTACCGCTCGAATATAAGGAACCGGGAGATCTTGAAGAAGGATATCGTCATATTTCAAGGGCATCGCAATTCCTGGGGAGAGTCAATAGAAGACAGAATTACAAAATGTGGAGGTATGCAAGTGTTATGATGACATCGGGGATAGTCGTTTCCCGTTCAGGTCATTATTCAGGATATTCAAAGTTCAATACCCCTTCTTTCTGGAGAAAACTCGGCCAGACAAAGAGTATGAGGAGCATACGCGATTCTGCGGCAAAAAAAATTGGGACTCACTGCCATGTCTCTATGAGTTTTGCACGATCAAGGTTAATGCCGTTTTTCAGGTTAATGCTGAGGAATGATAATTATTCCATACAAGTCGCAGCTATTCTGGGTCTTATACCTGAAGAGATCGCATTCCTTACCGAATCAAAATCCGTGACCAAAAAAGTACAGAAGATATATGATGAAGCTCAAAAACTTGCCGAAACTGAGACAATTCATGAAATTGAAGTGTTTGGAGGATTTGGGGTGAAAAGATCCGAAGTAAAAATCGAAAACATGGAAAAAGAGGATAAACCCGAAGTAAAAATAAAGAAAGATGCTAACTCCCAGAGTTCACTTTTTGATTTCTGATTCTGAATTATTTATTGATAACAAGTCTTATTATATTCTCTTTTCCTTTTCTTATTTTGATGATCCGTCCGTTTTCTTTCATCTTTGCAAGGACAATACTTATCTTTGATTTTGAAACTCCCATCTCATCAACGATCTTAGATTGAAATGCCTGTCCTCCAGACTTAATGAGGAATTTCTCGATCCGATCTTCATCCTCCAGGAACTCCTCTGACAGGTCGAATGGCAATCCAGTATTTTCATCCATGTTCTCCTGGATATCATCATCGTTTTCTGGAAGAGAGATATCATCTTCATTCGTCTCTTTGAAATCTGTATCTTCAATTTTTTCAATAGCTTTCGTTTCTATATCAGACTTTGAAAATCTCCACTTCCACACGAAAAATGCAAGGATAATTATTACAATAACAGGTACTGCAATCCATAGCCAATTTACCTCTACCTTTATTAAGGCATTACGGGTTAGAACAAGGGCGGGTTCTCCTTTGGTAAAATTGCGATAGAGCGACCCTTCCCAAATCAGGTCATTTCCATCTATCCTGTCATTCTTAGGTGTTACGCTCTCAGCATTATAACCTTCAGGTATTGTTATAATTAGCATAATTTCAGGCGAAATGACCGTTTCATTGGAAAAAGCATCATCTATTATGATTTTCCCTGCTCTATTATATGAGAAATTCCTCCATATGAAATTGTATCGGATAACACCATAGCCACCAGACATTGTTTTTACGACGTCATATGAGATATTCACATCCTTGATTTCCATTGAACGGTTTGAGAAATTCATGGCTGAAAGATTGAATTGATTTATTAATTCTTTAAATTCAGGAACATCACTGTAGCGTGTGATATTCTGACCAGCTTTGATAACGTTTTCCCATTCGTTCATTTCAGGTTGTGTGAGGGTCACATGCTTTTCCATCGTCCATAAAGCATCCCCACTCTGATTGATCTCGATTGTGAAAATAGACTCTGCTAATGAAACCTGGGTACATGCAATTAAGAAAAATAAAAGAAAGATAGTTTTTCTCATTAATTCCAGAATGTATCTATATTGGATTTAATACTTAATCCTTTTTCATTTTTCCATTGTATCAAAAGATACAAAAATACATATGATCGATGCTTGTAAGAAAGTGTTATATACAGCAAAAAACATAAAGTAAACTTCCTTCGTGTGAAAACATGTAGGCAAGTGAAGTTGTGAAAGTACAACTATTCTTAATCACCACCTTATTCATGGTAAAAATTTGGCGTCGGCCCCGATTGATGGAAAAACCTGAATGTGAAGGGCTGTCTTCTGACCATGATACATAACATGGAGACGAGATCGAAGATTTTCGTCTGACATTGGCGTGACAGTTCGGTTAATTCCAATCGATAGATGGGAATTAACAAGGAACTAT
>JAGFND010000013.1 GCA_021409285.1 Candidatus Methanoperedens sp. | reverse complement strand
TGACATTCTGGTGAGTTTTTGAACTTCTGATATGCCTCCCCAGCCCATTTCCAATGCCATTGCTGCTGCGTATCTTCGTGCTTGAACTTCGTCAGAACCCTCTATCGCTTTTAACCAATAGCTATATTTTTTCTGAGTCTCTATATATTTATATATGGATGTTCTACTTAATAAAATTTGCTAACTTAATTTTACGCAGCCCCTAAACCTCCAACCTTTGGGCAAACTACTGTGGAGGTTTTTTATGTGCGTATCTTTTGAATAAAGAATACCCTTCGTATCCGAGCAGCGCAAGGCTGAGAGTTGTCAGCATTTCAAGTAATTCAAATTCAAAATATACCATTGTGTCGGGCAGTGTCATCCCTTCGACAAAAACTTCACGCAAGTACGATGAGTTTTAGTAAATGAAGGTTCTTCGAAGTCAAAAATTATTAGCAAGTTATAATGAATTCTTCTTTGCGATGCAAAATAAAGAAGGTTGTAAATAGAGGGGGAAATATTTTCTGAATAACAACTTGTTAGCAATTATTGAAATTTTTCCTATCTTGTTTTCTTGAACCTTTGAAAGTTGTCCTAATGAATAGAAATCAATATCAAATCCAATTTTTAGTAAAAGCTGTTTTAGACTGTATAATGATTTTGTAGAAGGATGAATTTCCATAAGTTTTTCTTTTTTGACACCTTTAAATATTATATAATAAGGAAAATTCACAAATCGATCATAAATTTTATTCGGGGTTTTAATTATATATATTCCAGTATCTTTTAATATTCTCTTGACTTCCAAAAGATGTGATCTTTGATCATATAAATGTTCAATCACTTCAATACTGATCACTACATCAAAAGATCTTCTCTTAAGGGGAAGAATTTCAGCATCAGATGTGAAGAACGTTAAATTTTGATATTTTTTTTTTGCAAATTTAATATTTTCTAAGCTAATGTCTGTGGAGATTATTCTTTGTTTTTTGACTGTGCAATAATTTGAAAAATTACCTGTGCCACATCCAATTTCTAAAATTTTACTGTCGACAGGAATATTGATGAGCAATTTTTGATAGATTTCATAATCATCAAAGCTTTCTAATTCACAGGAAATATCCTTTCTGTCGGTTTCAAATGTTGACAGATAGTTTGGTCGAGCCATTACATATGGGGCTAATAATAACATAGCAACAAAGGCTATGCACCAGATTATCCCCCTGTTCTTCTGTCCATCCTGATAACTATTTCTGGCTATAGCTAACTTGGTTTCTTTTATGCTCATATTTTTACCTCGTTCTGTTTATAGCCCATTCCTGCCAGACGTGCCAGTTTTTCCACCCACATTTTGTCTCTATGCCATTCGTTCTCGGATAGATAAGCTTTGTCCTTATCCTGCGGGTTCTGTGTGTCTTAAGTTCCTTTCTTCCGCATTATCGAAGTAAACGTAACTACAAACCATAACCCCGCATTTGAAGGATACGGAGCTGCGTTTTTGGGTTTATAAAGTATTCGAATTATAGTACATCAAGACTGTATAGTCGTTAATTTTGCAGTTCTATATGCTTCAACAATAATATATAGACTAAATATTAAATATGCAATCAGTATCAAGAATGCAAATATCGTAATGTACATATTCTTATTTTCATATAATAAACCTAAAGCCATAGTTGGGACAATTATCGATATTATCAAATAAATAATCCCCTTTCTTATTTCTTGATCATATATTTGTCCTGCACCAGGAATGATAAATGATAAAAATGCTGCAAGAATAGGATTTTTTTTATTTGATCTTTTTTTAGGTTGTATTAATTCTTTCTCAGTCAAACCTACCGATGGAGACCTATTATCTTTACTGTTATCGATTTCTTTAGATATCAATCTATCCATATCCGCTTTCTTGCCACAATTCGGACAGAAGTTAATCCCTTCTTTTACAATTTCTCCACAATTTGAACAATACATTCTATCATCCTAAATTATGAACTGCAATCTTTAAATCTTTATCCCGCTGAAAATGTGGAAAATTAGACCGCCATCTTTTAAATCCTTGAGAAAATAAGCACTATTATCAGAAACAATAATACCTTTCTTATTTCTAATAGTTTCAAAACTATTTCATTTAATTTTTTAATCAAAACCACTCCTTCTTTCGGAACTCATGTATTCAAAAACATTTCGTAAGCCTCAGATTCAACGTATAAACCACAACCTCATAAAGGTAAATGGTTTTATACCCTTAAAAAACATACTCTTCTTTTTTACCACAATTTTGTCTTACTTCTCTTTATGGGTGGGGGAGGTTATTCATGTATTTTTCCCAAAACTCCAAGACTCCTTTGGCCAAAGTTACAGCGCTGATAGAATGACCAAGTTTCTGTGCAGCATCCCCATCCAAATAAATCATAAGGCTTCCCCCAAAAATATTAGGAGCAAATATAACCGGATTGAATAATCCTTTTGATATAGACGTGTGAGAAACAGATTTATGATGTTTTGCCTCTGCTTTAAAGTGTTTTGACCCGTTTGCAATATGTGAGCATACTTGCAAATATATACTGCTGTTTCGGAGGTTTGAACGTTTATAAGAATCTGCTTTTTCCGGATATAACCAATCAGATATATGTTCCGCCGTAATAAAAAGATTGAATGCTATGTCTTGATCAAGTGGCGATTTCTCTAATTGCGCATATTCACACTTCAGCTTGCCTAACAAGTCCTGTGCAGTCTTTAGTTCGAAAAATCCTTGAAACATTCTAAATACCTTGTTCAACCATGTCATTGAACATCATAAACCTGCGCTTAAAAAGAAAAAGAGGAATCCAGCGATTGACCGAAATGCAAAGCCACGAGTATCCATGTCGATGCCTGTAGATTTCTTATCCGAGTCTCGAACATAGGTCATAGATATTTATTTAAGAGATCAAGTTCTTCATGCCAATCTTTACAGTCATCGCAAATACCTTTTAATTCAATATGTTTTTTCTCAAAATCATATACCATTTTCTCTATACCTCGTTCGAATTCATTTGTTTTTTTGGTTACCTTGACTTTGTTACATTAATACTTAAATCATTCTCAAAACCATCTTGGATCCACATAAACACAAAAGAAAATCAATACCAAAAGGATAAAAGTTTGTCTCATATTGAAATTTTATCAGAAAAACACCACAAACCATAACTCTGAGGGATAGTCTACTCTCAACATAACAATCGACATCAGTCATTCAGGATTTATACTCTAAATCCATTTCTACGGTGATGTGATTTTCTTGCCGATAATCTTGCCCTCTGTTTCTGCAAAATAATTGTAAGTATTTCATCCTCCGTAATCTCATTTCTTGGCAATATCACTTCAAGAACTTCCTTGATATCCTGCACCGATATCATCTCGGCTTTTTCTCCCCATTTAACCACCATTCGCAGAATAAATAACATTGCCAGTATTGTCATAACCATATGGTGGTGCCATCCAGTCCAACCGCGTACTTGATAATCTGCCAGTCCAGCTTCACCTTTTCCATCTTCCAGAGCCCTCTCAATCCAGAAACGGCTGCAAGACATTTGACCAAGTCGTTCGGTGCTGGTATCAGCAGGGGCATTTGAAAGTTGGTATTTCGTTATATTTTCACCTTCATCCTTGCGGATAATGAGCCATGTTTCAACTCCAGGTAATTGATCCCTTACTGGAAAAACTCGCAGACATGCCACCATACTCCATAGCTCTTTACGCTCAGTTTCTCGAAGAAAAACTCTTGCATATCGAGAGGGATCCAATCGTTTTGCTACCTCATGCACCTTAATCGGTTGTGGCTCTCCTGAAATTATTTTTTGTCGTTTAGGATTTCGTCCAACAATTCCTTTTTTCTCTGGAATTTCTATTCTTGGTTTTTCCAACCATACTTGAGTATCAAATGGTATGTCGGCAATGTAAACCATTCCTTTGTTAGCGATTTCATCGAGAAGCCATGGCTGTTCGCCATAAAAACAATCCATTCCTACCCAGGCAAATGGGACTCCTCGCTTTTGAGCTTCTAATAACATTTCTAAGCCCAATTGAGCTTTTGTTTTAAAAACAATATCCTCCGGGACACCACATTTCTTACGCCTAATTGGATCATCTGCCCAATCTTCTGGAAGGTATAATCGTTCATCGATCAGTGTTCTTCGGTTTCCATTTGTCTAACCAAGGAAAACACCCATTTGGCAGTTTTCGATCTTTCCAAGACGACCAAGATATTGTCTTTTTACTCCAACCGACTCCTTTCCATCTTTTTTTACACCTGATTCATCGATGTGGATTGAGCCATTGGTTTTATCGCCTATTAGATTCGTTACATCCAATTGGATTTGTTCGACAACGGGTTTTTCGTCCCACGGTGAATCTGAAATAAAATTCTGAAGTTTCTGGTTGTTAGTTTCTGGAACAACTTTCGCGTAACTTGTCATATTTCCGCGTCCTCTTTCAAGAAATTTACCCTTCAAATATTGAAGTGCTTGATCTTTTAAATTTCGTGTCTTTGTTCGAAATCTTTCCGTGTAATATTCTTGAAATTTCATTAACTCTTGTATTATATTTCTTACATCCTTGACGCACAAACTCGACGAATTCATGCATGATCCCTCAATATAATATTATATATTATAATATAAATACTTATTACAAACAAAAAAGATTATTATTAATAAAAACTAATCTGACAAAGTCAAGCTAATACATGACGAAATATTGCCTTGTCGTCATAAGCGAATGCCGATCCAATTAAATATATGGGAATATTATTTTTTAGAGTCATATTTAATTGTTCAACCCAAATTTCTAATTTTTTATTATCTTCGAGATCTTCAGGGGGAGACCTTGTTTCTAAATCCGCATAATAACTTATAAATCCACTGTCGTCAGAAGCAATAATAATGCTATTGGGTGGAACTTGCTCTTTTACCCATAGCGAATATTCCTTCTGTCCAGAAAATTTATGCCTGTAATCTATAATCGGTTGAATCTGTTGGAACAAAGAAACTATTAAGATCAAGAAAATGACCATACTGAAAACTTTATTTTTTTTGTATAACCAATCAAGCCCAATTGACATGAATATAAAAAAAGGTACAGAAACTATTGCCAAAAATCTGGACCAATATGCGTTAAGATTTCCAAAATAGTAAAAGGTGAGAGCCCATAAAAATAGAAAAATAAAATGAAATTTGTTTTCGTATGAAATTATAAGAATTAATGACCCACCAATTACAAGTAATACTCCTATAATAGTTAAGTTAAAAAATAAATCCTCAAATGCAATTGGCAATGATTCGGAATAAAAACCCATGAAAGAAACTGCCAAACGGTCGGTCATGAATATATTTCTGTAAATTATTTCATAAATATAAAGATATAATCCTATGCCAAAAACGATTAAAAAAGGAAATATTACAGTACATATGGTTCTAAATTTTATAACTTCATCCTTTATGGATATGAAATTCTCCCGGATTTCTGGATTTAGATAAAACAAAAAGTACAGTGGCACAAAAATGATAGCCGATTCTCTTACTATAATGGAAAATGCTATAGAAAATGAGGACAATGCAAGGTAATGAATGGAGTTCTTTTCATGAAAAATACTTAAAAGAAAAAATGAAGTTAATATAAAGAAAATTTCAATTCCATGTGATATGCCATAAGTTGTTATAGATAAAAATATAGGGCTAATAGAAAAAAGGAGTGCTGTAAAGAGAGGAATTATTTTATTTTTAAAGATATTTTTAATAAAGAGAAAAAGCATTATAACACTGAAACTTGCAAATAAAATATCTGAAAATAGGATGGATTTTTCTGCACTATTTATGCCAGTAATCAAATGATAAGGAATATAAGTTAAAAGGTTAACAATGACAGATCCATATCTGCCGTTAAACATGCCATACAAGTGTCCAGTTTCATATGTTCTTTCAACAGCCCTTGTCAGACCGATTGAATCAGCGTGGAAGATTCCTGGGTTAACGTACAATAATCTTAAACCTAACGAAAAAATGAATAAAAATACCAAAACTTTATTTTCTGAAATGTTTTCTATGTTAATATAATTCATATATTTCTTAATTAGATTTTTTGCGTTGGTATCCATTGCAGGTTATCTCCCCGTCTTCATATAAGTTGGCCTGGAGCCCGACATGAGTAATAATGAGCCCCGATACGGAATTTAGCTACGATATCGAGGCATGCATCCGGAGCTTTTGTTCCAACAATGCCTCATGTTATTAAATGAAATCAACATGAACCACTCTCAGGTTCCAAGAATCAGGAAGATTACAATACTATAAAAGGTTTGCGAATTCTAAATATATAATAATTCAGAAAAAAAGAAACCACAGATTTGCACGGTTATTAAAAAACCGGTGCGAATCTGTATACCGCATCAAAATATTAACGTCTTCTCTGTCTTCTGATCTGCTGTGGTCTTCGATTGAAGGATCTTTCGCCATAACTGTGCTCGGGCAGTTTCAATCTTATTTTTTCGATTGCTGGCATTGCTTCTTCCCGGATATCCACATCATTATATTTCAATACCTGTGAGAAATTTTCATAATCCTTGCTGCAAAGGATATTGATCGCTTTTCCTTCGGCTCCGGCTCTTGCTGTCCTTCCGATCCTGTGGATATACTGCTTGCTCTCTCTGGGAATATCATAATTATAGACATGTGAAACTCCCTGGATATCCAGTCCTCTTGCAGCCACATCCGTGCACACAAGAACACAGGCTTTCCCGGAATGGAACATATCCATTACATTATTTCTTTTTCCCTGGGGTAATCCGCCGTGAATGGCGACAGCGTCAATTCCTGAAGACCTGAGATTCTTTGCAACATAGTCAGTATTCCTTTTTGTATTGCAGAAAACCATAACAAGATTAGAATCTTCATGCTTTAACAGATGCGTAAGCATTGAAAATTTCATATTATCCGGAACGTCATAATAGCACTGTGCCAATAATTTAGGATCAACGAACGAATCCACAGAAACTTCAAGTGGTTTATTCATATGTTTTCGCGAAAGACGTACCACATCCTTTGTTATTGTAGCAGAGAACAGAAGTGTCTGCCGGTTTACTGGGCATTTGAGTATAATTCTTTCGACATCATCTTTGAATCCCATATCAAACATACGGTCAGCTTCATCAAGGACAAGGGTTTTCACATTTCTCAGGTCAATTGTCCTTCTTGCAATATGATCAAGTATCCTGCCAGGCGTTCCCACTACGATATCTGCTGTCTTTAATCCCCTGATCTGCGGATTGATCCCTACGCCCCCATAAACAGAAATAATATGCAGAGGCCTGTATTTTGCGAATTTTATCAGGGCCTGCGTGACCTGCTCCGCCAGTTCTCGTGTCGGGACGAGTATCAAAGACTGAGTCCCTTTTCCCTTCTCAGAATGCTGGATGACACAGCAACCGAATGCGAGAGTTTTTCCGGAACCCGTAGCAGATCCTGCTATTACATCCTTTCCTGCAAGGATCAAAGGGATTGATTTTTCCTGTATTTCACTTGGTCTATCGAATTTTTCATCTTTTATTGATTTCATTACGGGCTCACTGATGCCCAGTTGTTTAAATAATTCCATAATTCACTTCAGAAAAAGTATAATGCTCTTTCTTATTAACCTCATTATTCATTTATCGAACAATTAAGAGCAAAATAATAACTTAACACTATATTTTAAGTACTTTCCGCTCAAAAGTTATCGACCTTCATATGTTGAACCCCTTATTATACTTTTGCCTCAATATGACTATATTAATTCATATAAAATAATAATATTAATTGAGTTTAATCAGTTTTAAGATGATATGTTTAATATATATGAATTCAAACTTCAAACATGATATCCGGGAAATTAAGGAGGAATTTGAATATGGTTAAAACAGGAGATAAGACGAAGGATTTTACTTTAAGCGATCAGGATGGACAAAAGGTGAAATTGTCGCAGTATACAGGAAGAAGAGTTCTTCTTTCTTTCCATCCCCTTGCATGGACACCTGTATGCGCAGACCAGATGAAGTCGCTTGAAAAGAATCACGGGATTCTTGAGAAATTGGGCACAGTTGCACTGGGCATAAGCGTGGATACCGTCCCATCGAAAAAAGCCTGGGCTAAAGAACTCGGTATTAAGAATACAAGGCTCCTCTCTGATTTCTGGCCGCATGGTGAGATTGCGAATTTATTCGGCATATTCAGGGAAAAGGAAGGATTTTCTGAAAGAGCAAATATAATTATTGATGAAAAACAGCAGGTGGAGTTTGTTAAGGTCTACCCGATCGCACAACTTCCAGATATTGAGAAAATAATAAAGGTTCTTGAAGATTCTAAACAAGGTTAAAGGCAAAATAAATCACAAATTGTTTATCATTTTACGATTTTTATCGCATTATCATTTGAATAATCCTGGAAACCCGGCGCCTTGACCTCCAGTTTGAGATATCCTTCGCTGGCGTCCAGAACGAGATCGGTTTTATTTAAAGAAATAAGTGTCTCTCCTTTTGTATCCGTCCTGTTTATTGCAGCCGCCTCCAGTCCTGAAAGGACGACGCTTGCTTTTTCCACCGGCGCCCCGGAAGCTAATACCTCGATTTTCCATTCGATCACATCAGGTGATGTGGGCAATATAACAAGTTCATTACCATAAATATCAGCATGCATCGGCCTTGGCATAATGTTCTCGCTATTATTAATGAGCATGAGCATGGCTCCAAGACCTACCATACCAACTATGGTTAGCACTACTATTTTTATGGGAAGTCCAGTCGCCACGATCTCCTGCCAATCATTTCGATCTATTTTCTTGTCTGATACAGGAGAACTGCCCGTTCATCCTCATAGTCGTAGAAACCGTTAGCTTTAACGACCATCTTTAACTCAGCGGTCTGCTGGTTCGGTCTTATGGTCACGCTTGTCCCTTCGGAATTCAGACCGAGTTTTATGACAGCTTCACCCAGATCATCGGTCTGACTCGCTCCCAGTCCGCCACCTCCGTTAAAAGTAACGCTTGACTTCTGGACTGGATTGTTGTTCTTATCGAATACTTTAACCTTTACCGAAATATTATGTTCTCCTGCACCAACAACCTTTGCAGTGCTGCCTTTTGAAACATTGTTATCGACAGAAATTTCTATGATATCGACGTTCAGGTTTTGTTTGGCAGTTGGTAATATTGACAGCAATGCCGCAAGAGCAGCCATGCCAACGACCAGCATTACTACGATATTGATCGGAAGTTCAATTGCTCGTTCATCTTTTTCGAATTTATCATATAACATAAAAACACCATTTTTGCACCGTGAAAGATATTGGAATATTTAAGAATATCTGCGAATTCATCATTATATTATAGCCTTGAACATCACCCTTGATACAATAGTTGTTATCGTGAACACCATAATCGATACCGGTATCATCTGCCCAATATCATACATCAACTGAGGCTTATCTCCGCCATATTCGATTCCTCCTGCAAATCTTGTAAGGATTATCACTAACATGACCATATATATCCCTATAACAAGAAGAAAAATATCAGGAGGGATGCTCTGGTTCATTGCAGTCCCGGCCTGTTTCATCAGATCCCCGATCTGTATCTCTTCAGGCAAGAGCCGTGATTCCTTTGCGATATTCATAAGGATTTTCTGTATGACCTCAGATAGTGCAAGGGTCACGCCGCCTATAAGCGGTGCAAAGATCATTGCCGTTGACCTCATGGTCGATGTCACATCATAAAGCGAGCGTCTAATATTAGTCTCAACTTCTTCCAGTTCCTTTAAATGGTCTGCAAGTTTTATTATGGCCATCCCCGCAGCTTCCTGGCTTTTATGAACGCTTTGAGTAAAGAGTTTCATCGTTGTCTGTATTCGATCAGAATAAATGTCCTTGAAAGCTCCATATTCCTCATCGAAAATAGCGTCATGAAGTGTTGTTCTCATACTTGTGAGATTTCTAGCAACATTACCAAGCGTTTCACTGATCCTTGTTCCTTTCATAGTGCCTGATGTATAAGCAAAGGCTTCCTCTGCTGATTTTCCTTCTGATATCCGTCTTCCAAGAATGAAAAGGGCATCAGCGAACTCACTTTCAATTTGCTTTATATCATCGCGTATTTTCTTATAGGGGATATAGACTCCAAAGCAGTATACGGTGATAAGTGCAGTTAGAGACCAGATTATCGGAAAAGTAACAGGCACAAGCCCTGTCATTGCTTCCTGAGATATTATGTCAAAAGGATTACCTGAATACAGCAAAATAAGTCCTGATGATCCAATAACAGCAGCAGCCACTATTGCAGCAGCGACATATATTCTTTTAATCATTGGCATATTCGAGAGCGCAGGATGTTTATCAGATATCGCAGGGGGAGAAAAAGCAGCTGGACGTTTGAGCAAGATATGTTCGGAATAAATAAAAGTCGCAAGAGGAAGAAAAATATCATATATCAGGATAAAAGTTATCGTATTTATCCTGATACCCACAATACTTAAAGCGGGTATCAATGCTACAAGGGCAAGTGGAATAAGTATGAATATAGAATAAAGAATATATGTGGGTGATCTGAGCCTTGCCGCAAATCCGTCCATCATAGTTCTTGTTCCATCAAGAACAATATCAAGCGACTTGTTCAAGGTCATTATCCTCTGGGCTTCATCAGGTTCATTTGTTGAACTCTTGATAAGATGCAGCGAACGTTTGAAATATTCACTGTTCTTCCCCCACTGGTTCGCAAAAGCAATAAGAGCCTCATCTGTACTGCTGTAGACACGTATATGGATATCCCAGATAAGTTTTTTCAGGTCTTTTGCCAGAGGCTTTCTGGAATATTCTGCCGCAAACGTTATCGCACGCTCCATATTTGGCACAAGTTTCATCGACATCACGATATAGCTCTGAATCTCAGGTATATCGCCAAGCGATCGTATCTTCATGAATTTCGCATGGAATTTCGGATATTCAGAAAGATATATCATACATGAAAAGGGGATGAACACAGTACATACCGCAGCTACCAGAATAGATGTCTTTTCATAAGAGGCGATGCTTAAAAGGATGATATCCAGATCAAGGAGCAGGAAAAACACGACCAGAGAACCAGAATAAGCAAGTAAATGCACTTCCCATGGCTCTATCTCAAATCCAGCAAAATTCAGTGAATCCAGAAACTCCCGGCTCACAGTTCTCTGGCTTTTTTTCTTGAATTCCTCAATGTCTCCGGCGATCCAGCTAAAATGTTTTGCTGCGACCTTACACGCCCGGCAATACCAGTTCTGATACTCATCCATATATGATCTCACTTATTTTTTTCAACAAAATCACTGTACCAGGCCATCCATCTTTCATATACTTCCTGAAAGTCCACTTTTCCGTCTTTATCCGTCATTTTTTCCTGGTAATACCAGAACATGTTATTAGCTCTCCCCACCATATCCGCTTCCACGAATCGTGGATGTTCTATACCGACATTTGCGAGGGTCTCCTTAATCATGGCCCTCATCCTGATATTCAGGAGTGCATCATCAATGTTCATGCCCCATTTGTGGGCTATCTTGTTCACAAGTTCAGACTGTCCTTTATCCAGGAGGTCAGTCGCTGCTATCTCGTCCGAAGATGGCTCAAATAACATGATATCACGGAAAATATCGTCAGAATCTGGCTTTTCTTCCCATACACCCCCTGTCACTTCAGCTATCTGCACTACTCTTTTTTTCTTTCGCATCGTTCCGCTTACTCTTACATTCTGGCATACCACAACCACTTCAGTCGCCCTGAAAGATGGTGCAGGAACTCCAAGACTGTTAACGATCCTTTCGAAGACAGCTCTGGTTGAGGCCCCATGAATTGTCCCGATCACAGAATTTCCGGCAGCACCAACCTGCATCGCTTCATACAAAACCTTTACTTCAGGTCCTCTTACTTCGCCAAGTACAAGTGTTGAATTGCCCATTCGCAGTGCTGCGCGAAGCGCCATATCAGGAGCAATCTCAGCATGAGATCCACCGACAGCGGATTTAGTATTCATTCCCTGTATTTTCCATCCCAGTTTCTGTAAGTTCTCGATTGGCAGCTCAGGTGTATCCTCAATGGTCAATATCCGGTATTTCTGTGGTATTTCAAGAAGCATAGCTGCAAGTAACGATGTTTTTCCGGCGCCAACTCCACCTGCAACAAGAATGGATGACTGGCCGTCGATCAGGAAACTCAACAGACCAGCAGCAAGAGGTGTCATTGAACCTGTGTTTATGAGTTTAGGCAGGGTCCATGGATTCGTTGCATGCTTCCTGAATGCATACGCAAGACCACCTGCTGATAAAGGATCCCCGATTACAGAAACGCGTGTCCTGAATTCAGCAAGATCCATATCCAGAACAGGATTTGCCTCCCCGAAAGGTCTGCCGCTTATTGCCCTGAAACGCGTGATCATTGAATCGGTATCATCCTGGGATAGATAGATGTTCGAGAGACATTCTTCGCCATCAACTACGATATGTACGGGATTTATATCAATAGGAGCATTCACATAGACATCGGTCACACTTTCATCCGATAGTATATCCTCCAGTATACCCAGACCTGTTGTGTATTTAGCAAGGATGTCAGAGAAAAAATTTATCTCATCAGGAGTGAGGTTTATATACATCAAACGTGTTTCTTCTCCAAGCATCTGCTTTCCAAGCCTTCTGAAATATTCTCTTGAATTGGCAGGATCTGAGAAATTAAGGTCATTTGGCCTGTGCTTTATCATTTTTTTCCTGACAGCTTCAATGATCTCCAATTCTATTGGCCGCATGTTATATTCAGCAGGAGTGGAAAAATACAGGCTTTCCGGCCTGTCCGTAAACTTATAAATACTGATCAGCATGATCCTGCCGGTCTTTCTTTGCACCTCATAGCTTTCAAGAAATTCAGTATTTGAAGGAGGAGAGGCATAAATCCGCGATGAAGAGAAACGAGGTCTTACCAGGGATTTTATAACAGTTTCATAATAATATGAACTGGGTCTATTGTTAATTTCTTTGATCTTTTGTGCAAGCTGTGGAACACATGAGATCATGTTTTCAAGCACCTGGTTGAATTTGACTTTGCAGGCTTCATAGTCAATATCAAAAGGTTCCTCGCATTTCTGCAAACTCCTTATCATGGACTTGAGGTCAAGATATGCTTTTACCGGGTCTGAAATGCTTGCATCAAGGACTGATTGTATATATTTATTCCATTCTCCCGAATATTTTTCGCAATCATCTCCAATATATGCATTCTTATATATCTGGATGCCGTCGATGAATCTTGAAAGCATATACAGGAATTCCAGATCTTCCATCTCATAATCTCTTTCATAAAGGTGCGAGAGAACAAGGCGGTCAACAACAGGCTGCGAGATCAGGATCTTAAATATATTCTCACGGCAAATATGATCTGTTATAGAAGCTCTGCCAGGTCTGCAATTTTTGCAGTCAAGGGTAATGCTTTTATGATGTCTGGATGATCGGATACTGTATGAACATAAGTTCTCTTCTTGTTTTTTCTTTCCCAGTATGTCTCTTAAGGCGTCTACAATGAGGTCAGCATTCCGTGTGAATTTTTCTAAACTATAGATTTTTTTAATATGAAGAATATCATCCATTGAACAGGGAGCTTTCAGTAATAATCCTCTTTATTAAAGTATCCATGATTGAAATTAATTTAGCAAGATGTTCATATTCCAGAATGAAATGCATGTTATTTCTTCATATATTCACGCAAGATCGTGGTCGCATAACTGCCTTTTGGCAATGAGAAACTTAACATTGCTTTTGATCGTCCTGTATTGATCTCATCATCTGCCACACTGAATTCAAGCCTAAAATGAAGGGTGATCTCCCTGCGAAGCCCTTTTGAGGCTAGTTCTGGCCTGGCAGGGACCCTAAAACCTTCAGTATCTATCTTAAGTTCAGCGACAATTTTTTTTTCAATATCTCCAGGTGTGCCTCCTGCGAACAGATTTTCATAACCCACAAGAGGCGCCGTGACGAATGCCCGTCCCCTCTTTATCAAATTGTTTATCCCGGATGAATTGCCAGATGTGACTTTCTGGAGGCGCGAAGTATCAGGCAATCCCATTTCGTTCTTGAAACAAACGATGTCCCCGTCATAAGCTTCGTTTATTGAAAGTCCATAGCTAATGCGCTTTGAAAGGATAAGATTGAATATATATGATTGATATGCATGCAGGAACATCTTCTGCAAATTGGGTGATAATACCCTGAAAGCTCCTGCGTGATCATCAGGATGGGCAATGAGGTGATTCATCATTGCCTTCTCGAACTGAAGGCGCATGGGATACATTTTCAATCCTTCTTTGAAATCACCAGTATCCATGACAAACTGGCGCGCTTTCTGTATATCCTCTGCCTCATCCGGAAAAGGCCTGGAAATATATATGAGTGCAGCATCCTTGAAATTTCCCTTTACGATGGCCTCACCGACAACATGCGTGACTGGTCTATTTTCTCCGAACCTCTGGACACCAAAAAAGTTCGGCACACCCTTATTTAGCTCTTCAGTTGTAGCCTTCACCCTGACCAGAGTTTCATCAACTGATGATACAATTTCACGAATGGTAATATTGAAATGATTTCCCCACAGGTCACCAAGGCTTATTTTCCTGTTAGAGCGCCCAACAACTTTTAGCTCAACGTCCTTTAATCGCACTCTTCCAAGCTCTTTCTCGGATATGTCCCAGATGCTTATTTTCTGTTTTGTGATGGCACGCTTATCTTTGGTGCCAGCCCAGCCGAACCTGTTCTGGCTTACTCTCATTATCTTTGAGAGTTCTTTCATGAGGTGATGTGTGTCCCAGTTGCGTTTTGTAAGCTCAACAATAAGGTACTTCCCGTTCGTTGTTTCAGACCTTTTCGTGAGCTCCTCGACATGGAAATCATCGATCTCACTTCGTATACGGCCTCCAAGCCCCGGGGTTTTTGAGTAATATAGATTAATGCCGATAGTATTATCCGAATTAATTAGTATCCCTTTTTTTTTTTGATTGAAGACCTTGCGGTTGAATAGTTTACTACTTTAAAATTATTGCCTATTAAATAAAGCCTTTCTATGGTTTTTCCGAAAATCCCTGCTTTTAATAATCGTACTCTTTCTTCAGAAGTTTCAAGCATTATAAATTATCTCCGTCCCCTGCCCGTATAAATGTCTCGATAATTTTATTCATTTTTTGATTTTTTTATCTTTGGTGAGTTTTATTATGGTTTTTTATTGTTAATTAATACTTTATTTCAAAATATAAACTGCTATTATCTTATTTTTGCTATTTGGGCTTTTGATTTCAATCCTGATTTCAATAAACAGAATAATTAATATATCATCCGCTCATTTTTCGGGTGATCAGAATGCCAGTTATTACCCTTTATTATGATGACCTCGAGGAGCTTTCAGGAATCGATAAAGATACAGTAATTAAACGCATCCCGATGATGGGGTGCGATATTGAGCGAATAGAAGATGACCATGTTGATATCGAGTTCTTCCCGAATAGACCTGACATGTATAGTACCGAAGGAGTGGCGCGTGCGCTAAGAGGATTCCTTGACATAGAAACGGGATCGAGGGATTTCAAAGTCACAACCTCCGGGGTCAATGTGATGAAAGACAAGGAGATCATGAATATCCGCCCACAGATTGCCTGTGCAGTGGTACGGGGGATGAATTTTAATTCACGCAGCATCGAATCGTTAATGGCACTTCAGGAATCACTACACTGGGCAGTTGGCAGGAACAGGAGAAAAGTTTCAATAGGGGTTCATGACCTTGGAAAAATTAAACCCCCTTTCAAATATATAGCGCAAGATCCAAATTTTAAGTTCATTCCTCTGGATCTTAAAGAGCCTTTGAGCATGAGAGATATCCTTGAAAAACATCCAAAAGGGATAAAATTTGCTTTCATCCTGGAGAAATTTGATAAATTTCCACTCATCATGGATGCGAATGGCAATGTCCTTTCATTCCCGCCAATAATAAACGGCGAGATATCGCGGGTGACTGAAGAGACAAAAGACCTGTTCATCGAGATCACAGGACTTGACAGATCTGCTGTATCAATTGCATTAAATATCGTTGTGGCATCTCTTGCTGAGCGCGGAGGGAAGATAGAATCCGTTGTCATTAATGAAAAAGAAAAGACACCCCATCTTGAGCCAAAGATGATGAGGATAACGAAAAGAGATGTAGAGGAACTTATCGGCCTTAAACTCACAGAAGATAGGATAATATCCTGTCTCCATATGATGAGATATGGAGCAAGCGTTTCAGGCGATTATATCGAAGTCGCTGTGCCAGCTTACCGTTCCGATATCCTTCATAACTGCGACCTTTTGGAGGACATAGCGATCGCATATGGATTCGATGAAATAAAACCCGAACTTCCGGGCACTTCGACTGCGGGCAAAACTCATCCGGCCTCAAAACTCAGGGATTCAATAAATGAAATAATGGTGGGCCTTGGTTATTTTGAAGTCATGCCTTTTACTCTAACAAATGAAGTTGTACAATTTGATTTGATGCGAAGAGAAAAAGCAGATGGCATCACCCATATATTGTATCCGATAAGTGAAGATCATACAATAGTGCGTCCTAATATTTTACCCAATCTCCTTGAGATACTTTCAATAAACAAGCATCGTGAGCTTCCACAGCGTATCTTTGAGGTGGGAGAGGTTGTCCATTTCTGCAGAACGAATCAGCACCTTGGAGCTTTGACCATCCATCCGCAAGCAAATTTCACCGAGATCCAGGCTGTTGTGAATGCCATTATGAGAGAAAGACGTATAGAATATGAGGTTGCAGCATCACAGGATCCGGCATTCATTGAAGGAAGGCGCGCTGATATAATAATTAATGGAGAGAGAAAAGGAGTTTTCGGGGAAATACATCCAGAGGTCATCTCGAATTTCTGGCTTGAGCATCCTATCATCGGATTTGAATTGAAATTGAATTAGGTTATATCTTATAGCGATTATATAGTTCTTTTCTGGCATTTTGTGGCTTTTCTTTTTGTTTCTTCATCAATCTCAATATCCATTTTTCAAACACTCAACAAGATAATATAATGGCTGAGTAATATTTGTACTTTTCCGCTGAATTGTTAATTACAAACAATTAGTAAGATGGGCAGGTTGGGGAGTGGGGGTTAGTGTATTAAAAAAGATTCCTGCCCATCGAAACCTAAGTACAATGCCATTATATATAAACCTATCTGAAACCATTTTTTATTCCTGAATCAATAAATTGTTCAAATCAGTTCTTAAGTTAGATAATAAGTTACGTGGGCAGGTTGGGGAGTGGGGGTTAGTGTATTAAAAAAGATTCCTGCCCACGAATTACACAATACTATTTCATAGTATATATACCTTACTATATGGAGTTCGTCATTGGAATTGACGAAGATTCTGGTTTTGAAAAATGTTATATCTTATATACCTTAAACAACATTTGAGCGCCCATGGTCATCTACGCTGACAGAATCAATTCATTACCTCCTTACCTGTTTGCTGCAATTGATAAAGCTAAAGGGGAGATGATGAGAAAAGGAGTGGATGTCATCGATCTGAGCATAGGGGATCCCGACCTGCCAACACCCTCGCATATTGTGGAAGCGATGAGAAAAGCAGTTGGAAATCCCACAAGGCACAGATATCCATCTTATGAGGGTATGCTGTCATTCAGAAAAGCAGCATCAGCATGGTATAAAAAGACCATGAATGTTGACCTTAATCCTGAGAATGAAGTCCTGACCCTGATAGGCTCAAAAGAAGGGCTAGCACATATCCCGCTTGGATTCTTAAATCCAGGTGATATCTCACTTGTTCCAGACCCAGCTTATCCGGTCTACAATATCGGATCGATCCTTGCCGATGGCAAACCTTTCAAGATGCCACTTCTATCTGAGAATGATTTTCTCCCGGACCTTGATACCATCCCTGCCAGGATCGCCAGGAAAGCAAAAATCATGTTCATAAATTATCCGAATAACCCCACTTCTGCTATAGCATCAATAAGATTCTTTGAGGATGTAGTTGATTTTGCAAACGAGAACGAAATAATCGTCATTCATGATAATGCGTACTCTGAAATGACCCACGATGGATACAAAGCCCCAAGTTTCCTGAATGTGAATGGGGCAAATGATGTCGGGATCGAAGTGCATTCACTCTCAAAAACGTATAATATGACCGGATGGCGTATTGGCTTTGCTGTCGGAAATCCTGAAATCCTGGCAGGTCTTGGAAAAGTGAAAACAAACGTTGATTCAGGAGCATTTGAAGCTGTCCAGGATGCCGGTATCGCGGCTCTTACAGGACAGCAGGAATGTGTCCATAATATGAACAAGATATATACAGAAAGACGGGATGCTCTTATTGCAGGTCTGAAGAGACTTGGCCTTCCAGTGAAAAAACCCAAAGCTACTTTCTATGTATGGGTACCCATAAATGGAGACGCATCTGATTTTGCAAAAATGCTCCTTGAGAAAGCAGGAATAGTCGCAACCCCAGGTATTGGCTTTGGTGAATTCGGGGAAGGTTATGTGCGGTTTGCACTCACGCAATCTGTTGCAAGAATAAATGAAGCGGTAGAAAGAATGCATAAATTGGACATCTGAAAAGGCTTATTTAAAATGAGATTAAGAAAAGTCTATTTAGGATGAGTTAAATTTGTGATGGAAATGGATATCGAACAATTATTGACAGAGCGCACTGAGCTTGTGGATAGCGCGCTTCCTTCTCTTCTTCTTGAGATAAAGCCGCCTGAGCTTGCTGCAGCTGTCGCATATGCAATAAGTTCAAAAGGAAAACGCATCAGGCCAGCGCTTGTGACACTCTGTTGCGAGGCGGTGGGTGGCAGGAAATCAGATGCAACTTTTGCAGCAGCTTCAATTGAATTGATACATTCATCCTCACTTGTCCTTGATGATGTGATTGATAAATCCGAAAAAAGACGTGGCCGGGATACCATCCATAAAATGTGGGGTACTGACATGGCGCTTCTTACAGTCCAGATACTTGCCGCGCTTTCACTTAAGATCGCATCCCGCGATCCGAGGCTCATTCATGCAATCGCTGATTCCCTGTTCTGCATGGGTGAAGGGGAAGCTATGGAACTTGTTGATTTCGCCCGGGACAAACAGAGCTATCTGGATCTGGCGTTCAGAAAGACAGGTTCATTATTCGGCTCAGCAGCCGAGGTTGGCTGTCTTGTAGGTGGTGGAGATGAATCCCAGATAGAGAACATGTCAAAATTCGGAAAGCATATCGGGATTGCCTTCCAGATACGGGATGATGTCCTTGACTGCATCTCAAAGGAAGATGACCTGGGTAAACCTGTGAAAAAAGACCTTTTTATGGGAAGACCCTCGATCGTAGTTCTTGATGCTTTAAGATCCGGTATCACACTTGAAAAGATGATGAAATGCAATAACGGGGAACTTATGCATCTTGTCGCTGATTCATTAGATCATGCAAAAGAAGCAGCGCAGGAACAACTTGAGATGGCAAAAAGTCATATCGGATCACTTTATGACAGCCCTGCAAAAAGATGGCTCATAGAGCTTGGCGAATATATTATTAATCGCACAAAATAAATATGGAAAAAGATGGTTCTGGTTCTTTTTTCAATTACCTGCCCGAAGGATGCAAGCTTTGTTATAAAGGTGCAAAGATGGTGCTTTTCGTCACTGGTATATGCGGCAGGAACTGTTTTTACTGCCCGGTCTCCAATGAAAGGAAAGAAAAAGATGTAGTATTTGCAAATGAGCGGCGCGTTGAAAACGATGATGACCTGATAGAAGAAGCTGCTTCAATGGACGCTCTTGGAACAGGCATCACTGGAGGTGAGCCTTTGCTCAGGCTTGAAAGAGTGATCCATTATATCAAACTTCTCAAAGGAAAATTTGGATCCTCTCATCATATACATTTATATACGGCCCTATCTCCCAATAAAGGAGTTCTCGAATCATTAGGAAAAGCAGGACTCGATGAAATAAGGTTCCATCCATCGCCTGATATATGGAAAAACATCAACCGGACATATTACAGGGATTCTATCCACGCAGCACATAATCTTGGTATTTCAACCGGGATAGAGATCCCTTGTCTCCATTCCGATCTTGGCGGGATATTGTCTATGCTTCTCGAAGTTGAAGGATTCCTGAACCTTAATGAACTTGAGTTCTCAGAAACCAACGCCTGTGAGCTCAAGAAGCGCGGATTTGTGCCGTTTGATGATGTTTCATCCGCTGCACGGGGAAGTAAAGAAGCGGCTTCTTCACTTAGCGGAAAAAAGATCCATTTCTGTTCTTCTGTATTCAAAGATGCAGTCCAGCTAAGAGAAAGATTCAAACGGATCGCAAAAAGGACAGCAAGGGATTTTGATGAGATAACTGATGACGGAACGCTTGTCTATGCCATTATTGAAGGGGATTGTCTATCCTTGTTGATAGACGAAGGAGTGACAGATGATATGTATCAAGTTCTTCAGGGCTCGATCGAAACTGCCTGGTGGATAGCTTCTGACCTCTCACAGGAATTAAAGAATAAAGGGTGCAGTGTTTCGGTAATCGAGCGATATCCGATGAAAAAAGGAATGATTGTCGAAAGGACTCCTATTTAAATACTTATTTCAATAGTTGATAAGATACCATAATGGAAAGGTATAAACTCCAAAAAATCGATTAGTAGAAAAAGGTGGTCCGACTGAGCATTGAAGGAAATGAAAAAGTCAAAACCAGACTTACAAAATATTTGACAAGGGATGAAACTGGCATCAGGAGATCCGTTCTCAAATTATTCCTCAATAGCAGCCCATATACGACCCAGGATGTGTTTGATTTTCTTACAAAAGAAGGATTTGATGTCAATTATAGGGGGGTTTCCGCCATGGTCGGGCTCATGAATACACGACTCGGGATATTAAGGATAGATGTTAAGGGGGAACATAATGTGTATTCTCTCAAATACGAATACAAGAACGCTTTAAAGTCAATTATGGATAATTATTGATAGCAGCGGTAAAATAATGAACTCATCATTCATTAACCGAAACATACTTTCTGGTAACCGCAATCATTACAAAATCGTAGTTTCCACTTATCCAGGATATGAGGCATTTTTTCGGCGATCGTTTTCCAATCGACCACCATTCCTGGTTTGAATTCAAGAAGGAAAAGTGCCTCTTTATCTTGCATGATGATATTTTCATTTGTATATTCACTATTTCCACATTTGTTATCTTTCAGATAAGGACAGACAATACACACATCATCTGGTCCCTCGACTATTTCGGCTTTTTCTTTCTTAAGGACTGTGTATATATTATTGATATACTCTTTTGAGTATCCCTCTCCTCTGAAAAAATTTAGACATATTAAATGATGTCCTCTTACCTTTGCTATCATGATCGATCACGCGCAGATTAGTGCGCAACTGATATGAAATTATCTTGCATATCAGATACCTTTAATTATCATTCCAGCCCATCATTAATTATATGAGTGAAGCCCTCAGAACTGACCTTTATCAGCTTACAATGATGCAGGCGTACTGGAAATCCAGTCATAATCCGATAGCCACTTTTGATTATTTCGTCAGGAAAATCCCATCAGGTTCATATCTTGTGAGCGCCGGGTTGATATATATTCTGGATTATATTGAAAATCTGCGATTCGAAGATGATGATATAGATTATCTGAAAACCCAGGATTTTGACGAAGTGTTCCTGGAACATCTGCGTGATTTCAAGTTCACCGGCGATATACTTGCTATGCCTGAGGGAAGTCTCGCTTTTCCACTTGAGCCAATTATAAGGGTCACTGCACATATCATGGAAGCCCAGCTTGTCGAGACGTTCGTGTTGAATAAAATGAACTTCTCAACACTTATTGCCACTAAAGCCACACGCATCGTCCATGCGGCGCATGGCAGGGCAATTGCAGAATTCGGACTACGAAGAGCACAGGGGGATGGATTTCTTGAAGCCACACGTGCCACCTATATAGGAGGATGCGCGTCAACGTCCAATGTTCTTGCTGGAAAAAAGTTCGGTATCCCTATTTCAGGAACAATGGCACATTCATTTGTCACAAGCTTTGACCATGAGATTGATTCCTATCGCGCCTATGCTGCGGCTTTTCCAAAGAGATGTTTTTTACTTATCGATACCTATGACAGTATAGAAGGAGCGAAGAAGGCGGTCGTTGTTGGAAAAGAACTCGAAGAAAAAGGCGAGAGACTTCTGGGAGTGAGACTTGATAGCGGCGATCTGTGCGAACTCTCAAAACAGGTTCGAAAGATCCTTGATGATGGAGGTCTTCGCTACGTAAAGATAGTTGCAAGCGGCGATCTCAATGAATGGAAAATAGATGAACTTATGAATAAAGGTGCAAGGATTGACATGTTCGGTGTGGGCACAGAGCTCATTACAGGCCGTCCGAACCCTGCCCTTGATGGGATATACAAACTTTCAGATGTCATTGAACGAGGAAAGCATATTCCCAAGATGAAACTTTCTGAAGAAACGAAAAAAGCGACGCTTCCCGGAAAAAAACGTGTTTGGCGCATAATTGAAGATGGAAAATTCGTGAAAGATATTATCGCGCTTGATCATGAAATAATAAAAAATGCGGCACCAATACTTTCGCAGATAGTCAAGAATGGAAAGATCGTTTGCAAGAAGCCTTCCCTTGATAAGATAAGACAGATCGCTTCAGAGAATATCTCAAAGTTACCGGATATTTACAAAAAACTTGATAATGCATCTGAATATCCCGTAGAATTCAGCCGGGAATTGACAGAACTTCGTGAAAAAATTGTGGATAAAATAAGAAAAGAGGAGTAAAAGATATTTTTTCCTCTGTTTTGCCCTCAACATTTATCTATCATAGAATATATGGAGGAGCAAAAAATCCTTTTTCCTGAGGAACTCATAATGGTCGAATCAGAAGCACATAAAAAATACGAATTTAAGCGGACGCTTGAAGCTCTCCGAAATAAGCATGGAAGAGGGACGGAACTCATCTCGCTTTACATTCCACATGATAAGCAGATCCATGAAATATCAAGCCAGCTCAGGGAAGAATTCGGCCAGGCATCCAACATAAAATCCAGAGTAACCAGACAGAATGTCACGGGCGCTATTGAATCACTGCTTTCAAGACTCAAACTCATTCCGAAGGCACCTGAGAACGGAGTTGTGATCTTTTGCGGTGCCGTGGATATAGGTGCTAACAAGACAGACATGGAAACTTTCATCATCGAGCCGCCAGAACCTATTATCTCATATAAATATCATTGCGACTCTTCATTCCTTCTCATTCCCCTTGAAGATATGCTCCATGAGAAGAAAAGCTATGGGCTTATTGTTCTTGACAGGCGCGAGGCATCGATAGGGCTTTTACGCGGAAAACACATAGAACCCATGGCGCATCTTACATCCATGGTTCCGGGTAAGCAGAGAAAAGGCGGGCAGAGTTCCCACAGGTTTCAGCAACTTCGGTTAATTGCGATAAATGAATTCTATACACGCATTGGTGAAGCGGCAAATGGTGTATTCCTCGCAGTTGATCCGAAAGACATGGAAGGCATTTTCATAGGTGGCCCATCGCCTACTAAAGAAGAATTCCACAGTGGTGAATACCTCCATCATGAATTGCAAAAAAAGATCATCGACCTTTATGATGTAGCATACACTGACGAGTCTGGACTTTATGAGCTTTTTGACAAACTGGGAGACGCACTGCAAAACGTAGAAGTCATCCAGGAAAAAAAGTATATGGAGCGTTTCATGAAAGAACTTGTCGGGGATTCAGGGCTTTCTTCGTACGGAGAAGAGCAAGTGAGGAAGAATCTTCAAATGGGCTCTGTTGACACGCTTCTTTTGTCTGATGAATTGAGGAAAATAAGGCTCACGATCAAATGCGGAAATTGCGGGTATGAAGAGAAAAAAACAATCACAAAAAAGCTAAGTGATGAAGATTATCAGCCGGGAAATTGTACAAAATGCGGTTCAGGTCTCAATATCACAGAGTCAATTGATATCATTGATGATCTATCCTCGATAGCGGACCAGATGGGTACGAACACAGTATTTATATCAAGTGATTTTGAAGAAGGAAACCAGCTTTTGACAGCCTTCGGAGGGATCGCAGCGATCCTGCGGTTCAATACGGGGATATAAGTGAGCCTGAATGCATTCTGAGTGCTAATCGTACCCTATCTCTTCTTTTGTCAGGTAGCACGCAGGGTCATCAGCCCATATATTGCCATATATCGATTCTGCACGAACGCGGAAATTCCCGTTGCAGATATCATACCATTTACATCTTGCGCACCTGTCAGCATTGAGCTTTATCAGGTGCTTCCTGTTTTTCAGGCCAGCCATAATGGGATTGCTCAGATCTTTCCATATCTCGCTGAATTTCCTTTCTTTAACATTACCAAAGGAATAATGCCGCCAGAACTGATCTGCGTGTACTGAACCATCCCATGAAACACATGCTATCCCTATTCCAGAGGAATTACCCTGGTTCATCTGCAAAAGTTCAAATACATCTTTTGCACGCTCCGGATTTTCTTTCAGCATCCGTAAATATACATACGGGCCGTCGCAGTGGTTATCCACTGTAAGAACCTCCATCGGGAAACCCTTATCATGAAGGGCTTTTGTCCTGTCCATTATAAGATCAAGGGTATTTCTGCTTTCTTCATGAGTGAGATCTTCATTTACAAGTTTTGAACCCCGTCCTGAATAGACAAGGTGATAAAAGCAAACACGCGGAATATTCTCTTTTTCAAGAAGGTCAAAGATCGCAGGGATATCTTTTACGTTTTTTTTGTTAATGGTAAAGCGCAAACCTACTTTAATACCTTCATCGAGGCAATTGCGCATACCCTGAAGAGCAAGGTCAAATGCCCCTTTGAAACCTCTGAACCTGTCGTTTGTTTCTCTAATACCGTCAAGTGATACTCCGACATACGAAAGTCCGATCTCTCTCAGGACTTTTGCCATTTTCTTATCGATTAATGTCCCGTTCGTCGAGATCACAGCCCGCATTCCTTTTGATCTTGCATGCAGCGCAAGTTCGGGAAGGTCGGGGCGCATGAGCGGTTCTCCGCCTGAAAAAAGGATAACCGGCACTCCAAACTGGGCAAGGTCGTCAATAAGGGATTTTCCTTGCTGAGTTGTTAATTCGTTCTTATATTCGATATCTTTTGATTGGGCATAGCAATGGACGCATTTAAGGTTGCAGCGTCTGCCCATGTTCCATACCACGACTGGCTTTTTATCTCTTGAGAATTGCAGTAAGTGAGAAGGGAGTTTGCTTGAATCACGCCCGTATCTGAGCGCATCCGAAGGTTCAACAGTCCCACAGTAAAGCTTTGAAATACCTATCATTTTATCCTCTTTTTTTCCGCATTGTCTTCAAATTATATGTTTTATTCAAGATCAATAAGTAATCCATTTCTTTCATGATACTTTATATTTATCTTTTCTGTATTGTCAAATATGACTTTTTCAATGTATAACTTTATCCCATCCCGCTCACAGGTCGCATCACCCTTGAGAGCTTTCTTGACCGGGATGAGCTCAAACTGTTTGCAGCATCCTCCGCCGCTAATGAATAAACGTGCTCCCTCAGCATTTTCATTTGCCAGAGCCTTTTTTATGAACTCGATGGCTTTATTATCAATAAAAAGTTCCCTCATTCGCTTTCATTTATCTTCAAGGCCTGAAAATGGTTTATAGTTTCCCTTTAATAGTCAGTTAACTTCCAAAATCCCTGGAAATCATATTAAGCTAAAATGCCAATTCAACTGTATGATCTCTCTTTATCTATATCATGCTGGCCAGTGCGATCCCAGGAAATGCTCAGGAAAAAAGCTTGCAAGATTCAACCTGGCAAAACTTTATAAAGAACCCGGAAAGCTTCCATATTCTGCAATCTTGCTTGACCCATTTGCCGAACAGGCACTTTCCCCTGCCGACTTTGCAGGGAATGGGATTGTGGCTCTGGATTGCTCATGGGAAGAAGTGGAACGTGTGTTCCCCATCCTGGAAAGGCACAGGTTCAGGCACCGGGCACTTCCATTTCTCGTCGCTGCAAATTCAGTGAATTTCGGGAAGCCATTCAAACTGTCCACAGTTGAGGCTTTTGCAGCAGCATTGTATATCCTTGGTGAGAAAGAACAAGCTGCACTGATCCTTGATAAGTTCAAATGGGGGTATGTGTTTCTGGAATTGAACCACGAACCTCTGGAAAGGTACTCTGAGGCAATGGATAGCACAGGGGTCGTGAAGATACAGGGAGATTATATCGAATCAAAACAAGATCGAGCTTGACCTACCCTGAATTCGCAAGAGTCTCTTTAGAATGTTATAGGTTCCACCAACGATATGTTGGATATTCTGGAGTCCTCTTGAGTTATCAGGTAATTTTTTCCCATTCATTTTTATCTCTTTTCTCCGCCTTTAATATTGATGACGAAAGAGGATGTGACAACCAGGATTATTATTGTCGCAGAGCAAAAGGAAAGGGAGAATGAATACCCAGTGTCACGCCTCTGTAGAAAAGATTTAGATCGAATGATAAAATGCAATAAATTGAAATATTAAGAATACAACTATGAGTAAGTAGGTTAATTACAAATGACTAAATCAGCACTAATCACAGGAATCACAGGACAGGATGGCTCCTATTTAGCAGAGTTATTGCTTGAGAAAGGCTACAAAGTCTATGGTTTAATCAGGCGGCTGAGCACCCCCAACCTGTCAAGAATAGAACAAATACTGGATAAAATAGATTTGATCGAAGGGGATCTGACAGACCAGTCCTCTATCAATAATGCCCTGAAAGAATCCATGCCTGATGAAGTGTACAATCTGGCTGCCCAATCATTCGTGGCAACCTCCTGGAACCAGCCTGTACTAACTGGTGATGTTACGGGTCTCGGAGCAGTCAGGATCCTTGAAGGAGAACGCCAGGTGTGTCCTGATGCCCATTTTTACCAGGCATCATCAAGTGAGATGTTCGGTAAGGTCAATGAAACTCCTCAGAACGAGAATACCAGATTCTATCCCCGCAGTCCATATGGCTTTGCCAAGTTATATGCCCACTGGGCATGTATCAACTACAGGGAAAGTTACGGAATGCATGCATCGAATGGAATTCTTTTCAATCACGAGTCTCCAAGACGTGGGATAGAGTTCGTGACCAGAAAAATAACCAATGGTGTGGCGCGCATCTATTATGGGCTGGGAAATGAGCTGCGTCTTGGCAACCTGAATGCAAAACGCGATTGGGGGTATGCAGGCGACTATGTCAAAGCAATGTGGCTGATGATGCAACAAGAAGAGCCGGATGATTATGTGGTAGCAACTGGAGAAACGCATTCTGTTGGTGAATTCGCCGAGCTTGCTTTTCGCGTGGCAGGTCTTGACTGGAAAGAATATGTAGTTGTGGATGCGAAGTTCCTCCGTCCTGCTGAGGTGAATCTATTACTCGGGGATGCCTCCAGAGCACGGCGGGTCCTGGGTTGGGAACCTGAAGTGACCTTTGAACAACTGGTAACAATGATGGTCAAAGCAGATTTAATGATATATGAAGAAAAAGGAAATGTGGCAAAATAGGAACGTTCTAATAACTGGGGCTACCGGCTTTGTGGGCTCCTATCTTGTCAAATGGCTGCTGGGCAGAAAAGCACGGATCAAAATAGTTACAAAGGATAACCTCAGGAATCTGAAAGTTCTTGAAGATCAAATAGCTGTGGTGCATGGAAATATTACCGATCCGGGCTCATTACAGGATGTCATGAAAGATGTCGATGTGGTTTTTCACCTTGCTGCGATATCAAATGTTAATTATGCGATAGCACACCCCAGGGAGACTTTCCAGACCAATGCAACAGGCACATTGAACCTGCTCGAGGAGGCAAGAAAGAACGGGATTGATAAATTTGTGTACATCAGTTCATCCCATTTATACGGTGTGCCTCAATATCTTCCCATTGATGAGAAGCATCAGATCAATCCTCGTGAGCCCTATGCGGCGAGCAAGGCTGCTGCCGAGATGCTTGTTAACACATACGCTCTGAACTATGGATTAAGATCCACTACCATTAGACCGTTCAATATGTATGGGGCAGGGCAATCCGAGGAGTTCATTATCCCGTCGATCATAAAACAGGCTTTTGAAAAAGAGATAATCGAGCTCGGAAACCTCACCCCGACACGCGATCTATTATATATTTCCGATGCTATCGAGGGAATGCTCACAATTGCCGAACACGGTGACGGAACCTACAACCTGGGCTCAGGCAGTGAGACCAGCATGAAAGAGTTGGTGGAGACTATTATAAATATCATCAATCCCTCTAAGAAATATGTCTCGATAGAATCACGCAGGCGCTCAAATACGGTCGATATCCCCAGAATGTGCGCCGATGTCTCAAGACTGAAGAAACTGGGCTGGTCGCCCAGTGTTGGTTTAAAGGAAGGTCTGATGAGAACGATCGGGCTCGTTTACCAGAATAACTGCGCTTGATGGGAAAATTGGCAGCCTGAGAAATGAAACAAAAATAGAAATAGTGAGTCTAAGAACGGAAATGACTTTAAGGATTGACTCTCTTTAAAAGCGGATCCCTGTGTCATAGAAGAGTTAACGGCGCTGAAGATCACGATAGCAGATATGGAAAGAAGGATGGCTCTGGCATAATTGATAACGCATACCAAAAAGATATTTAAAGTGATCTGCATCAGGACCTTGACTACATCAACAGCAACCGGGCTCTGCATGCCGGGTCCCACGTCTCCCACCAGAGTATCCTGGGAAGGCCCTTTGTATGGGAAGGCAGCTTGTAGACGGTGAGGCAAAGCGGTATGTGGATATCCTCGCAAGGAAGCAATCGGAGTTCGGATTAAGAAAAGGATTATCTACAATAGAACCATAAAAGCTATTAAGATACTTATTATTATATTTTAGTGATGCATGATACTTGAATACATAAATTAACATCGTCTTGTATAATTACAGCAGAAAGATATCTGTAAAAACCGGTTCTGATATTCGATGAAAATCGCAATCTTCCACGACTACATAGGAGCGATAGGCGGCGGTGAGAAGCTGGTGCTGACGCTTGCACGCGGCCTGGGAGCAGACGTGATAACTACGGACGTGGATGAGGATTCTGTTCGGAAGATGGGGTTTGAGGATGTGAAGATCATAAGCCTTGGAAGAATGATCAAGCTCGCCCCGATTAAGCAGATATGTGCATCGCTGAGATTTGCCCTGTGCAATTTCTCAGGAAATTATGACTTTTTCATTTTCTCAGGGAACTGGGCGCATTTTGCAGCGAAAAAGCATAAACCTAATATGTGGTATTGCTTCACACCCACCAGGATCTTCTATGATCTTCATGATGTTTTTATAGGAAGGGTTACTTTTATATTCCGACCTTTGTTCAAAATATGGATAACGCTCCATGAACCGATTAGCAAGTATTACTCCGGTCATATCCAACATATCGTCACAATATCAAGAAATGTACAGGGGAGGATCAAGAAATATTATGGCCGTGACTCTATAGTTGTATTTCCAGCTATCGATGTCTCAAGATGTAGATTTAAGAAGTATGGGGATTTCTGGCTTTCTGTTAACCGACTTTACCCGGAAAAACGCATCGAGCTGCAGATCAATGCTTTCAGACAGATGCCGGATGAGAAGTTAGTGATTGTTGGAGGATATGCAACTGGAGACCACGCCTCAAAATATGCATCATGGATCAAAAGAGATCTACCAGAGAACGTGGAATTGATCGGGAGTATCACTGAAGAAGAGTTATTGGAATTATATGCGACCTGTAAAGGACATATTACAACAGCAATTGATGAAGACTTCGGAATGACGCCTGTCGAGGCAATGGCTTCGGGTAAGCCCACTATAGCAGTCCGAGAAGGAGGGTATCTTGAAACAATTATCGATGGTGAAACAGGGATACTTGTGGATGCTAATAAAAATGAGATCATGCAGGCTGTGAAACTAATATCCCATAACCCTGAGAAATATAAAAATGCCTCTATGAAAAGGGCTAGAGACTTTGATACAAGTGAATTTATAAAACAAATATCCACTGTTATACAATCATTCCAAAATAATAACGTTAAGTGAACATGGAAACGCTGAATATCGGGATCATTACATATCATTTAGACAAAGGTAATGGAATAGATACTGCTGTGGTCAGGTTCGCAGAAGGGCTTTCCAAAAAGAACAATGTTACGCTAATTTCATCAAGGAACAATTTCAATACTGATATCCCTTTTTTTAAACTTGATCAGAGGAATTCAAGGATCCCGATGGCCCATAATATCCTGAACAAAATGGATCTTGATGTAATATCATCGCATTTTATCCCTTCGAACCTGATCGCATCAAAGACAAAATTCTTTCACGCCATGCATGATGCGGGGCTTCCTGATCTTCATTTAATGCACAACTTGAAAGATAAGCTCTTCTGGGCAAAAGGTTCTCTTTTCAATGCTCTCTCCTTGAAAAGGGTTGATGTCGTTTTTCCAATATCTGAATATATAAAGATGGAATTGATCAAAAGATATGATTTCAGGGAAGAAATGCACGTTCTGCCCTACGGGATGGAGGTTCCCTGTTCTCCAAGGAAGCTTGATGGGAACTTTATCCTGTTCGTGGGAAGGCATATGCGATATAAAAATATCCATTCCCTTTTCAAGATATTTGAAGTATTTTCAAAAAACCATCCTGATGTCTATCTATATGCAATTGGGATACAGCCCGACCCGGGTTATGTCAGACAACTTTTGAAGTTATCAAAAAATAAAAAAATAAAAATACTGGGTTATGTGGAGAACGTATATAATTATTTATATACCTGCAGGGCGTATGTGAACGCATCTCTATGGGAAGGAGAGGACCTTCCTGTGATCGAAGCGCAAATGCTTGGAAGACCCGCAGTAACATTCAATAATTGCAGCCATCAGGAGACTAACCTTTCCGGTTATCTTGCAAAAGATGAAAATGACTTTGCAGAGCTTATTGGCAGGGCAATTGATACAACAGTTGACCCACGCTCCATTATTGAAAAATTTTCGATGGAGAAAATGGTGTCAGATTTTGAAATCATCATTCGCAGTAAATTGAACAAAGGATAAGAAAAAGTGACTTTCACAACCAATATCTGGAATTACCGCCACCTGACATATAAGCTGGCGATAAGCGACTTCAAGCTAAGGTATAAAAACTCTGTACTTGGTTTTTTCTGGTCGCTGCTCGAACCGCTGCTCATGCTGGTCGTATTATATATTGTTTTCACAAATCTCATGAGGGTAAATGTGGAGCATTACCAGCTTTTCCTGCTCATGGGTATCATTTCCTGGAATCTGCTGAGCAGGGGAACCACAATGAGTTTGTACAGCATCCTTGGCAAGCCCAGTCTTGTGAAAAAAGTCTATTTTCCTCGAGAAGTGCTGGTAATAAGCTCATGCATTACGGCGCTTTTGATGACATTACTGGAATTTGTCGTATTCGGGATTTTCATGCTCGTGTTTGCTGTTGTGCCAGGGAGGTTGATTGTTTATTTTCCGGCAGTTCTCTTTGTTGAATTCTTGCTTGTCCTTGGCCTGTCGTTTGGTATTGCAGCGCTAAATGTGTATTATCGCGACGTACAATATATCTGGGCGGTCATCCTGCAGGCCGGTTTTTTTGCAGCACCGATCATCTATCCCCTTTCGATCATCCCGGAGAAATACCTCTGGATCATAATGCTGAATCCAATGACCCGCATCATCGATATGCTAAGAGGTTCAGTGATATATTCAACCGCGCCAATCCCTGGAGATGGGATTTTTATCATCGCAGCTACGCTATTGGTATTTGTTATTGGCTACTTGATATTCTTAAGGCTTGAACCCGGATTCGCGGAGGAGATGTAATGGCAGAAGCCATAATAGTGAGCGATCTGGGTAAGATATTTCGGATCCCTCACGAAAAGAGGAGTACCCTCTTTGAACATATTACCGGTGTCCTCTATGGCAAAAAAGGGTATGAAGAATTTTTGGCGCTTAAGAATATCAATTTCACAGTGAAGAAAGGCGAAGCTGTGGGCATAATTGGCGAAAACGGCAGCGGAAAGTCCACGCTTCTTAAGATCATTGCGAACATCCTGAGGCCAAGCAGCGGTTCAATAACGATAATAGGAAAGATCACTCCATTTCTTGAACTGGGTGTGGGATTCCAGCCAGACCTCACAGCAAAGGAAAATATCTACATCTATGCTGCGATCATGGGCCTATCCGACAGGGAGATCGATGGCAAACTTGAGGAAATCCTTGAGTTCTCGGGGCTTAAACAGTTCCAGGATGCAAAGCTCAAGAACCTTTCCTCAGGTATGCAGGTAAGGCTGGCTTTCGCAACAGCAGTACAGACCAATCCTGAGATCTTATTGATGGATGAGGTGCTGGCTGTTGGAGATATGGATTTCCAGCAGAAGTGCCTGGATGTTTTCCAGAGGTATCTAAAAGAGAAGAAAACGATAGTGTTCGTGTCTCATGACCTGAATTCAGTCCGGCGCTTTTGCAGCAAGGCATTGTTGTTGCGCCATGGCGAACAGGTGGCTTTCGGGGATACGAATGAGATCATTGATAAATATGTGTATGGTGTCGATGATAAGGCAAAACATGCTAAAAATCTACAGTCTGAATCGAAAAAAGAGGAACAAAAAAGTGTAGATGGAAAAATTGAAGAGAAAAAAACGCGGTGGGGGAACAAGAAAGTTGAAATCACCAGTGTTAAGTTCATTGACAAATTTGGAAAAGAGAACGCCGTTTTCAATTCAGGCGACACGATGACGATACTAATAAACTATGATGTAAATGCAACAGTGGATCACCTTGTGATTGGAATTGCAATATATTTTGACAGTGATATGTTATGTTATGGTACCAATACAGAGATTAAAGGATTTGATGTCATGAGTAAACAGGGCACGAATGAAATTAAATTGTGTATCCATAACCTGAGTATGATGGAGGGAAAATTCAAACTAACTGTTGCAGCCCACAGTATCAAACATGTTCCATATGATTGGCTTGATAAACAGTTTTCCTTCAATGTGATAAAAAAAGGAAATAATGCGGGTTTGTTTGAAATCCCATGCGAGTGGAAAAAGTAAGATTATCATGTTTTATAAAAATTTTCACTTCTATTCTTCGGGACCGAATAAGGACAAGAATACTATGCATACTATGGGAGTTTATTCAGGTTCGATGTTTGATTTCATCGAATTGCCTTGATTGCACCAACATGTAATGTAACGGTCACATGCAAGGATAAAGCTTAAGTATCCGTGAACGAATGGCTTAACAGAGATAAAATGGGGGGCAGAAAAATTGGCACGAATGGGGTATAAACAGAAAAAGGTAAAAATATGAGCAGAAAGGAAATCAAGTTAGTTGCAGCCAGAACTGGCCATCAGAACAGACGGAAGAACAGGGAGATAATCTGGTGCATAGCCTTTGCAGCTATGTTATTGTTAGCTCCACAAGTAATGGCTCGACAAAACTATCTGTCAACATTTGAAACAACATATCCAGCGGCAGCAGGTTCAAGAATAGATGCGTGTAATCTCTGCCACAATAGTCCGGAAGGAGGGGACGCAAGAAACTCATACGGGTTATCTTATGCCTCATCAGGGCGCGATTTTGCAGCAATCGAAACCGCCGACTCGGATGGCGACGGCTGGACGAACCTGCAGGAAATAAAAAGCCTGACTTTTCCGGGCGATGCAAACGACCACCCAACAACAACACCAGCACCGAAGTCGTCCGGATTTGAAGCAATCGGAACAATTGCAGCGCTCTTTGTAGTAGTAATGGCAATAGTATATCGCCAGCGCAAAGGCAAACAGTAATCAGAAATAAACATTGCTTCAGTGATACGAGCAAAGTCCGCTAAGAAAGTTGGTCATCCTTCTCCGTTTCCAGTTGAATTGCCATATTGGTGTGTCCAATTATTTACTTTTACACGACCAAAAAATTGGATGTTTTTGTTTGAGTTCATAGACCAAAAAACGATAACATGCCTCTGTATACTTCAAGTATGGTGTATAGGTAGCTGAAAAGGATAGGCGTTTATACATCCATAAGGTTACAGGAATCCAAACCAACTTCTTTTGAATTTTAAAACTGTGCAGATTTTTGACTATTAAATGATCGAAAATTTTAAATATTATAATGATCATTATCATATTGTTGTATGATTTATAGGTTTTTTCTTATAATTCATAAAAGGTCGACAATGGGATATTAAAGGAGTGAAAAATATGGAAGTTAGAAAATCTTGCTTCTTGGTAATGACATTTGCAGTATTAATAGGACTTGCATCTGCTGCTACTGTAGCAGTTATCCCTTCAAACAAAATTGTTAGTCAGGGGCAGACTTTTGATTTGAATGTCTCTATTGACCCGGGAGGTACTGCTATTGCTGGAGCACAATTAAACATCGAATTTAACAAAACCATATTTAATGTAAATAGTATTAAGGAGGGGAATCTTTTTAAACAGAATGGAGCGAGTACATTTTTCAATAACGGTATGATAAATAATTCTCTCGGTACAGTCTCAAATATCTTCGGCGCCATTATAGGCCATTTTAATGTATCCACCCCCGAAACATTTATTATAATCAATTTTACTGCATTAGGTTCATCAGGGCAATCTGGGATAAATCTTTCCAATGTGAAAATTAGTGATCCTTTTGCGAATTATGTCGATCTAAATGTAATTAATGGTAGTGTAAATATAAATTATACTCCCCTAAGTCCTGTGAACCTTGCAAGCACACAAGGAAATTTCTGGATTAATCATACCTGGCAGGCAGGTGCTGGAATTAGAACAGACAGCTACAACGTGAGCATGAACGGGACATGGTTTAATGGAACTACTAATAATTATTTCAATAATTCGGTTGGAGCACATAAATGGAGCAACATAACAGTTTATTCATATAACAATTCAGGATCAGTGAGTACAGGTTCGGTATCTCAGGATGTGCAGGTCGCGAACAATGCCATAATCATTAGCGGAATTCAAGATAGCTATTCGCTCACCCACGGGGATATGCTCAAAATAGATGCAGGCTTTTCGGACGCTGATAACGATATAGGAATATTTGACCGCAACTTTACCAAAGGAACATTTGATACAACTACTGGGGTTCTGGTATGGACTACTGTTATCGGCGATGTCGGAGCTTATAACTGGCAAATCAATGTTAGTGATAGCCATGGTTCAGTGAGTACCAAGAATTTTACTGTTACCATCTCCCTGCCCATATCATCAGGCCCCACATATACTATTGGAAACAGCGGGAATGCGTGGGCTGGCAATTCAATGATGGATAATGCAACTGAGAACAACCCATCCGGGAATGTTGTTATCGGCGATTTATATATCAAAGGTAGCGCAATGCCTCAAGGACTTACAGTTTACGCTACCTCTGGATA
>JAGFND010000129.1 GCA_021409285.1 Candidatus Methanoperedens sp. | reverse complement strand
CTTGATGCGCTTTTATTATTGCACGGGGGCGGGCTTGACCTGCCATTTATTATAGTGTCAGGGAAGATCGGTGAGGACATAGCAGTGGAAGCCATGAGGGCTGGGGCACATGACTATTTTTTGAAGGGCAACCTTGCAAGGCTCGTTCCTGCGATCGGGCGGGAGATGCATGAGGCAGCGGTTCGAAGAGAGCACAGGCAGGCAGAAGAGGCGCTTCGTGAATCAGAAGCACGTTATAGGGGTCTTTTTGAAAGCGCGAAGGATCTTATCTTCACTGTCTCACAGGAAGGATTGATCACTTCCCTTAATCCTGCTTTTGAAACGATAACAGGCTGGCCCCGCAGTAAGTGGCTGGGCAAACATTTAGAGCTTCTTGTTCATCCTGACGATCTTTCCCTCATGATGGAATTAGATAAGTGTTTTTCTAATGAAATACGGGCATCCAGCTTGGAAATGCGCATTCTTTCTAAAGCGAATAGATATTTAATAATGGATGTCTCAATGGTACCGCAAACCTGGAATGGAAAAGTCGTCAGATGCCTGGGCATTGCCCGTGATATCACCAAACGCAGGAAGGATGAGGAGAAACTCAAAGATTCCATTAAGGAAAAAGAAATACTATTGCGTGAGATCCATCACCGGGTCAAGAACAATATGCAAGTTATCTCGGGTCTGCTGATGCTCCAGGAAGAATTGAGCGATGATGAAAAGATTATTGGAATGCTAAAAGACAGCCAGAACAGGATAGCTTCTATGGCTCTTATTCATGAGAAACTATATAAATCAGAAAATTTATCAAAAATTGATTTCAAAGAATATGTTGACGAACTTGTAAGTGCCCTGTTTGAGTCCTATTTAGTTGGTGAAAGTGAAATCGCACTGAATATAAACGTGGAGAATATTTCGCTTGGGATTGATCTTGCCATCCCCTGCGGATTGATACTCAATGAATTGGTCACGAATTCCCTGAAATATGCATTTCCCGATGGAAAAAAAGGTGAAATCAAAATATCCCTTCATTCAACAGGCGAAGATATGATCGAACTTATAGAAGGGGATAATGGTGCAGGCATTCCAGATGACCTGGATTTCAGAAAAACCCAATCACTGGGCCTGCATATCGTTAACTTATTGGTAGAGAACCAGTTGCATGGTGAGATAACACTGAATAAAGAAGGAGGAACTGAATTTCGAATCAGGTTTAGAGGAATCAATCAATGTCAAAAGAAAACAACATAATACGGTCGTCTGATATTTTTCTTCTAAAATGCCAGACAGGAATCAGAGGAATGGATGATATCACGGATGGGGGAATACCAGGAGGACGCCCCACGCTTGTATGTGGCAGCGCAGGGTGCGGCAAAACGCTGTTGGCCATAGAATTCCTGGTTCATGGAGCTATTAAATATGATGAACCCGGTGTTTTCATGTCTTTTGAGGAATCTTCCGAAGAACTGGCTCAGAATGTTGCTTCGCTGGGTTTTGACCTGAACGAACTTGTATCAGCACATAAGCTGATTCTTGATCATGTCAGCATCGAGCCAGGTGAGATCGAAGAGACAGGTGAATATGACCTCGAAGGATTGTTCATCCGCCTCAATCATTCTATCGATTCGATCGGGGCTAAACGCGTGGTGCTGGATACCATAGAATCGCTCTTTGGGGGATTGGCTAATGAAAGCATCCTGCGTGCCGAACTTCGAAGGTTATTCCGATGGCTGAAAGCAAAAGGCGTTACCGCGATCATTACAGGAGAAAGAGGAGAAGGCACCCTGACGAGGCATGGGCTGGAAGAGTATGTCTCAGATTGCGTTATCCTTCTTGATAACCGGGTGGAAGGGCAGATAACCACACGGCGTTTACGTATAATCAAATATAGAGGCTCGAAGCACGGCACAAATGAGTATCCGTTCCTGATAGACGAAATGGGCATTTCGGTGCTGCCCATTACATCCCTCGGATTGCGGCATGTGGTATCTAGTGAACGGATATCCTCTGGCATTTCCCGTCTTGATACCATGATGGGTGGAGAGGGATACTATCGCGGAAGCAGTATCCTTGTCTCAGGTACGGCAGGGACAGGCAAGACCAGCATTGCTGCCAGCTTTGCAGATGCCGCCTGTAATCGAGGTGAAAGATGCCTTTATTTTGCATTTGAGGAGTCTCCAAGCCAGATTATACGCAATATGCTATCTATCGGCATTGATCTTGAGCCGTGGATCAAGCAGGAGCTTCTGGATATTTATGCGGTGCGTCCTACGATTTACGGCCTGGAAACGCATCTTGTAAAGATGTACAAACTGGTAAGGGAATTCAAACCCAAAGTCGTTATCATCGACCCGGTTACAAATTTAATCGCTATAGGTAGTGATACCGAGGTCAAATCAATGCTCTCGCGTCTTATTGATTTTTTAAAATCGAACCAGATAACAGCTTTCTTTACAAACCTGTCGCACACCGGGGCTGCACTTGAACAGACAGAGTTTGGCATCTCATCGTTGATGGATACATGGCTTTTGCTTCGCGATATTGAGATAGGCAGTGAACGTAATCGCGGGCTGTACATATTAAAATCTCGCGGCATGGCACATTCTAACCAGATACGTGAGTTCCTGTTGACAGATGACGGCATTGACCTTGTCGATGTATATCTCGGTCCGGCAGGCGTACTGACAGGCACTGCGCGTATCGCGCAGGAGATACAGGAGAAAGCTGCGCAAAATTTGCATAAACGGGAAATTGAACAAAAGAAGCGAGAGATTTATCGAAGGCGCGCAGCTATAAAAGCCCGGATCGCAGCCCTGAATTCTGAGTTTGAGGAGTCGCAGGAGGATTTCGATAAGCTTACCCAGCAGGAAGAAGCACAGGAAAGAACCCTTGCCGAAGAGCAAGCAAAAATAGCGCACCTTCGCGCAGCAGACAAACCAAACGAGAACCAGTGATGAGGGGCAAAATATGAAAAACATAGCAGAGAGAACAGGGCAGGGATCCGAAAAATCTGAGGCAGATGTATATGTCCTGAGATTGTATGTTGCAGGACAGACGCCCAAATCCATGGTAGCATTTGCAAACCTGAAGAAACTCTGTGAAGAACACCTTGCTGGCAAATATGAGATCGAAGTGATCGATCTTGTGAAAAACCCCCAGCTTGCCAGGGGAGACCAGATACTTGCCATTCCTACTCTTGTAAGGAGACTTCCCCAGCCTTTAAAGAAAATCATAGGCGATCTCTCAAATTCAGAACGTGTTCTTGTCGGGCTTGATATCCGTTCCCTAAAAGAATAAGTAGGAGGAGGAAAAATATTACTATAGGGAAAAGGGGAAAAACCATGAACGAACCAGAAATAACGGACGACAAAGAAGAGTTTGACCGGTCACTCCAGCAAGGAGGGACGCAGACATACGTTCTTCGTTTATATATCACAGGGATAACCCCACGATCTACGATTGCCATACAGAACGTCAAGAAAATCTGCGAGGAAAATCTCAAAGGCCGATATGAACTTGAGGTGATCGATATCTATCAACAGCCAATGCTTGCAAAAGATGAACAGATAATTGCCGCGCCTACGCTCATCAAGAGACTCCCTCTTCCTCTGAAGCGGCTTATTGGCGATATGACAGATAAAGAGCGTATTTTTGTGGGATTGGATTTGTGGCCCAAATAAAAGTTATGAATTTAAAGGAAAGATCGCGTGAAGAACTTCTGCTCGAAATTGAGAACCTTCACGGACGACTCTCGGAAGCTGAAGAAACTTTACGAGCCATCAGAAGCGGCGAGATAGATGCCCTTGTAGTCTCCGGAGCCCGGGGAGAACAGGTTTTCACATTGAAAGGTGCTGAGAAGCCCTACCGTATTCTTATTGAGCAGATGGAGGAAGGAGCAGCCATGCTGGATGCCCATAATTCAATTCTTTACTGCAACAGCGGTTTTGCACGGATACTGAAGGAACCCCTTGAAAAAATTATTGGAACAAGCATAGTGCGGTATATCCTGCCAGCATGTCTGGCGGACTTTGAGGAATTATTGAATTTTGGGATGCAGGAGAGCATCCATGGTGAAATCTCCTTCATGGCAGGTGACGGAACATATGTGCCGGTATATTTCTCCATCAATTCTCTCAATATTGACGGGATAGCAGCAATCAATCTTATCGCCATGGATCTGACCGAACGCAAGCGGGCAGAGAATGATCTGCGAAATGCGCGTGATGAATTAGAAATCAGGGTAAATGAACGAACAGAAGAACTGGTTAATGCCAATGAGATGTTGCAGGCTGAGATCATCGAACGCAGGGAGGCTGAGAAGGCGCTGCGGAAGAGCACTACTAAGTACAGGCTTCTGACCGAAAGTATACTTGACACCTTTACTGCGATAGACCATAACCTGAGGTTCACATACTGGAACAGAGCCGCTGAGGAGCTGGTGGGAATCAGCGCCGACGAAGCCCTGGGAAAAACAGTTGTTGAGATCTTCGGGGATAATGAGATTACGAGGAGAGCATTAGGCTATTACCTTGAGTGCGTAAAAACCAGGCAGCCTATACGATATGAGACCGGGAATTTTATCAGGGGTCGGAAATACGACTTAGAGATTCGACTCTATCCCACGGATGATGGCGTCTCAATAATTGGCAGGGATATAACCGAAAAAAAGATGGCGGAGGAGGCTCTGCTCAAAGCGCACGATGAGCTGGAATTACGTATCCAGGAACGTACTGCACAGCTGAAAGAATCTCTTGAGGAAAAAAAAATACTGCTGCGTGAGATCCACCACAGGGTAAAGAATAACATGCAGGTCATTTCAGGCTTATTGATGCTTCAGGAAGAATTCAGCAATGATGAAAAAGTCAGTGGAATTATAAAAGAAAGCCAGAACAGGATTGATTCCATGGCCCTTATTCATGAGAAACTTTATAGATCCGAAAGCGTATCAAAAATTGATATCAAAGAATATGTTGATGATCTGGCAAGCGGCCTTTTTGAATCCTATGGGATAACTGAAAGCAAAGTTAGTCTGAACGTAAATGCGGAAAATATTTCTATGGGAATTGAGGCTGCGATCCCCTGTGGATTGATTATCAATGAACTGGTTTCGAATTCCCTGAAACATGCATTTCCTGCCGGGAAAAAAGGTGAAATTGAAATATCCCTGCGTCCAATAGGTGATGATATAATAGAACTTTTGGCGAGGGACAACGGTGTTGGCATTCCCAAAGGAATTGATTTTAGAAAAACCGAATCTCTTGGCCTTCATATTGTTAACATACTGGTGGAAAACCAGTTGCATGGTGAGATAACAATGAACAAGAACAAAGGGACTGAATTCAGGATCAGGTTCAGGGAAGTGAAGTGATGGCAGCAACGAAGATACTTGTGGTCGAAGATGAAGCTATTGTGGCAGAATCTATAAGAATAAAGCTGAATAAAATGGGGTATTTTGTTGTTTCAACAGCATCAAGCGCAGATGAGGCTATCAGGAAGACAGAGGAATATTTACCTGACCTGGTGCTTATGGATATTGTGCTTCAGGGTGAAATGGATGGAATTGAAGCTGCAGGGCAAATACACAAAAATTTTAATATTCCTGTTGTATATCTCACTGCCTATTCGGATGAAAAAACCCTGCTCAGGGCAAAGATAACAGAACCGTTCGGATATATAATTAAACCGTTCAAAGAAAGAGAATTGCAGGTCGCTATTGAAATTTCTCTATTCAAACATGATATGGAAAGGAAATTAAAGGAGAGGAGTGAGTGGTTCTCCGTAACGCTCAATAGCATCAGTGATGGTGTGATCGCAACTGACTCAAAAGGCTGTGTGCTATTCATGAATACAGTCGCACAATCAAATACAGGATGGAAGCTGGATCTGGCGGAAGGGAAACCATTGAAGGAAGTCCTAAACATAGTCACTGAAAGAACAGGAAAGGAGAATGAAACCCTGCTCCATGCCCCGGACGGAACGGAGATACCAATCGATATTAGCACTAATTCAATTAAAGATGATAAGGGAAATATCCTGGGGGTGGCTATGGTCTTTCGCAGCCTGGAGCCGCGAAAGGCCCCAAAATGATTATTTCGTTTTGATATTTCAAGTCCGTGCATTGGCATCCCAAAAAGTTTATATATGATAATGTATATATTAATAATGGGGGAAACAGTTGTTTTCTAATACATTTTTCGTGTTATTGGAAACGATTGTTTTCTGTAAATAAGTGCTATCAAGCAAGGAGTGTAAAATATGTATTTATTTAGTTGGGACAATGTTCCGGGAAAAGATAATGGAAAACTCATAGAGTTTCTGGAACAGAAATATGGTGTCGATTGGGTTAGAACAGCAAAAATTGAAAAAATCGATAACAATGAAATAAGAATATCTACTGAAAAAAATAATCTTTCACTAAGACTTAACAATGAAAACACCAAGGTAACATTAACAATAAACAAGGTTAAAACTGATGAATTTATTGTGAAGATGGAAAATAGTAAGGTAAACGTATATAAAGATACTGAGCAAGAAAAGCAAGAGATCAGGCAAGGGGTCAAAGTGAAAGAAATCAGTTACCCCTACTCGTTGCTGGGCGGGCTGGTCATTGCGGGCCTTGTCGTCGTGGCCTTAATGGGCTACTTTGGCACCCAGAGCGCCGGCATATTCGACCCGCGTGAGGCGTTCTTCGTAATCGGTGCTTCCATACTCATCCTGAGTGCTGCATCGGTGTACCAGTTCTTGACGCTGCGGAACACTATCAGCGTCCTCAAG
>JAGFND010000128.1 GCA_021409285.1 Candidatus Methanoperedens sp. | reverse complement strand
CAGTATCTTGCCTGTTACTGAGTAAGGTTTAAATAGTAATATAACTATCGTCAGCTTCCCCAACGAGAGAAAAAAATGTCCGAATATACTCTATTTCTAGGCTGCCTTATCCCGGCGCGTTTTCCTTTCATGGAAAAATCAACCCGGCTTGTTCTTTCAAAGCTCGGCTGCCTTCTGCATGATCTTGAGGGTGCAACGTGCTGTCCGACGAAAAGCATAATCAAACCACTTGGCGACATGGCATGGTATGTAACTGCGGCCAGGAATCTGGCACTTGCAGAACAAGCAGGCCATGACCTGCTTGTTCCCTGCAACGGCTGCTATAGCACTTTAAAATCTGTCGAAGTCGAAATGCGGATAAATCCCGGTCTTCGTGCGGAAGTTAACATGATCCTTTCATCATCTGGCCTAATATACACGGGAACTATCCATGTAAAACATCTTGTTGAAGTACTTCATGATGAAATTGGTATCCCTAAAATAAAACAGCAGATCATTAAACCGTTCGATGGAATGAAAATCGCTGCCCATCATGGCTGCCACATGCTCCGTCCCAGTTCAGCAATAACTTTCGATGACCCAAATAAACCAAAGAAATTCGATGCCCTTCTGGAAGCACTTGGAGCAAAGAGCATTGAATATGAGACAAAGATGCTATGCTGCGGCGGCAACCTGAACACGGCTGATGAGCCTGAAGAAGCCACGGCACTTGCGCGAATGAAACTGCTTGAGGTCACAAAAAAGGCAGATGCGATCTCTCTCACATGCCCATCATGCTTCATGCAGTATGATTCCCGGCAGTATCTCATGCAAAAAAGCGGTGAAAAACTGAACGTTCCAATACTTTTTTACCCGGAATTATTGGGACTTGCAATGGGTTTCACTCCCCGGGAACTTGGAATGGAAATGCACAGGATAGACGCTGCTGAATTCCTCGCAAAATGGGACAAGAAGTTCAATTATCTGAAGATTCTCAAGGATGTAATTGACCTGAATTCAGTCCGCAAATGCTACGAGTGTGCTGCCTGTGTTAATGATTGCCCTGTCGTAAAGATAAATCCTGATTTTAATCCCAATGTGATAATCGGAAGGTTACTTGCGGGTGACCTTGAGGCAGTGATAGACTCACATGATATCTGGCGTTGCGTGGATTGTTATACATGTTATGAACTCTGCCCACAGAAAATGGGCATGAATAAGATATTTGATAAGCTAAAGCATATGGCTATAGAAAAAGGAAAATATCCAAAAGGCTTTTCTGCCAGTATAGAGATGTTCAAGAAAGAAGGAAGACTCGGAGAGCCCACATCCGTCAGAAAGAAATTGAAACTGACTGAACCGCCCATCTGCGGGACAGAAGATTTGAAGAAATTACTTGATCATATTAATAGGAAAGGAGAAAAAAATGAAGTGTGATGGAATACCTTCCGGATGCGCGATCTCCGGGATGATGAGCGAAAACGGAAGACGCATCGACGGCACGGAGATCATAAGATCCATTGCCTGCATGCACGACCGCTCGAATGGGCTTGGCGGAGGCTTTGCAGCCTATGGTATTTATCCAAAACGCAAAGACATGTATGCTTTCCATATGATGTTTGATAATGCCGGGGCAAAAGAAGCCACGGAAGAGTTCTTCAAGGACTATTTCAATGTGGATAAAGACGAAGTTATCCCGACACAGAAGGGATATGGCATATCAAATCCTCCTATTCTCTGGAGATATTTCCTTGAAGTGCCGGAGAACAAACTTGAGTTCCTCAGTGAGCGCGATTATGTCACAAAGACTGTCATGAAGATCAATTCTGAGATCGAAGGGTCGTTCGTTGCTTCAAGTGGAAAGAACATGGGCGCTTTTAAAGGTGTAGGGTATCCGGAAGATATTGGAAGGTTCTATAAACTTGAAGAATATAGCGCATACATCTGGACTGCCCATGGGAGGTTCCCGACAAATACACCTGGCTGGTGGGGGGGAGCTCATCCGTTCACGCTCCTTGATTGGTCTGTTGTGCACAATGGCGAAATATCCTCATATGGCATCAATAAACGCTACCTTGAGATGTTCGGCTATAAGCTTGAATTAAGGACTGATACCGAGGTAATAGCTTATCTCTTTGATCTTCTTGTCAGGAGGCATAAGCTTCCTGTTGATAAAGCAATACTTGCACTTGCTTCACCTTTCTGGAAGGACATTGACAGGATGGAACCTGAGCAACAAAAGATCGCAACCGCCATCAGACAGGTCTACGGAAGTTCGCTTCTGAACGGTCCTTTCAGCGTGATAATCGGCCACAGCCGGGGTATGATCGGCCTGAACGACAGGATAAAACTGCGGCCAATGACAGCAGCCCGAAAGGATGACATGCTTTATATGGCCTCCGAAGAATCGGCGATCAGGGAGATCGCGCAAGACCTTGATTCTGTGTGGAGTCCGAGGGCAGGAACAGCAGTAATAGGCATGGTGAGGGCTGAGGTGGAATAATGGCATCCCAGCTTCCTGCCGAATTCAATGTTGACGTTGACCATGAAAAGTGCAGAAAATGCAAGCGCTGTGTAATGAATTGTAGCTTCAGCGCGATTGAATTCAAGGATAAGGTCATTCCTAATAACAGGCTTTGTGTTGCATGCCACAGGTGCGCAACGTTCTGTCCTGAAAATGCTATCACGATAAGAGAAAATCCGCTGGATTATAAAGATGGTTATAATTGGTCACCTGAGATCAGGAAGAATATCCTGAAACAGGCAGAAAGCGGCGGCATAATACTCATAGGTATGGGAAATCCGAAGCCGTATCCTATCTACTGGGACCATATGCTTATAGATGCCTGCCAGGTAACAAATCCATCAATCGATCCACTACGTGAACCGATGGAGCTTCGCACGTACCTGGGTGCAAAGCCCGAATCTTTGTGGTTCGATGGAGAGAATGGAAATATAAGCTTAAGGACAGAGCTTGCCCCGCAGGTAAAACTGGACATCCCCATAGTTTTTGCTGCAATGTCTTATGGGGCTATCAGCCTGAATGCTCACAAGGCCCTTGCGATGGCAGCCAGGCGCATGGGGACTCTTATGAATACAGGTGAGGGCGGTCTTCATGAAGACCTTGCAGGATATACTGACAGGATAATTGTGCAGGTTGCATCAGGAAGGTTTGGTGTTACAAGTAAATACCTGAATAACAGTGCTCTGGTTGAAATAAAGATCGGACAGGGAGCAAAACCAGGGATAGGAGGACATCTGCCGGGTGAAAAGGTAGGCGAAGATATCTCAAAGACGCGCATGATACCAGTTGGAACTGATGCACTTTCACCGGCGCCTCATCATGATATTTATTCGATAGAAGACTTATCACAATTAATATATGCGATCAAAGAAACAACAGATTATAAAAAACCGGTATCTGTCAAGATCGCTGCGGTGCATAACGTCGCAGCCATAGCAAGCGGTATCGTAAGAGCTGGTGCGGATATAGTCATGATCGATGGGTTCCGCGGTGGTACCGGCGCTGCTCCCATGATCATTAGAGACCATGTTGGTATCCCGATTGAACTTGCCCTTGCTGCCGTGGATGACCGGCTGAGGCAGGAAGGCATACGCAACCGTGCATCCATTCTTGTTGGAGGGAGCATCAGACAGAGTGCGGATGTGGTTAAGGCTATTGCGCTCGGGGCAGATGCATGTGTAATAGGCACGGCGTCACTTATCGCAATGGGCTGCCGTGTGTGCCAGAAGTGCTATACAGGGAATTGCGCATGGGGCATTGCCACCCAGAAGCCAGAACTTGTGCGCCGGCTGAATCCTGAAATTGGTGCCGACAGGCTGTGCAATCTGCTTTCTGCGTGGGGCCATGAAATACAGGAAGTGCTTGGCTCACTCGGCATAAATGCGATCGAATCGCTGCGTGGCAGCAGGGAACGTTTGAGAGGGGTTGGATTGAATCAGGAAACGCTTGACATCCTGGGGATCAAACATGCAGGAATAGGACAGTGATATTGATGATCAATTTTAATGACGCGTATGGCAGAGCCATACGTGAATACGACATAAAGGGACGTGACGCTTTATGAAGATCGATGCAAAAGGCATGCATTACAGACAGTTGAACAAGATGATACGTGATGCTGTGGCATCAGGTGAGAAAGAATTCGAACTTGATAATGTTGGGGGGCAGAGGTACATTGGCGCAGGGATGAATGAAAATGTGAAAATAACCATTAACGGTACACCAGGAAATGACCTTGGGGCATTTATGAACGGGCCAAGAGTCATTGTAAATGCGAATGCCCAGGACGGTATCGCGAACACCATGAATGCAGGGGAGATCATCGTGCATGGCAATGTGGGAGATATCATCGGTTACGGGATGCGAGGCGGAAAATTGTACATTAAAGGCGATGCTGGCTACCGTGTGGGCATCCACATGAAAGAATATAAGAAACAGATCCCTGTCATTATTGCTGGCGGAACGGCGGGTGACTTTTTCGGCGAATACATGGCAGGTGGAATAATGATACTTCTTGGCATGAATGGCAAGAGCCCGCTTGTTGGCGATTATGTCGGAACAGGCATGCATGGGGGTGTAATGTACATCCGGGGAAAAGTTGACCCGTATCATCTTGGAAAAGAAGTGTGTTGTCTTGAATTGAGTGAAGAGGATACTAAACTCATTAGCGGTTATCTCAAGGAGTTTTGTGACTGCTTTAATTTTGAGTTTAATGAGATCATGAAGGAAAAGTTTACAAAACTTGTACCGCTGTCGCTTCGGCCATATGGGAATTTGTATGTGTATTAAAGTCAGGTATATCTGAAGTGGAAAAATCTCAAAATATACCTCCTCATACTTATCATGGAAAAGTATATATTCTATTATGATCATAATGATAATTAACGAGCGGGTCGGCAAACTTTTTTACTAACCCCCCACTCCCACTCCCACCCGCTCGTTTGAACTAATACAACTGGAACAGAATTCAACCGCAATTATTGAAAAGAAGAGGAGGGGGTTAAAACGTGGCTTATTATTTTGAAAATCGTTATTTTAACTCCCCGATCTCAATTAATATATTAGGATAATTAGTATATATACATATCCATGATTATGTAAATTATGTAGAGAGCCAAAAACAAGCGAAAGTATTATAAACATTCGGTTCAAATAACATGTTTAAGGAGGTTAGATGCTGGATATAATATGGACAATAGTTGTGATTCTGTTGATCCTCTGGATATTGGGCTTTTCGCTCGGTGCAGTTGGTAGCTTAATCCATATATTGCTGGTCATTGCTATCATCTTGATACTGCTCAGAATCATCGAAGGGCGTAGGCCATTATAGCAGGTTCAACCTGAGGGTTTACATAAAAAAAATATAATTTCCGACGATTTAAGGGAGGTCTGAATGAGGTTATAGTGCCAATACCATTCAGTTGCTTTCCTATCTTTTTATTTTTGGAATTGCTATATGCAATATGAGAGGACTTATAAAAGCATATCAAGAGGAAAAGAAATGGGAATAACAAGATCAAGTACACATGATGAAATAGAAAAAATAGCTCACAGGATTATGATGGAGCTTGAAACGGCAAGTTCCAGGGATTTAGCCGATGTTCATTATGCAAAAACGATATTACAACTGTCAGATCTTCATTATACAAACAGCATATTACAGGAGATAGAAAGTGTTTCATCTGGAGCTGAAGGTGTTATCGAAAAAAGAGCTGTGATAAAGGTATTGTTGCTTTCTACGTGGTTGCAGAGACTCTATTTCATCATAAGATCTTTCCTCATGGCTCTCATAAGTACGTTAATTACATTGGGTTTTGTATCATACTTTGGTACAATAGGGACTACTGAGGCACTTATTATTGGCATGATCGTATTTGTGGCTTCGCTGGTTATAACCAGATTCTTTGATGTGCAAATAGTCAAAGCTACAAAAAATATCGTTATGCGTTTGGGTAGCCATAGAACTATCAGGGATTTTATCATGAATCACTTCTAGGCGACAATGTAATTTATAAAGAGTTGCGGCTCCAGGGCGGCGATGCGTAAGCCCCGAGCTGCATCTCCAATTATTTCGAAAGCTTAAACTGCTTCTTTGGAGGTGTTATACGATTTTACCCAGATATTTGACATGCTGGTAAACGTATCTGTGTATATCTTTGCCGCATTCTTTACAGGCTCCATAATCTCCTTAAACGGGCTGAATGCAGGTGTGTTCTTAAAGAAGTTATCAAACGCCTTTCCATATATTTTTTCCCAGAGATTATAAAATTCTTTATTTGTCTCCTGATAGGTATTCATCCATAAGGTAAAAAATTCCATATAAGCTTCCGGGCTCGCATTCCCCCGGGAGATCTCTGCTGATTTCGCAGAAACCTTCAACATGGAGTCAATATACGGCACATATAGCTTCGCGTATGAATCTATCCATATTTTTGATATCTGCTCAAATGCCTCTGAATATATATCAGGCATGCCTGTGATGTTCTCAAATATCTCCTTCATATTTTGCCGCAATGGCAGTGTATGAAGTATATTAAGCATTTTTCCATACGACTTGATCCACATATCATAGCCTTCTGTATATTTTGCAGGATCTGGTTCGCCCTGGAGTACCTCGCGGGTCGCCCTCGAATTCTCCTCTAATTCGGCAATCCATGAACTGTAGATTTTTTTCGTTTCCTCTGCGCTAACCAGGAGTTTCTCAAAGGTTTCCTTATTGGATTCCAGAGTCGGAATTTTATACATTTTTCCGAAACTGTTCCGTAACGTTTTCACCCATTCACTATAAAATTCCTTATATGTT
>JAGFND010000127.1 GCA_021409285.1 Candidatus Methanoperedens sp. | reverse complement strand
TTGATTTAGAGCGATTGAATAAGAAGTGTTAGAATAACTGTTTGTTTGAATAGTTTAAGCTATCATTGTATATATAAATGTTATATATAATATATAAATATTAAATATTTTAGTAACATTATTTTTTATAAAATACATCTTTTTTATTGACTTAAATAATTTTCTGACTAAGTAATTTTAACATATTTATATCTACCAATAAGAATTATATCCGTTTGGTAACCGCCCAGTTACATTCCAATTACAATAAGAGGTTATATCGCTTCACGGCATGTTATATTTATTGATTTTTTCATTTCTCTACTATTAGCAATATTAATTAATTTGATTGCTAAAAAAAGCTTTGCTAAAAAATATAATCTTATATATCTAAAATATATCGTAATTTTTCTTTTTTTGATAGTGAACCAGGGATTATATATCAATTGGATAACAAGTGGTATAATACAAGAGAGTGTAGATCATTCTATAATTGATAATTCAGACCAATTGACTCAATATAGTTGTATATACATTAATGCAACAGATTTATCAAATGCAAAACCAAATAATGGTATAAGGATATATGGATATAAAGACCAATTACATTCACCATATCTCAATAGTCCGGGTCTTGAAATATGGGTTGTAAAACCAATGCTTAGGGCCGCAAATATCAATTTATCAAAAACCACTCTAATATATGGCACATATGGGGATATTTTCATTAGTTCTATAAATACAACTCTTACTTATAAAAATACATCTTCGGGAGAATATCATACAATCAATAAATCCGAATGTTTTGAATTTAATGCATCGAATCTTCTTACATATTATAGGAGTAACCAAAATATGAGTTTCCTTTTTCACAGATAAATTAAAAATATACAAATGAAATTATCTTTAGTCATCCCGGCATATCAAGAAGAAAAAAGAATAAGCAGAGTTGTTGATTCATATTCAGATTCTTTTGGAAAAAAATATGATTTTGAGCTTATCGTAATATGTGATGGAAATGATAATACAGCCGAGATTGTGAGGAGCAGGATGTTAAATGATTCACACATCAGGCTGCTTGAATTCCCTGCACGTCTGGGAAAAGGCGGTGCAATACTTGCGGGCTTTAAGGAAGCAAGAGGAGATCTGGTGGGATTTGTGGATTCGGATGAATCAGTATCACCTTCGGATTTTGAGAAATTAATAAATTCTCTGAACGGTGCAGACTGCGCTATCGCGTCACGAAGGGTGGAAGGTTCAAGGATTGTTTTCCACCAGCCGTTGAAAAGAAAGGTGTCAAGCATCGTGTTCAACCTGATTGTGAACCTTATGTTCGATATCGGGATAAAAGACACTCAATGCGGTGCAAAAGTGTTCAAGAAGAGAGTCGTCCAGACGATACTTCCTGTGATGAGAACAAATGGGTTCGAGTTCGACGTGGAGCTACTCTGGAGGATAAAGGGGGAAGGCTTTCGAATCAAAGAGGTTCCCGTGGAATGGAAGCATGAAGAGGGATCAACTTTTAGCCTAAAATATTCAGCATCGATGTTCCTCAACCTGCTAAAGGTTAGACTTCTATAGAATATAAACATTTTCAAAGGAGGATATTATGGTAGATTGGAATGATAATCAGGTCAAACTGGTAGTTTACCTTATTAATGGTACAAGTTTCCTTGCGATGTTCTTTATTATGGCATTCTGGTACAAGAGGATCTCACACATCGAAATGATGAATCATTTCAAGTATCTCGCCATATTTGGCCTTCTTCATGGACTTGGGGAATATTCCGAAATCCCAAGATTCCTTGCATGGCAGCCTTATTGGATATTTGACCTTATCAGGCTTCTACTTATATCAGGCTCTTTTGCAGCCCTTCTGTCATTCGGAGTAAATGTCCTATCCTCGGGTATTGAAGAATACAGATGGATCAGAGGAATACCCCTTGGTGCCATATGGATGTATTATTGGCTTCTGATTTTTATCGGGATCGATTTCACAAACAGCAATAATGGATTAAATTATGAGACGGTTGACCTTGCCCAGCGATATACCATGGGATTTCTGGGTGCTATGATATCATCATATGCTTTCTTTGATCTATCAAAAAAACTCTGCGCGATCGTTGGAGAAGAAGCCGGAAAAAGATTCATCCATGCCGGGATCGGTCTTGGTCTTTATATGATATTCGGAGGCCTCATAGTAAATCCTGTCCTGGGAATTCCCATAGTGGTCTACAACTCCATTATAGCCATTATAATTACAATTGCCATAATCAGGATATTCCAGCTTTTCGAAATAAAACAGGATCATTTTTGATTTTTTTATTTCAAGCGAAGCGCACGGGTTTGGGCAAAGTTTGGGAAAAGTCATTTAAATATATGAAATATAGAAGCCTTTGCAGAAAAAATAGGATTGGTGGTATAGGTTTATCTGCAAAGGCCATATCTTTCTTTTTAATTAATGCTATAAAATCCTTTTGATTCATATTTTCAGATACCTGGAAAGAGAATCAAGTCAAAAGCAAACCTTCAGACATACGGAGGAAATGACGCTGAAGGGATATGTTGCATCCATCAAGATGCATATTGAGATCTATCGGAGTAATTGAGTTCAAATTCTTAAGATACCTTTTAGTTTCATCCATATTACTATACTTGTCTAAATAAATAAATAATATTGCGATTTGTTCGTCATTTTTATCAGGTTGCTCAATAGTTGTGTCTTTCATATAGTATCATATGATATTTGTCCTTAGCTATATTAATTGATTCCTATTATTTAAAAATGTAGATACTTATAGTAATAATGATTATAATGCCTGGCCTCACTGCTTCATAATCAGATGTTTTAAACCCATTCCTTCAAGCGTGCTCTTCATATCACTTTCGTCTGGTAGCGTCAGGTTAGCAAAATCAGGTAGAATATCATCTGGTGTGTCATCTTTTATGAGATAGCTGATCTCATGCTGTTTCATTGTTTTACTGATATCTCTTTTATCCTTTGTTTTTATTATGTCGATGAACTGATCAAGTTCAGTCGCGGTCTCTTCTGGTAACTGTTCACCATGGAATTTACGGTATAATCTTTCTTTCTCGATCGCTTCCTTTACATAATCTTCCTGGAAGATCAATTTTTCCAGCCGGATATAGTTTATGAAATCAGAGACATCTTTTTCAAATGGATGTGGGAATCTGTCAAGGAAATTGCTAATTTCCTCATTTATCTTTTTGCTGCTGATCGCCATCTTGACATAATTTCTTATATTTTCAATGAGGCCCTTTTCAACCGTTTTGGAATTGCCCTTATATTTCAAAGCGAGATATTTCGCATAATCGGTTACATCTCCCTCTGTCGGGAGGCTGTTTTTTGCCAGGAAAGCATTCATTTCCCATTCAATATCAGCACTCATCGGTATTTCAATTATTTTTTGTTTTTCCATAAGTTCTATTGCTTTCGCCCGGGATTTATTGCAAATTTCAGCGGCCTTATATTTTCCGGAAAAAACGCTGATGTTCACTTCCATCATATCAATGAACTTCTGGAAATCAATCATTTCGGATTTCTCGGTAAGGTTCTTTTTCACCCTGACCCCTTTTACAATATTGCCTGACAATTGTCCAAAGTCTGCCTCAAGTACCTGGATACAGTAATTCATGAACTCCTCTGCTATTGTCATAGACTCTCCAACATTGCAATTAATACATTGGTTTGATACTATTTAAAGTTGTCACAATGATTATTATCATCATTATTATATGACAAAAGTATCAATAAAGTTATAAACCCATAATGATAATATAAATAATAATGATGATCAGATCGAATTGTTCCAGGTAGAAGGGAAAACATGACTGCTCGTGTATATACGATTGCCTCAGGAAAAGGAGGAACAGGTAAAACTACGGTAACGTTGAATCTGGGAACTGCTCTTGCGATGTATGGGAAAAAAACGATCGCTCTTGATGCAGATATTGGCATGGCGAACCTTGGTCTTCTCCTCGGGCTTGAAAAGAATAAAATTACCCTTCATGAAGTATTAAGCGGAACTGCAAAAATAGAAGAAGCTATTTATGAAGGACCGGCTGGTCTCAAGGTCGTCCCGAGCGGCCTTTCGTTGAAAGGATTCCAGAATTCCAATCCTGATGCTTTAAGACAGGTTATGATAAAGATAACAGAAGGGATGGATTTTGTATTGATTGATGCGCCAGCAGGCATAAGCAAAGACGGAGTAATCCCGCTTGCTGTTGCCGATAAGGTCATTCTTGTTGTAAATCCTGAACTTGCTTCAATGGCTGATGCCTTAAAAACAAAAGCCCTTACTGAAATGCTGGGGCGCACTGTGGAAGGGGTTATCCTGAACCGCGCCATTTTTGAAAAAACTGAGATCAGCAGCAATAAAGTATCAGAACTCCTTGGATTGAAAGTACTTGAAATGATACCTGAAGATCCTAATGTAAGACGTTCTGCTGCTTTTAAGGTACCCATTGTCATAAGATCTCCAAAATCCCCTGCATCTATTGCCTTCATGAGAGTTGCAGCACTTCTTGCAGGTGAAAAGTATAAAGAGATCAACACAAAGGTTGACAAAGATACCTTCGTTGACAGACTTGCCAGGTCAATCTTCGGAGGAAAATAAAATGGTTCCAATTGAAATAATGCTTGTTATCATATTATTTGTATCATTCTTTATTATGTATCTAATGAACATCAGGATCAAACAATTGAGAAAGGAACTGGACGACTTAAGGGACCGGGTAACTATCACGGGTGAAGAATTGACTCGTCTATCTGAGGACATCGAAGATTTCAAGAAGATAAAGATTTGAAAAGTTGAGCTACTATGGATGAAATACGCAAGCGTGTGCGTCAATTTCTTGAAAAACCAACACCATTTGATGACACATGCATCCAGGATTTTCTAAATGAAATAGTTTCGGATAAACCATCTCTTGACATCGAGGATTTCAGAAAGAAATTGTTAATCGCAATAAGACAAAGAAATGAGCTAAATGAGTATGAGAAAAAGCTGTCTGAGTTAAATAAAGAAGTTCCTTCTTATAATGAATTGGAGAGTCTCCTTGGCAATGCGAGAAAAAAGCATGAGGATCTGAACGACATTTCTGTTGAATTGGAAAAAGTATTGAGCCTTTTATCATCCAGGAAATCCGGAAAAAATAAAGGTAAGAAGACCAAAAAAAAGGAAGCTCCAAAGATCATTGAAGAAGAAAAAATAATAACAACCGATGATTCTCAGGGTCTCATGGCACGATTGGATAAAGACGATACAAGAACCCTCATAAAAGAGCAGTTGACACCAGAAAAACAGGCGGTCCTTGAGATACTTGAAGACAAATTGCTATCAGATGTTGAAAGCCGGATCAATAAGCTTAAAGATATACAATCTGATGCCCTGAATGAAAAACCGCTGCAATCCTTATTTGGAAAACTCAAGGCATATTTCACCAAAGAAACAGATTCTCTCGAAATGTATGATATAGCATTACATGGCCCGCTTGTCACTTTTGATGGTATCCCGGGGCACAATGAGCTGGAACGCTATTGGGTAAATGAGCCCTATGCATTTGTTGTAATCCTTCTTAATCCGGAAAACAATGCGTATCAGTATCATGTTGCCGAACCTGCACTTTCTGAATTTGAAGACCTGTTCCTGAAAGAGATAAAAGACAGGCTCAAAGATGTCCTTCTTGTTGAAGATATAAAGAGCGAAGAAGATAAGGATAAGATCCTGACAAATAAGGTAAAACAACTTGTCAAAGATTATGCTATAGACATAACCCCGACGACGCTTGAGAAAGTAATGTATTATACAAGGCGAGATTTCATATATTTCGGAAAGATAGACCCATTGATGCATGATAATAGGATAGAAGATGTATCAGCAAATGGTCATGATATTCCTATATATCTTTATCATAAAAAATACACGAATATCCCTACAAATATCTATTTCAACGAAGCTGATCTGAATTCTTTCGTTATCCGGCTCGCTCAGCGCTGTGGGAAACATATATCTGTAGCTGAACCGATGGTAGATGCCACGATGCCAGATGGATCGCGTATCCAGATGACGCTTGGAAAGGAAGTGACTTCCCGTGGGGCCACTTTCACCATTAGAAAGTTCAGTGAGATCCCGATAACCCCTATTGACCTTATTAACTGGAGTACATTCTCAGCAGAAGAAATGGCCTATCTATGGATTTGCATCGAGAATAATAAAAGCCTTATCTTTGCCGGCGGTACTGCATCAGGCAAGACCTCTTCTCTTAATGCTGTTTCACTTTTTATTCCGATACAGGCAAAGATCGTCTCGCTTGAAGATACAAGAGAGCTAAAATTACCTCATCCCAACTGGATCCCCGGCACAACAAGAGATTCTTTCACAGCAGACGGTAAAGGAAGTATCGATATGTACGAGCTGTTAAGAGCGGCCCTGAGACAGCGTCCTGAATTCCTGCTGGTTGGCGAAGTAAGAGGAAAAGAAGCACTTACACTCTTCCAGGCCATGAGCACAGGACATACCACATTCTCCACAATGCATGCGGATTCAGTATCAAGCGCCATTCACCGGCTTGAGAACCCGCCCATCAGTGTTCCAAGGACGATGATCCAGGCACTCAATATCATAAGCATCCAGGCCCAGACATACGTCAAAGGAAAAAGAGCGCGGCGAAATATGAAGTTAGTTGAGATCACTGATATTGATCCGACTACAAGGAACATACGAACGAACGATATTTTTGTATGGGACCCGCTGACCGATAAATTCATGAGAGTAGGAGAGTCGAAGGCTCTGAACGAAATAATGGTTAGACGAGGCTGGAACCTTTCAGATCTGAAGAATGAACTTGTGAACAGGCAAAAGGTACTTGAATTCATGGTAAATAATAAAATATCAGACTTTAATGCGATTTCAACAATAATCCATGATTATCAGGGCACACCCGAGAAGATCC
>JAGFND010000126.1 GCA_021409285.1 Candidatus Methanoperedens sp. | reverse complement strand
ATGAACACAGCAGGCGCCCTGGGATTGATAGACAATCTCAGGGAAAATTTCCTGGTGATGAATGGGGACATCCTCACCACCCACGATTACAGCCGTCTATTCGATTTCCATACACAGAAAAAAGGTATCGCGACCATAAGCCTGCACAAGCGTGAGACGAAGATCGATTATGGGGTCATCGAGATGAGCCAGGATTTCAAGCTTGATAAATATATAGAAAAACCAGCATACAAATTCCTTGTAAGTATGGGGGTAAATGTGCTGAACTTGAGGTGTAGAGATTACATCGGCAAGAATGAGTCCATAGGGCTGCCAGATCTTATGATGAGAATGAAACAGGAGGGCGAAAACATATATTGCTATCCCAGCGATTGCTACTGGCTTGATATAGGAAGAGTTGAGGATTATCAAATCGCACAGGATGAATTCGAACATCACAAGGAACAATTCCTACCAGATGAATCATAAAAAAATACTAATCACAGGGATCAACGGCTTCGTTGGAAGGAATTTTCTGAATTTCCTTCTGGAAAAAAAACCGAATGCAGAGGTTTACGGGATTGACCGTTCATTCAATACTGCAAAACATTTCACCCATGTGGAGTGCGATCTGACCAAGAAAGAAAAAGTAAAATGTGTCTTATCTGAGATATCACCAGATTATATTTTCCATTTTGCAGGTACAGCCTATGCTGATGGATGGAAATCCCTTTTTTCTGCGAATGTTAAAACAACGTTGAACCTTCTTGAATCAGTGAAGGAAATGGGATTGAATCCGAAGATCGTCATTATTGGATCTGCTGCAGAATATGGGGCAACGGATATAAAAGAACCTGTAGATGAGATGTCTATGCCAAACCCGACATCACCTTATGGTGCATCCATGAGCTGCAGGACGAATATTGCCCTGGCATTCAGAAATATGGGCTACGATATAATTGTAGGAAGGGTTTTCAATACAACTGGAGCTGGCGTGACTGACAGGACCCCTGTGGGATCGTTTGCAAGACAGATTGCGGAGATAGAAAAAGGTTTACATGAACCAACTGTTCGAGTCGGTAACCTGAGTCCACAAAGGGATTTTATTGACATCGAAGATGTTTCTAGTGCTTTCTATTTTCTTGCATTAAAAAGCAGAAGTGGTGGGATATATAATATCTGCTCTGGAAAACCGCATTCGATAGAGTCGATCCTTGAAATATATATGGAACACTCATTCAGAAAGTTAAATGTATTTACGGATCCTGACCTATTCAGGCAAAATGATATTGCAACAATGTATGGGGATAATAAGAAAATTCAGGTTGAAACCGGATGGAGACCAGAAATTGGACTTCATGAAAGTCTGAAGAGAACGCTTGACTACTACAGGAAGGTATGAAACAGGATTATGCCAAATTTTTATATAGATTTATATAATCGTCAACAACCCTACTTATTTTATATTTTTTATTTGCTATTTTGATAGCATTTTTTCCCATATCATTAACCAGGGTCTTATTATTTATGGTAATAAGAATTGCATTTGCAATTTCATTTATATCAATAGGATTAACCTGGACACCAAAACTTGGCTCTACGATGTATCTCGGAGCGCCAACTTTTGTTGAAACTACTGGTAAACCACAAAACATAGCTTCAATAATAACCATGCCAAAACTTTCCCCTTCTGGCAGATACTTTTTGTCTTTAATACTTAAAAAAACCAATAAATCTGAAAGGCTGTAGAGCTCAAAGATTTTACTGTGGATAGTTCTCCCAAGAAATACAACTGAGTCTTTTAAACCCAATCTATCTGCCATCATTATTAAATTTTCTTTATCAGGTCCATCACCAGAAATTATCAACATAGCCTCGGACAATTTACTTTTTACCTCCTTAAAAGCCTCAATCAATTTGAATACACCTTTATAGTGAGCCAAATGTCCTACAAATAATATTATAGGTCTATCCTCTGGGAATCCCCATAATCTTCTCAGTTCATTCTTATTTTTATATTTATAATTTGGTATAACTGTACCTAAGGGAATTACTTCTATTTTATTTGTGTAATCTTCATATAAACTTTTACTATTTTCACTCGGAATTACTATTCTGTCTGCAAATCTTAATAATTTCAATCCAAGAATATCTCTAAGCCTGTATATACCGGATAGATTAGTCTGGGTTGCATGATGGGAAATTATTACTGGTTTTCTATGGAAGATTTTTAAAAGACAAACCAAAGCAGTTAATGGATGATAGAAAGATCCCTGGCAATGAATTAAATCGTTGTTGAACATAGTTTGGTAGACACTTATATCCAGTGGGATATATTTTCCATGTAGAAAAGGAACCTTAAATATTCTATTAAAATAATGAATTTTAATATTCCCATGCTTTACTGTGATACCTTTGCAGTTTGGATTAAAAGCAAATAATTCTATTTCAATATCGTGATCAGAAAATTCTTTTATAAATGAATATACAAAAGATTCAGCACCACCGCAAGATTTTGAGCCAAACAATCTGTCTGTTAAAATTTCATATTCTTTATTTACACATGGAAAATAGATTGAAGTCATCAGAATTTTCATTAAGATTTCCTTATTCCATTAAATATTGATATTTTTATCCACTTTTAATGCAATATCTTTTGCTCTTGCTGCGTTATCTTTGAACCATTTTTTCATTTCATTCCTGCTTACTTTTCTGAATGTCTGCACTTTACGACGTTTCTTTATTGCCTGGGGAATTTCCAAAAACGAATGACCCCATGCTTTTATCAATGTGGCTAACATCTCTTTTTTTGTGAGACTCTTTGCCATCTTGCCCGCCGAACCTTTTCCGGACATCATTCCTTTAGCAAGAGTTAAATATCTTATTAAAGTGTAGATAGGCGACATGGCTATCATATCCAGGGGAGCATTTTTTATCATCATAAGTGGTCTGTTTTTCTCATGATAATATGCCTTCCTGAGAGAACCTGCGCCTTGTATAGCTGAGTGTACATGATAGACTCTTGCATCTGGCACAAACAAACATTTCCATCCAGCTATTCTTCCTCTCCATGCAAGCTCAAAATCATCAGGGGCAGTATAATAATCGGTGTCAAAAAGGCCTATCTCCATTAACATAGTCCTACGATATAAGGCTGATGCGCCCATCGGACCAAATATTTCTCTTATATTATCGTACTGACCATTATCTATCTCATTAAGCCCTCTTCCTATAAAGCTAAAGTCTTTGTATATAAGATGGCCGGCAAAGTCGATAATTCTATGGTCGTAAAAGCTCAATACCTTTGATCCGCACATCCCAATGTTTTTTTCTGACTCCATAGCATTGGCGAGTTTTTCAAGCCAATCGGGCTCTGCTTCAGTATCAATATCTAAAGTTGCTATATATTCTCCCCTGGAAGCCATTATACCTATATTGGAGCAGGCCGGACAACCCAGATCAGGTTTTTCGTTTGTTATTAGCTTTATTGAGGGGAAATTTTCCTGGACAAATTCGACTGAGCCGTCTGTAGAGCCGTCATCCACGAATATTATTTCAAAATTTGGATAGGTCTGCTTTTTGAGTGAACTCAGGCAATCTTTAAGATATCTCTTGCCATTCCAATTGCGCAGTATAACTGAAACTTTTTTATATTGTTTCACAGATATTCCTCTTTTCTGTACCACTCAACTGTTTTCTTAATACCCTCATTTAAAGCAATTTTAGGTTTAAATCCCAATTCTTTCCTTGCTTTTGATATATCAAACGCTCTGCTCTTTCTGAATATATCTGCCCTGCGACGAAATATTGGAGGGTTGATGCCAAAAGGCCAACAGATAATCTCGCATGCAAAGCTTGCAGCCCAGACAGGCCAGAAAAATGGAAAATGGATCTTTGGCACGGGTACATTCAGTTCTTTTGCTATCATAAAAACTAGCTTGTTCAAAGTAACATACTCTTCACCACCAATAATATATATTTCCCCAAGCGCTTGCTTTTCCTTTGCACAAAGCATTATTCCTTCAACAAGATCATCCACATAAACATGGTGATTTAGCACTTCACCACTTCCTACAGTTATGAATTTCCCATCATTAATAGCCTTAAATAATCTTAGAAATCTCAGATCTCCAGGCCCGTATATTGCAGCAGGTCTTACAACTACACCCGGCAATCCCTTTTTTTGAAAAAAATCCAGGGCTATTTTTTCCGCTTCGCATTTTGTACGCTGATATTCATCGCCCGGATTGTAAGGATATGTCTCATTTGCAGGTGGTTTGGAGATATGTCCAAGAACCCCGCAGGTACTGCAGTGGATAAAACGCTCAACACCGTTTTGCAGAGAGGCTTCAAGCAGGTTCTTTGTAGCATTAACGTTAACATCCCAAAAAACCTTGTTTGGGATCCCTCCCCCCTCCCGAAAAACTGCTGCAAGGTGATAGACTTTGTCCACTCTTTCAACACTTTTATACACTACTTCTTTATCGGTTATATCCCCTAAAATAAACTCTACACGAAGTTTTTCAAGTTCCGGGTCTTTTTTCCTTGCTAAAACCCTTACCTCATTCCCTTCACTAATGAGTCTTGCAATTAGATGCCTTCCTGTAAATCCCGTTCCACCTGTGACAAGTGCTTTCATATTATTTACCCATATCAGATATTAATTTTGTCGCTGTCAAAACATCAAGCATTGTCAAAGCTACATTTTCAAATATATTTGGAGCCTGATAAGTGCAGGACTTGCATAGCTTGACTTCATTTCTTTTTTGAGCTATATGCAGTTTTCTTAGTTGAATAACACGATCACTATTCCATATTTCCTCTATGGACTTCTCCCTGATATTTCCCAGTGGATATGCTCCGTCAAAATCAAATTCACATGGAGTTGCCGTTCCATCCCACAGGATACAAAGATGCCGCCATGGCCTGTCACAAGGTTTTTCACCCATAGAGTATTCTTTTGTGGATAGTTCATTAATATTCTCAATTTCTCCGCTCCATGTTTGTAGAGGTTTAATTCGCACCGCTTCAATATTATAGGAAGTCCAGAAGTTAGTGTATTCTTTGATCTTATCCTTTGTAAAATTCATGTAAATAAGTTGCAAAACAGTATGTGGTTTTCTACCCTTGATCTGTAAGAATCCTTTAATATTTTTTAACGTTTTTTCATAACTACTCCCCTGCCTTATCTTCTCATATTCTTCCTTATTAACCCCATCAAAGGATATGACCATAAAATCCAGGCCTGAATTTGCGATCTCTTTTGATTTAGCATTATTAAGCAAAGTAGCATTTGTAGCTAAGCCAGTAAAAATTCCAGCATTTTTGCAATATTTTATCATGTCGATAATATGTGGGTGCATCAAGGGTTCTCCAAATAGATGGAGGTATACAAACTCGACTTTACCTTTTGATTCGTCGATGATCTTTTTAAATAACTCCATATCCATCATGCCCTTTTTCCGGCTCATATAAGATCTGGGGCACATAATGCATCCCAGGTTACATACATTAGTTATTTCTATATGGAGTTTTGTGGGAAATGCATAATTAGTCGGACTTCTGGTAAAGTAGCTGTAAGTGGCAAGAGCTCTATTTTTGAAATAACCATAAGAAAACGTCTTGCCATTGGGATAGTAAAAAATTCTTAATTTTTTCATATTATTTCCTGAATTTTATTATCTTTGCAGGTGAACCTGAACAAACAGAATACGGCGGTATATTGGTATCAACAAGACTGCCTGGCTCAATGATAGAACCCTTGGAAATGGTAACACCATCAATAACGATAACTCCTGTACCTATCCACACATCATCCCCTACGGATATCCCTTCCATAGTAATCCCCTGTTCTAATATTGGAAGTCCAGGATCTTCGTATATATGTTTACCTGCATTAAGGACAGTCTGATCCCCTATGAGTACGTTTTCTCCTATATCAATGCCTCCAGGCCCCTGCAACAGTGAGCTTGCACCTATGATCGTATTCTTGCCTATTCTAACATATCCTTTATAGCCCGTAGAAATAGTAGCGTTCCTGCCTATGAGACATTTTTCCCCAATAATGATCCCCGGATTTCTTTCTGATTTTGCATCTAATACACAATAATCATCTATAATTGTGCCTTTATCAATAAATATTTTTGAAGGATGACGTATAGTCATATATCGCCCGAAAGTGACATTACCCGGATTAGAAAACAGTCTCTTATAAATATATTTTCTCAAAAATATCCCGGCTCCCCCTGGCATGCTTCCAAAAATCGATGTAAGAATTTCATATTTAAGAAGGTTATATACGCTGGAACTGCCTACGACTCTCCCCATATATTTATCCAGATCAGAGCCCTCTAACTTATTGAGAGATATCTGGGGCATTTTTCTAATTCCAGTCATTTTATCACAGATTTCTTAAGTATTTTTAATTTAACGTATATTTTTATTAAAACTAAAATTTGCATGAAGTCCTGATACGATCTTGCATTATTCATAAAACTGAAAAATCGATTTACCAAAGAATAATCCTTTCTCATTGTTTTCCATATCATGGCAATTTCGGATAATTCTTCCCAGCTCAGTTGATCAATAAAAATCGGCGCATTCCCCTGTATTGCAGGGATTGAAAAAACTGCTTCCTTGGATGTATTTACCCAGGAAAAATCCTTCGGGATGATACCTTTTTCTTTGGCGATTTGTTCGATTTTGGTGCCGGGATAAACTTTGAGAAAACTCAAAGAAGGCTCCCCTCCTATTTCCCTCATGAAATCCAGAGTCTTTCTAACATCTTCCAGGGTTTCATCCGGAAAGCTGGCCATGAAAAATGGATTTTTTATTATATCCAGTTCATCCATCCAGGTGGAAACCTCTTTAACCTGCTTTAAATTTATTTTTTTCTCAACTACGCTGTCCAGGATCCTCTGCGAACCGGATTCAACGCCGAAATGTATTCTATAGCATCCTGATTCCTTCATGGTCTTTAACAAATTCTTATCCAGGGCATCGATTCTTGTCATGCATACATAATTAAGGT
>JAGFND010000125.1 GCA_021409285.1 Candidatus Methanoperedens sp. | reverse complement strand
GTTGTGATTATTCCATTTTTTGCAAGTACATCGAGATGGTGACTGGTAGTTTGATAATCGATATTCAAAGCTTCAGCTAATTGATTTTTAGTATAAGGTTTATCGGTAAGCTTCTTAAGGATAAACCCACGGTCATATCCGCCTCGTGTTCCTGCGAACATTTGCCATAGTAGCCTCTTCATTCACACTCAACCCCCATCAAGGGAAAATTACTCAAATTATATGAGCAGGTAGAAACTTTTTAAATCCAATAACCCCCATTCCCAAACCTGCCCATTTCTTATCTAATGTCATGAGCATGTATCATATTAATAGTAGCACCGATATATATTATCTTGTCATTGGAGTAGTACTGACTGAGATTAGTATTTACCACTTTTCAATAAAAAAAATCTCAATTTTTTGCCCGCATCGAGTTCCGCCACCCTTACTTTAGGCGCAGGGTGAGTAATGAATTCGACATTCAAATTTTCCAGGATCTACCCCTATATGTTCAGAAAGATATCCTTTCGACAGTTAAAGTGATATATTCTGGAGACTTCAAAGAAACATTCGAAATATTCATGAAAACTATCAGGGAATTTGAGGATTTCTGCGATGAAATAATTGACGTTTCTAGAGTACTGAACGATTATATGTCAAAGGATCCTGTCAAGTCTTAGGTTATTATAAATTGTTCTGTTGTTGATCTCCTGGGCGCGAAAAGGCCATCTGAATATAGAGAGAAACAACAAACGATAAACTAAAGGTATCGTTTCAACTGGTAATAAACAAATACTGCCAAAAAGATGAGCAGTATGAGGTATGGGAACTCAACTATCAGGTCGTATAACGATACCCAGCTGTCTTTGAAAACAAAGCCGATATATGCATAAATTGAAACATAGAGGAACTCACCCGAGGCTGAATATGCAAAAAATTTCCTGAACGAGTATTTGCTGAATCCTGAGACGTAATTTAACGGGGCGCCGAATCCGAGCAATACAAAGCGGCTCAGGAATATACCCCAAACTCCGTATTTATCAAATAAATCTTTTCCATTTTTATATTTTCTCTCGATTTTTTCGTAGTTGTGCAATTTTTTAGTAATAATTTTTTCAAAATGTGATGCAGTAAAATATGCTGCAATGTCTCCTATTATCAACCCGGAAAATATCAGGGATATGATGAAAAAATAATCTCCAATCGTACCGGACAGCGAGCCAGCAGCTATGATCACAAATGTTGCTCCAAGCGGGATGCCAAAGGGTGATAGAAGAGCTATGATCATATAGAAAAGAGGCAGATTCGAGGATAAATCCATACATTATGTTCCTGGTTTATCCTCTAAACTGTTCAATCTAGCAACGACTTGCGTGCAGTTAATGTTGTTTTCCTGGCAAAGTCTACTGATATGTTTCCTGTCATTTGTAAATGAGCTATTAATCCCAAGCTCATTATAGATGAGCACTTTTGGGATGCCGGTTCTATTCACAATAAGATTAACGGTCATCCAGTCCTGGATGGTTTTGTTACCGCTTTTCAGGTAATCCGTATGCTGTTTCCATGTTTCATATTTTTGGGCAGTCCTGACAGCGAACAATATGGTTAAAAGTACGATTATAATAAGCAATAAAGACCAGAATATGACCTTTTTCTTGTCTTTCATTAATCAATATTGGGCATCATAGTAGAAAAACATTATTTATACCAATGCTTAGATATTTGGTGTATTCAATTATTTTACTTATTATTTCGTTTTGACAGGAGAGACAATGCAAATAATCCGATAAGGGATAGTCCAATTCCGAATCCTGGGGCTGCGGGAGTTGTAGTTGCTACTGGAGGCACGAGAGTAGCTGTGGCTGTTGCTATAACAGTTGGATTTGCATTTGGAGGTGCCCCTATTGCTATCAGGACTGCACTCGGATTAGCACGGTGGTTAGGCTGGTTCTGAAATGATATTCCGTAAGCATTGCGCGGCCCCCCCGCCATTTGGATCAACATGGCATGTTCCACATGAACTAACACCGTACTCTGCATTTCCACTGAGTATTGTTGCACTTTAATGTTGCATTTTGTAATTTAACCTTAATAACAATAAAACTGCGATCAAAATAATTGCCTCAAAAGCCGGGGTTTTCTTTGTTGTAGTTGTACTAATATTTGAAATAGTGGATATATTTTTGGGGTTTAATACAGTCTGATTACTGCCTGGTAATGCGCGAGAATATAGAGATTCTGTAGTTTTTGCAATCATTTTCGAATAAGTATATTGTACTATCTCGTTAAATGGATTGGTCAAAGTTCCTCCATATTCGAAGGCGCTCACAGCAAGAGTGGGTTCAATACCTTTGGATCTAACCTCAATTATCGCATCTTGCGCAGAACCGGCGCTTTGCTTTACTCTAGTCGAAGGATCTTTCACACCTAATAATCCTATAGCAGTACTTAATCTGGATATAGTTTGAAGAGAATCAAATAGGGCACCTGAATAATATCCACGTGCTATCTCTTTCTGAATGAGAGTTGTATCGGTTAAGGTACCTGTACTGCGACCCCCACTTTCGGTTATTAATGCATCGGTATATGTGCTAATTGATTGTGATTGGCTTAGATACCAACCCGAGCGTTCTTTTAATATTTCATCTGGTATTATTTTTCCTGTAGGTACTGCAAGTGTTAACCACCATTGAGCCGATCTAGCTCTTTCATATGCAAAAGCAAGCGATGAGATTATATCATTCGCATTGTTGAGATTGTTCACATTTTCTAGAATATTATTTGCTTCCGTGATTCTGGATTCAGCCGCTCCAATAACTTCTACATCACTTATTCCTCCAGACTTAGATTTGTTGAGATCATTTTCTGAATTTTGTATTTGTTTTTCAACGATATTAGTAATATTTGCTAAAAATTGATCTTTATTTTTTTCCTGATTATATTCATTATCCCATTGAGCAGTAAGAATATTTACCATTGATGCAAAATAAAGTGAAGTGGCAGCATAATATTTCTTATCATTAACTAATCCATCAGCTCTATTCTGGCTATCTTCAGCGTTTTTAATTAAATCGTTTTGTATAAAAGATGCTTGATTGTACATATTTCTTGATTCATTTTTTAGTTGCATCGCCAGAGGTTCTAATAGTTTAAGATATTCTGTAGAGAAAACAGTTTGATTAATTGACGGTTTACTAATATCATGTCCTGTAAATTCAAGAACAGCATCTTGTATCGTGCCAACCTCTTTTACAGTTACATTTAATTTCTTGCCTAATTGATTCAGATCTACAGTCTCTACTCTTGATTGTGTTGTAATGAAAGGTCCTCTTCTAACAGTAGTAGTATTAGTTATATTGACTATTAATTGCCCTTGAGGAACTAGAAATAGAGTTGTATTATGAGAAGCTGCAGCTTCCAGTTTAAAAGGAATTCCTCCAACAGGACCTATAGTCTCATCAGGATCAATCATACCAGTCATTGCTATGTCAGATTTTATAGGCCAATTATTCATAGCCGCTATCGTAGCTACAGTCAATGCGCCACCTGCCGAAGGTCCTCCAATCACTGGAGAATCAATTTCAATAATATAGTAAAAATCATATGATTTCTCATCTACCCCTAATACATCGGATGCAACCATTGCAGCAATTCTTGCTGAACCTTGAAGATCTACCTGTGTAAATGGATTGGTATCAACAAAAACATGTCCTGTTCCATTCGTAACAATAACTTGAGCATTAATATAACTGCCTACCTCTCCGTTATCTGACAGACTATCTGCCACCAAAGGAATTACAACCCCATTTTCAAGGGCGTTAGCATTTCCTGTAGCCAGCAGAGTGATATATAGCAAAAGTATTGCCAATAAAAATTTTCTCATCTAATATTCTCCTTTTAATTTTCTCTAATTTTATTTCTTATATCTGTCATTCTTATATTATCTCTTTTTTCAACCTCATCTAATTTGTAATGTTACCTGTTGCATTAAGTTTAAATTATCATATGCTTCTACAACACCTGTTTTAGAGTTATAAGGAATGGCATTACGAGGCGCATATATCTTTGCTGCATTCTTTAATATTAAATTATATTTAAATATTCCCTATTTTATTGCAGAGTTTGGGTCTAAAAATTCTTTCCAACTATTTCACTTCATTAATTTTCTTTTTAAGGTCATTTGCAGCAATCAAAATTGGATCCCATACTGGCGCAAATGGAGGCGCATAACTCAAATCGAGGTCCCCTATATCTTCCACAGTCATTTTAGCCGCTATGGCTGTTGCAAAAACATCTATTCGCTTCGAAATACCCTCCTTACCGACCATTTCGGCTCCGAGAATTCGGCCAGTGTTCACTTCCGCAATTAGCTTGATCCGTATCTTACAGCCACCAGGATAATAATGAGCTCTTGAACTCTGCTCAACCACATTGGAGATAAAATTGAAACCTTCTATTTGCGCATCTATTCCGGAAAGACCCGTCCTTGCAACTTCGAGGTCAAAGACCTTTAATATGTCAGTTCCGACGATCCCTTTGAACGAAGCATTCCCACCTACCATATTTTCTCCTGCCACTTTCCCTTGCTTGATCGCAGTGGTTCCAAGGGGTATATAAACTTGCCTTTTGAGGATTTGATGATACGCCATTGCACAATCCCCGGCTGAATAGATGCCGGGAACATTCGTCTCCATCCGTTGATTGACATTGATTGCTCCTGTGTGGTCGATTTCTATCCCTGCCTCCTTTGCAATCTCTGAATTTGGCCTCATACCACTACATACAATTACAATATCAGCATTGATTGACTCACTGTTTTCTAAAATCGCTTTCCTGACATAACCATTTTTACTGATGAATTCCCTCACCGATGTGGATTTAAGGAGCATAACATTGTTTCTTACAAGTCCTTCCTCTACTATTTTGGTAATTTCTTCATCCATAGTTCCCAAAATATCAGGCCCTCTTGCAACTATTGTGACATCCATTCCTGCAATTATAAGTGCTTCTGCAATCTCCAACCCGATATGGCCGGCACCAACGATAAGAGCTCTTTTGGGTACATTTTTCCGGATAAAATCTTTTATTTCAATTCCATCTTGAAGTGTCTTTATCGTGAAAATTCCTTTAATCTCAATCCCTTTGATCTGTGGCACAAATATCCTTGCACCTGTTGTGATCACGAGTTTATCATATTGATATTCGTTCTCTGCTCCTGTCTGGAGGTTTTTAACAAGTACAGATTGTTTTGCCGGGTATATTGCAACTACTTCATGAAAAAGAAATACATTAATGTCTCTTTCTTCTTTAAAGAATTTTGAATCATGGCTAACAAGATCTTCAGGAGATTTAATTAAATCCGATATAAGGTACGGCAAGCCGCAGGCACCATAGGAAATATGACCACTTTTTTCAAATACAAGTATCTCAATATCAGATCTAAGTTTTCGTGCTTTACTCGCTGCACTCAGCCCGGCACCAACGCCACCAATTACCACAATGCGCTTACCAGATGATAGCGATTCAAACGACATTCTTATCTCCCTTAAGCTTTAGCCGTTATAGTTCTATTTTTTCCTTCACAGGAACTGCGATAACGGGTATACTCGAGTTTCGGATAACCTTGTCGGCAACACTGCCCAAGAGGAATCTATCAAACCCGCTTTTTCCCAGTGTTCCCATTACTATAAGGTCTATTGAATTTTCTTCAGCATACTTTATTATTTCTTCAGCCGGATGTCCTTCAACAATAATTCCCTCTGCTTCCAGACCTGCGGCTTCTGCCCTATCTGCCACATATTTTATAGCCATATCGCCCTCCTGCCTTAGAAGCGAGTATGCGTATTCCATCGGAGCAGACAGCGGGATTGAGCCATAAGCACTGGTATCGATAACATAGATAGCATGTATTTTTGCTCCATTATTATTTGCGAGTTCTATCCCGTGATCCACCGCTTTTTTTGTATATTCCGAACCATCCGTGGCGATCAATATCTTTCTGAATAATTTACTTGTCATAAATCTCCTATTTTAATATTATTTGAATACATATATTAATTTTCACAATTCAATAAACATTAATTACACACTCTCCAGCATCTGTATCTATAGGAGTTCCCCCCATAATAAGTGTATTTACCTTTTCCGGAAACCTTGCAGCAAATATCCAATTCATTCAGATAATTGTCTATGTCGTAATCCTTCATCGCCTGGGTTGCGCTCTTCCAGTCGATCGAACATACTTTTTCGATTCCATTCTCTAAAAGTGTTTCAATCAGGCTCTGTTTTGGACTGAAATCGACTATCTTTGAGGTATGACCTGCATAAGGAGGTATGATCAATATATAGGTGCCTTCCCCTTTTTTCGAGAAATCTCTCAATTCTAATGTATTTAAATCTAACATCACTTTATTCTCTGTGTTCCATACTGGCGCTGGTTTTTCAATCTGCGTTTTTTCAAACACCTTTAAATATTTGAGATAATCCTCGAAGGCATGTCCGTTCTCTTTAACAGTTCCCATGATTCTATCCATATTGTTCATATAAAATTCATATGGCAGCAAAAATGGATTCTTTAATTTCTCTTCTTCACTTTTCATAACCATACTAACCTAATCCCTTATTTTTACAAACATTCGCTTATTAGAAATACCACACGAGGGACATACCCAGTAATGTGGTAAATCCTCATGTGCCGTCCCGGGTTTGATTCCTGGGTGCTCCACTTTTTCAGTATCATAGGTATAGTTACAGATCGTACATTTGTGTTTTGTCATTTCTTTACTCCCTTAAGGAATAAAATGCTTAATTCTATTTACAGCAAATACTTCCCCATGATAGAACCTATTATTTTATAGAAATAAATAACTAACGATATCGAAGAAAATTTTTAGTAATTTCTAAGATTCAAGTACCTTCAAACTTTGGTTTTCTTTTCTCCATAAATGCATTTATGAAGATTCCCACTTAAAATTGACCCACCTAATTTATTAAAATACTCCTGATTAATTGCAGGAGGTTTTGAGGTGATCTCAATGGAGAAGATTGGATAACAAT
>JAGFND010000124.1 GCA_021409285.1 Candidatus Methanoperedens sp. | reverse complement strand
TCCTTCAATGTGCACATTAGGATCTTTGAATGTTTCGTTCCATGTTTTGTTATACTTCGTATCCATGGTAATATTAATTCCTGTGATATTGAGGTCCACTCCGGTATTGCTTGTATTAAGAAAAGTCATATTTGAGGGCTTGAGATCGAGTGATTCGGTCCCTATGGAAGATAATGATATCGAACTACCATCCACAACTGGGATGAAAAAATCATCTCCGATAAGTAAAGACTGCGTATCGTCCGTCAGGTTTGTCGTCCCGAAATCCTTTATTATGAGCCCATGCTCATACACAAGTTTCGGGAAATATGATAATCCATTCAGCTGATATTCAATCCCGCTCGATGTGAATTTAGTTTCGTTATATGTTATATTATTACTGGAATCCTTTAGCGTAATATTAACAGTAATATTCAGCGGATATGTGGTAAGAGTGCCGTATGCAGGTGAAGGATTCCTCAGCATGAAGCGCTCTGGATACTTTAAACCCATATGCATGATATTTGTTTTCGGGACGAACTGGCCGGAAACGTCTTCAAGGTCAGACTTCAGGTTGATAAAATCTGCTGAAACCGTATCGAACAGTTGCTCTTCAAGTGCTTTATTCCATTTTGGCACTTCATAGACCTGGATAGATCCCAGGGATATTACCATGATCAACAGTATCATCAGCGCACCGATAATTTCTGAAACTCCGGATTCATTCTTTATCATAATAAACCTACACGAAAAAGACAAAGAAAATATACGCAACTGTCATCATAATCATCGAATGTTTAAGACCGTCAAAGATGTTCTCACCCATCATCTGCCCGGCTATGATACCCGAAAAGAATCCCTGTATCACGGAAGCATGCATGAAAAGCATAGTATATTCTTCGGTATGCGCACTGATCATAAACATACCTCTTCCACCCGAAGTCTCAGGGATATGAGGGAGGAACATCGTTGCGAACACATACAGGACCAGCATGAATACTGCAAACGACATGTAAATTACGATAAGGTATGAAAAAAGTACCGTGAATTTCTGACGCGTCAGCTTTTCAGACAGGTCAGCATCTCTTGCAGCAACTCGCAGTGTTTCTTTTATGTTGGCGGAAGCTTCACTTGCTTTTGTGATAAGCGTTACCACTCTTGATATAGATATAGTATTCACCCTGTGCTCGAATTTTGTCAGGGATTCCATTATACTTCGGCTCCATAATATGTCCTTATGAATGAGTTTCACTTCTGTACTTAATACCCCGAGATTGATCCTTGAAATTGATTTGATCGCATCTGAAAGCGGGGTACCCATGTCGCTTATTGTGGCAAGGCGCCTTAAGAAAGCCGGCACTGAATCCCCGATCTGCCTTATCCGTTTCATTTGCATTTCATAAAAGAACAGGAATGGTACGAACAGGATCAATGTGCTAATAATAATATGATCATCAACATAAGAAAGGGTTATTTTATGATTATAGACGGATATTATGAAATAAATGAGAGCTGCCGGGATAGTTATGTAGAATACCCTTATGGGGTTGACAAAGAAAGGCCTGAATGGATCATTTCGTGTCTCCATAATGCCTGTCCATCGCAGTGACCGCATGAGTTTCCGGATAATCTTTTTATCACTTTCCACAGGAGGGATCACTCTCACGTCATCATAATGCGTTATCTTTTTTGAGACAGAATATATCTTTATCAATCTGCTGTCGCTCCCTATTGAAACTATGCTCAGCAAAATGCTGAAAGCTACTGCACTGAGCGGGATCAGGATATATATTATGACCTTGAGCGTGAGAAGGCTACCTGGACCCATTATCCCCATTACTATTAGAATTGTTATTAAAAAAAGGGGGCCTGCGACAAATACCGTAATATAGGTTTCAGCAAGCATCCCCAGCATTTCAAGATACATGCTCTGGTCTGCTTCTGCTGACATCTGGTAATGGTCTACCATACTTGCAAAAAAAGTTTCCATATCTCCGCCAGTTTCAATGATGTTAAGAAGATTGTCAAGGAAATCCCTGAATTTTTCAGATTGAGTGGTGAGCGCTGCATTTTTGAGCGCTGTATTCATATCGCTTCCATGCAATTCAGTATCTATCAAAATATATGATATCTCTTCTGCAGATTCACCATAGATATTTATATGCTCACTTAACGATTTAAAAATTGAAATGAGGTTTATCCCACCTTTACTGAGCGCATGCATGTACGCAACAGTATGCGGCAGGGTCATGTCAATCTTGCTTTTCCTGAAATGTGCTGTAAGATGAGGATAAGAAATAATTACGTAATATGTAAAAAGCCCAAGGGATAGTGAAAATATCAACAAAAGAAAAATAACGAATATCCATTCGCCGTAGACGCTTATAACTTTGATACCAGTATGAGGAGCGATCGTCAGATAAGTCTTATAAATGTAACGCCATAATGGAAGGAGCAATAATCCAGAAACAAATCCAACAAGAGCAGTAAGAACACTCAAGAAATATGCAGTGCTTACGTAAAGCCCCCATGGCAGGCCAAGTCGCGCCTGCTTCAGCGCAAGTCTCAGGGGAGCATAAGCTTCTTTTTTGTCGGGGATATATTTTTTAAAGATCGAATATGCCAGTTTATGTATTCTATTCATAATTTCTTTTCCACAGTGAACCTGGTTTTTTCAGGATCTATGTAATAACTCTGTATTAGAGAAACGATGTCGTACTCATCAAGATTTTCCTTTACCATAAATTCAAGTAGCTTGCATCTTCTTTCGATCTCCGATTTCAACCTTGCTTCATCCCAGTTAAGTCTTGCCATAATATCTTCAAGAACAAATGACCTGCGGCTGCTTTTGAATGTATCTGTTCTTATATCCAGTTTGTATATCTCATTGAACCTCAGGTCATTAGTCTCAGGGTCAATGCCTGTGAATTCTACCATCATGTCCAGACGGCGCACCCTTTTCCCTTCTTTGTCACCCTCAAGGGGCACAAGCTTCTGTATACAGAGTATGTCAAGCGCCTGCATCATCACGCGCGGGACGTTGATCGGGTCTCCTTCAAGCCTGCTGATCACTGTTTCTACCGAATCTGCATGCATCGTCGAATATGTAGTGTGTCCGCTGTTCATCGCCTGGAAGAGCGTCATGGCTTCCTTGCCCCTGATCTCACCGACTATAATATATTCGGGACGCTGGCGAAGCGCCTGACGCAGAAGCTCATACATATCGATATCCCTGACGCTTGATGTTTTTGTGAAAGACTCACGCGTAACGCTCCCGATCCAGTTTAAGTGATGCAGAACAAGCTCATGTGTATCCTCAATGCTTATGATCTTGGCAATGGGGGGAATAAATAGGGATATTGCATTCAGGGTTGAGGTTTTACCGGAAGCGGTCGCACCTGTGAATATGATGCTCTTTCCGTTCTCAACCGCAAGCCAGAGATACGCAAGGATCTCAGCGGAATATGTTCCATTACGGATTAGATCAGCTGGAGTAAAAGCCTTCTCCCGGGATTTCCGTATCGTGAAAGTGCTGCCTCTGAATGTGACTTCTTTACCCAGGGAAGTATTGAGCCTTGAGCCGTCAGGAAGCATGCTGTTAACAAGTGGCTCGCCTGTGGATATCTGCTTCCCGCAGCGCTGGGCGAGTTCAATCACGAATGAATCCAGTCTTTCTTCAGCGAAGGAAACATTTGTCTTGATGTTCTGGTGTTTTCTGTGATACAGGAAGATAGGGATATTGTAGCCGTCGCATGAAATATCCTCAATGAACGGATCTTTCATCAAAACATCTATCTTCTTATATCCGACGTAATCCCGTTTAATATAGTACAGAATCTTGTGGATTGATTTCATGTCTATTTCGATGGAGTAACTGTCAATGAGCTCAAGGGTTTTTTTCTCAAGCAGCTTACTTTTAGCCTCATCTAAAATTTCATACATCGAAAGCGTATCAAGAATGTTCTCGTAAACCGTCTCAAGCACTATCTTTTCGAATACTGTCAGTTCAGGCTCTGCAACATGGTACAGGAATTCCTTTTTTTCATCATTATAGAGAATCGATACAAAAGCGTATGGTTCATTTACCCAGTATCGTTCTTTCTCGGTATAACCATCCATTTGTTCAAAAGACACAAGAGGGCCGAATTTCTTAAATGTATAAGTTTCAAGACCCAGTTTTTCTTTTGAGAGGATGCGTAAGTAGCTGACCAGATCCTCATATTCTTCTTTGATCTTTTTTTTCAGATCCAGATTTGCATTCTGTGGGATACCGTGTGACTCCCTGATTTCTGAATTCATTTTCTCTCCCAGAGTTAATGTATTGTCCTTACCCATTTATTAACCTTTCTCATTGTTATAATAAGTATAATAATGACAAAGTCTGGAATTTCGTTATGAGGCCGTGTCAAAAAATACAATACAACAAAACAGTTTAATAATTTAAAATATATATAGCTTTAAAAAGGAGATTCCATGAAACCCAAAAAGATCCCTACGGGTATCGAGTCGTTTGATCCTATTCTGGGGGGCGGCCTGCCATCAGGTTCAACTGTTCTTTTGCTTGGCGATACAGGTGCAGGAGATTACGAGTTTGCGCTCACATCATGTGCCCGTACGTTGATGTACCCCCGATCATCCGATAACAACATAATTATTCCAGAAAAGGTAATATATATCTCAATAACACGGTCAAAGGAGGATGTGATGAAGGAAGTGGCATTATCTTTTCCACATCTGTATGAGGTCTTGATGGATAGCGCCAGACAGAATCGTTTCGAATTCAAAGATTTCTCAGAAGCATATTTTGCAGGTTCATTCATACCCGCATCATGGACTTCTTTATCAAAGGAAGCACTTTCTTTTGATTCACTTAAATGGACCGATGAAAAAAAAAATCTGGTGGGTGCACTTATCGAATATCTGGATAAGAATGCCGCCGGAAGCATTGTTCTCCTCGATTCTCTAACGGCTCTTGCTCAATATTGCCTTTCAAGCATCGAATGGAAAGACCTGATAGTGTTTTTACGGGGGCTCCAGAGAGTCTCAAAAAAATGGGATGGGATCGTGTATGCCATATTGAGCCAGGGGATCTTCGATAAAGGAAAGCAGGAGGAATGCGTTGAATGCATGGATGGCGTAATGGTCTTTGATTGGGAAGAACCCGGTTCCTCGCAGAGGAAAAGAGTAATGTACTTAAAAAAATTCAGGGGCCTTTTACCGGTACTTGATCAGGAAGATATTGTAAATTTTGAGATCCAGATAGATACCGTTAAAGGTTTTGAGATATCAAACATAAAAAGAGTAAGGGGGAGATAATGGAACTTTTAAAGACCGGCATAATCGGACTTGACGATATGATCCTCGGTGGTATTCCTAAAGGTCATATAGTGGCAGTAATGGGACCGCCAGGAACAGGCAAGTCAACTTTTTCGCTTCAGTTCATATATACGGGATTAAAGAATAATGAAAACTGCATCTATCTGAGCCTGGAAGAGAGTGAGGAGAATATAATCAAGACTGCATCCATATATGGGTGGGACATGAAACCATATATCACAAATAAGAAACTTGCGCTTGTAAATCTTTCCACTCTGAATTTTAAATCCACGATAGATCGCGTCGAAAATGAACTGCCAAACCTGATCAAATTGTTCCATGGAACACGTTTTGCTATTGATCCCATAACATTGTATGAAATGATACATGATTCAGAGCCAGAACGCCGAAATCACCTGTTCAATTTTGCCCGGCTGATAAAAGAAACAGGCATAACAGCGGTAATAACCTCTGAGATCAGTAAGGAAAATCCGTTTTACTCAAGATATGGTCTTATAGAGTATATTGCAGATGGGGTCATAATTTTGCGCCAGGTGCGCCCGGCAGATATGAGTGCTGTGACCACTGTTATCGAGATATCCAAAATGAGGCATACCGATCATTCTAAAGAAGTCAAACCTTACAATATTACGAAAAACGGGATCGTGGTGCATTCTGGCGATGAGGTATTCTAATAATTATGATACAGGATATTATTTTTTCTGAAGTAAATGGCTGTTATGTTGAAATTGAACATGGCACAGAATTGAGATCGGTCAGATTCATAAAGACCGCAGAGAAGCTCATGGAAAGTAAAACACACAAAATTACCTTTGAATTAGATGAATATTTCAATGGCAAAAGATATGATTTTTCTTGCAGCTATGATGTTCCAGGCCTATCAGCTTTTGCCCGGAAAGTCCTTAATGAAACGCGAAAGGTAAAATACGGCAGCACAATCACTTATTCCGAACTCGCAAAAAGGATAGGGACACGAGCAGTACAGGCGGTCGGGAGCGCGCTTGCAAAAAATCCAATCCCAATAATTATCCCCTGTCACAGAGTGGTAGCAAAGAACGGTATTGGAGGCTATTCCGCAGGTATAGACTTTAAGATACAATTACTCGAATTCGAACAAAAAACCTTAATGGGCGATAACCTTTAATAGCTTGGAAATGAATTTTGAGCCGAGCCCCGATGGGGTAGCGGATATCCTTTGAGATTGCGGATCTTAAGACCTGGGTTCAAGTCCCAGTCGGGGCGCTCAAATTTTAACTTCTATTCTGGCTTTCATCAGTTGAGGATGAACTCCGCAAACATACTCGAATGTTCCTACCTTGTTAAATGTATGATTAAAGGACTCGCCAGGATTAAGTACAGCTGAAGCGAACGACTGGTCGTCCGGAACCATGGAGTGTGCAATTACATCATAATTCACCCATCTGACCGTTGTACCGGGTTTGACTTGCAGCGACACCGGCCTGAATGCCATTGATGAAATGAAAACCTCGTTCTGACCTGCTACGGGGGAAGTGCCATACTTGCCTGGAACAAAAAAAAGGTTCCTCCGGAAAACAAAGTCCTTATATATAGCAGCCAGATGGCATCCGGCACATGTGAAAGTATTCTGCGGCGGCACCATGGAGGTCTTATTGGGGTGATACGCCGCATATTCCCACTCGTCATTACGCAAGTTTTGATAATCCACGCCAAATCCCACTTCTTTGCGCATAACAATAATTGCCTGGAGGCGGTCCCGTATATAGTGCCCTTCAGTATCCTTCT
>JAGFND010000123.1 GCA_021409285.1 Candidatus Methanoperedens sp. | reverse complement strand
TTGACGTTTAAGTTTATAAAGATATACTATTAATTTATACATACTATATCAAAAATTTGAAAAAGACAACGACATAGATGGTTTTGATATGGAAAATGAAGCAAGTTGATAACTAAAACAACGGGTTTATGATGTTATAGATACAATTTATTAATACAAAGAAAAAGTATTAATGCCATTGCGTGATCTATATGAAAACAATTGATGAACTGACCAGAAAAGCTGTTGAACTTCAGACTGCCGGACTTTTGACAGGGCAGATCGCAGATGAATTGAACATTTCCCGTGAAACTGCCACATGGCTTCTGACACATGTTAAGAAAGGAGATGCTGCGCAGGCGCCAAAGGATATTTATATTGATTGGAGCAACATCGGCAAAAGCTCGAACAGGCAGAGAATGATCGCCAGCGCAATGATAGATCTGGTATTTGACTCACTTGAGGAACGACATATTGATGTGGTCATTGGTATAGAGCTTTCCGGGATACCGATCGCAAACCTCATAGCAGATGAGCTTGGATGTGAATTTGCAGCATATCACCCCAATAAGCAGCGCTGGGAACCTGAATCGACAGATATAAAGGGTACTATCAGCCAGAACTTTGCCCAGATAGAAGGCAAGAATTGCATTCTCATCGATGACGTGGTCACAACAGGCACAACACTTTCAGAAGCTGTTTCTGCAATAGAACTCCTTGGAGCTAAACCACTTGCTATAGCTGTACTTGTAGACAAAAAAGGCATCGATGATGTTTCTGGCGTGAAGTTAAATGCATTGCTTCGGGTGACCAGGGTGGACAGGATTGAATAAAAGAAATTGAAATGACAAAGAATCTCATGGTTGTTGGTACCGGTTCCCATGTTGGAAAAAGTATGCTTGTGACAGCTCTATGCCGGAGCATCTCCAGAAGATATAGCGTGGCGCCTTTTAAGGCCCAGAACATGAGCCTTAACTCATGGATAACTAAGAACGGTGAAGAGATAGGCATAGCTCAGGCACTGCAGGCAAAAGCCTGCGGAGTGGAACCCAATGCGGATATGAATCCCATCCTCCTGAAACCAAAAGGCAGCCATATTTCCCAGGTTGTCATCCTTGGAAAACCATTCGCAGATAAAAAAGCAGGTGATTACTACGATTCCATTGAAAGTATGGCTGCTGTCGTGAAGGAAGCTTATGAGCGGCTCGCGCATGCCCATGATGTAATAGTTATTGAAGGGGCTGGATGCGCTGCAGAAATAAACCTTTACGACCGTGATATAGTAAATATCGGCATCGCAAGAATGGTAAGGCCAAAAATGATCCTTGTGGGGGATATAGAGCGCGGCGGCGTGTTTGCAAGTATCTACGGGACACTGGAATTACTTCCGGACGATATAAGACCCCTGATATGCGGGATAATCATTAACAAATTCCGTGGGGACATAAAACTCCTGGAACCCGGCGTAAAACAGCTTGAAGAACTCACCGGCCTGCCAGTTCTCGGAGTTATCCCATATATGGACATAAAGATCCCTTCTGAGGATTCGGTTTCAATCAGGGACAAGAAAAGGAACGGCCATCCGATCAGGATAGCTGTGATCCGATTTTCCCACATTTCAAATTTTACGGATCTTGAACCTCTTGAGAAATATGCTGACATCAGATATATTGAACCTGATGAAGATCCCGGCGAACCGGATGCTGTGATCCTTCCCGGAACAAAGAACACAATAGATGATCTGAATGAGATGAGATCAAAAGGGATGGATAAGAAAATAGTGGCAATTGCGAAAAAAGGGATCCCTGTTCTTGGAATATGCGGTGGATACCAGATGCTTGGTAAAGAGATAACAGATAATGGGTTAGAAGGAACTGTGGGCGCGGTACGCCTGAGAGGCCTTGGGCTTCTGAATGTTACCACCCATTTTGCCATGTATGAGAAAAAAACCTGCCAGGTTGAAAAGATAATCACTGGTTCTGGTGATATTCTGGGACCTCTGAGGGGACAAAAAATAAGAGGCTACGAGATCCACATGGGTGAAACCGAAAGCACAGTCCATGCATTCGGGAATGACGGATCCCTGAGCCCGAACGGGTTGATAATAGGAACTTATCTTCACGGTCTCTTTGAAAACGAGAATCTCAGAAGTTCATTTCTGGGTTATTTATATAAGCGCAAAAATATGATATTTAATAACACGGATGAAGGAGATAAAATAGAAGAACTGGCACGATTCGTTGAAGCAAATATCGATATGGATTCAATTTATTGCATGCTGGAGAATTAATGAAACAGCTTGCAGAGACAGCAAGAAAGATACATGAAATGGAGATACGGGGCGCAGGAAAGATCGCGCGGACAGCCGCAGCTGAACTTCGGGATTATGCTTTTCGTCTGAGAACACACGACATTATCGAGTTCAACGAAAAAATGAGAATTGCAGCAGAATTGCTTGTCAGCATGCGCCCCACAGCTGTATCTTTACCGAATGCAGTAAGGGCGGTGAAGCGTTATAAGGGTGGAACGGTCGAGGATGCAAGAAGATCAATTAAGGAACTTGCGGATGGCTTCATCGCTGGCTCTGAGAATGCCATTAAGCGGATAGGCGATATCGGCTCAAAAAGGGTTCGTGATGGGGATACTATAATGACCCACTGCAATTCGGCAGCAGCGATATCCATTATGGCTGCAGCCTATGCGCAGGGTAAAGATATCAGGGTTATAAATACCGAGTCAAGACCAAGAATGCAGGGTCATCTAACAACAAGACAGCTTGACGTGCTTGGAATAAAGACCTCATTGATCGTAGATTCGGCAGTCCGCTATTTTATGAAAGAAGTTGATATTGTGATAATGGGAGCGGATGCTGTGACCGCTAATGGTTCTGTGATTAACAAGATAGGCACATCCCAGGTAGCCCTTTCTGCAAAAGAGTCACGGAAAAACGTAATTATTGCTGCGGAAACCTACAAATTCAGCCCAAGAACAATATTGGGGGATCTTGTGGATATAGAAGAACGCGACAGAGGTGAGGTTATCAGTCCTGAAAAACTGAGTGAATTTTCAAATGTCACTGTGAAGAATCCTGCTTTTGATGTGACTCCGCGCGAATATATAGATCTCATATGCACCGAGGTCGGGGGTTTCCCTCCTGAAATGGCATATGTCATAATCAAGGATTTTCTGGGATGGGGAATTGAGGAGATGAATTCAAACGGTGCATGATGAATTAAGTTCATTTATGCCAAAAGCATTAAATATAAACAATATTAATATTTAACAATAGGTCAGGAGATATTATGGCGATTGATTTCATGGAAGTATTGCTAACTATTGGAGCCGTTATTCTTATCGTTGTGGCAGTATATCTCTATATTCATTATAGAAAATCCGAAAAAAAGTCAGAACTATCTAAAGATTCTGATCTGCAAAAACAGGTTGAAGAAAGACCGCCGGTTCTAACCACTGAAGCCAGAACAGGAACAGAAGAGGTAAAAATAGAAGAATTACCTGAAGTTGAGGAAAAAAAAGACACAACAAAGAAGCCTGAAAAGAAAGAGCCTGGGGCAGAGAAAGCCACTCCAAAGAAAAAAGCTGGACAAAAGAAGAAAACACCAGTGCGTAAACCAAGAAAAAAAGCAGAGCCTGAAAAGGGAAAATCGTTATTCTGAACGATTTTTAAAAATTTTTCTAATTTCAATCATTTTGGCTTATAATATCCCCATTTATCCAGCGCCTGCTTTAGCTCATAGTGTTTTCTGGCATAGTCTTTCAGATCCAGCCCATCCATTGCAGCTTCTATCGCCTGCATAACAGCTGCTGCGCCATTTCGCGTTCCTTTCGGATGGCCGTGGATACCTCCGCTGACAAGCAGCATGCAGTCATTTCCAAGGATTTTCATAACCGATGGTACTAAACCCGGGTGCAGCCCTCCTGAAGAAACCGGAAGCACGGGCTTAATTTTTCCCCAGTCCTGATCCAGCATTTCCCCCTCAAAAACATGGGATGCGCGAAGCATATCGGCAATTCCCGCGACTTCTTTTTTGCTTCCAGTAAGTTTTCCGATCGCAGTGCCCACATGGATCTCATCAACACCTATCAATCGCATAATCTTGGCCAGGAAGTACATGGATATACCATGTTTAGGGTTCCTGTCAAAAGCAGCATGCATTGCGCGGTGAGCATGGATCGCCATCCCGAGGTCGCCGCATTCCTCGCGGAGTGTCTGTACAGATGATGTGCCGCAGGTCACGACATCTATCATTGCAAATCTCCAGCCAGAATCGTGAAGCAGTCTTGCCTTTCGTATCATCTCATTTGTTTCCCCTGTTATGTTCAGCAGGGCATCCTTTTGTTCACCTGTTTCTTTTTCGGCTCTATCACGCATTTTAGCCATCCGCAAGACGCGGTCTTCAAACTGGTTAAATGATGTGGAGGTCAGGTTCTCATCGTCTTTTACAAGATCAAATCCGCCCATCCACGTTTCAAATGCCACTTCTGCATGTTCGGCTGCCGTGAAACCGATCTTTGGTTTTGGCACTGCTCCTGTTATCGGTCTTTTCTTGACTTTGAGGAGTGAACGGATTCCCTGCATGCCCTGTTCCGGACCCTTATAGTGTTTGATATACGCTTGAGGAAAAGAAGCATCCAACAGTTTCAGGTTCTTCAATGCTTTCATACCGAAGATATTTCCGGCAATGCCCGAAAGAAGCTGCGGGGCATTTTTTGGTTCCCATAGATCAAGCGGGTATGCTACTTTTAGATATTTTCCATTGATATCAAATGCCTTTGCTTTAATTTTTTCGACCATCTCCGGCATTTTATGAAGAGTTGTCCATGTCCCGGCGGAACTTTCTGAAGCGATCCTCCCTGCTGCTTGTTTCTCAGTTATTCCTCTTGCAGGTTCAAAATAGTAAAGACAAATGAGATCATTTTTTGAAGGTATATGATCAATCTTTATGAATTCATCATACCAGTCAATTTTTTCTGGCATATTATCCCCTCTACCGTTAAATGACTTCGATCTTATGCCTTCTTTCCTGGATCAGGTCAATAAAATCATCTTTATCATTGAACGTTTTCAATTCTTTATCTTCAACAAGTACTGTTCTTTCGATATTTCGTATCTTACTTGTCCCCTGGACTATCAATAATGATTCGGTATGAGCAACTCTGGATATACTGCTCATAAGATATGCTTTTTTCACAGTCGTATTTGTGTATTCACCCATGCCTGTCAGGATTGTTGCATTTTCATCTCTGCGATCAGATGAGATCGAAACTGCATCAAAAGGGGCATGTGCGATCGGCAGAACATCAAATCCCATTTCCTTAAGAAAAGACAGGATATTCATTGGATCTTTTTTCACAGTTACATCATCTGTTTCATGCCTTTGTTTATCTTTTTTTATGTTATATCCTTGATCTTTTTGTTCAAATAAACCCACGGCTAATGCAAATCCTTTATCCAGTATCTCTTCCAGCCTGACCACCACATCAACACTGGCAGCCATCTCTCCTTCCTCATATTTACTTACAGTTCTTCTTGAAACGCCAAGCATGGAAGCCAGGGCTCCAAGAGAGATATTATTTTTTATGCGTTCTTCCTTAAGGATATTTCCATCTATACTGACATAAAGCCCACCATGTTCTGCATATATCAGGGGCGGAGCTTTATCTATAAGATAATCACTTAATGTAATGAGATCCAATGCAGGGATACCATATCTATAATAAGCGACACCGGCTTCAAGAGAATGATCGCGTGTCTTTTCGCCTATTACGACAGGACAGCCTTTCAAATGTCTTGAGAGAAATACCATCTCTCCTGCTGTTTCCTGGTTCAGCCCGTCGATATTGTAAAGCACTTTTATCAATAGTAACAGTTTATCCCTTCTGGCCGCAAGATCAAAACTCCGCGGACGGATGTCGCAGCGGTCAGAAATAATGAACCCGGATGTATTTAAAATTGCTATAACACGGTTGATAAGCAATTCCTTATTCATCAAATTTTATTGTTTCTGCTTCTATATAACCTTTAGGTTATCTTTAAATCACGAGCAAAAGATACTAAGCATATTATTTGAAATAGACTAACAATGCAAGGCAGTTATTAGTATGAAGAATGCAAACAACTAAAGGTGATTTCTTGAAAGATACAACTGGTTGCGTTGGAGGAACAGTTAAAGGCAGTCTTGGCATAATTAGCAAATACCTGACCCTGTGGATCCTTCTTGCCATGGCTGGCGGTATAATCCTTGGAGTTGTTTATCCGCAGGTAGCTACAATATTTGAGGCTGGAAAGATCGAACAGGTCTCATTTCCCATAGCGATAGGTCTTATCTGGATGATGTACCCGCCACTTGCCGGAGTAAAGTACGAGGAACTCTACAAAATGAAGCAGCAGGGGAAAGCCCTGAGTGCATCCATTGTCCAGAACTGGATTATCGGTCCCGTACTAATGTTCGCCCTTGCCTGGATATTTCTTTCTGACCTTCCTGATTATCGCATAGGTTTGATCCTGATCGGTCTTGCACGATGCATCGCCATGGTTCTTGTCTGGAACCAGCTGGCAGGTGGAGATAATGAACTGTGCGCGGTCCTTGTCGCTGTGAACTCTATCTTCCAGATAGGGTTGTATTCGGTTCTCACCTACGTGTTCATAACAGTATTGTCAGCATGGATAGGAGGTGCGGAAGCAGGCGCTGTTGTGGATATTTCCATATGGGAAGTGGCCAAAGCGGTATTCGTTTATCTGGGGATTACCTTTATTGCAGGCATAATAACACGTTCTGTTCTGGTAAAAAAGAGGGGAAAGGACTGGTATGATAATATATTTATGAAAAAGCTTGGTCCCACAGCGTTGATAGGACTGCTCTTTACCATTATCGTCATATTCTCTTTAAAAGGAGAGATCATTGTAAAACTCCCAATGGATGTGTTCAGGATAGCAGTCCCGCTGCTTTTCTATTTCATCATAATGTTTAGTATATCTTTTTTCATGTCGCACAGGCTGGGTTTTTCTTATGACCAATCCACAACCCTGGCATTCACCGCCGCAAGCAATAATTTTGAACTTGCAATTGCAGTAGCGGTTGCAGCCTGCATTCCGTACCTTTCCATTTCCTCATGATCAATTATTCACCCTCACCGTCTTATGATATATGCCTTCATCAAATCCCGCCAATTTCAAAATTCTCTTTTGATTTTTACCCAGTTCTTTAGATAGTACC
>JAGFND010000122.1 GCA_021409285.1 Candidatus Methanoperedens sp. | reverse complement strand
TACCAGTTATATAAATGCAGATATTAAAAAAGGAGAGGAATCACAAGAGATACTTCATTTTGTTGAATATTGGATTTCAGTGAAAGGGATTGTAAATGAGACCCTGGTATTCGATTCACGTTTGACGGATTATGATGTTCTTGAAAAATTTAATGGCTCCGATATAAAATTCATAACACTAAGAAGGCGTGGATCGAAATTGGTTGAAAAAGCTTTTTCACTACCGGCTGAGAGTTGGAAGGAAATAAAATTAGATATACCCAAACGAAAATATAACAAATTCAAAGTTTTTGAGCATGTTATTAATCTGGTAAAAGACGGTCATCCAGTCCGGGAAATTATAATAAAAGATCATGGCAGAGAGATACCGACTTTTCTTGTCACTAATAATTTTGACTTTCCTATCGAAAAATGTGTTTGAGCTTTATGCAAGAAGATGGAGAATTGAGAATAAAATCGCAGAGCTTGTGAAATTTTTCAGTTTGAATGCTTTGAGTTCTCCAATCGTTATTCGAATTTATATGGATGTTATGTTGACTATGGTTGCTGATATCTGCTATCGCTTGTTTGCAAGGGACATATGTAAATTCGAAGATACAACACCTCAGACTATTTTCTCCAAATTTATTAATGTTACCGGAAATGTTGAGATTGTAGATAATGAGATTATTGTTCAGTTACGGAAAAACGCTCACGCTCCTATTTTGATTTCGAATCCTGTTTTTAGGAAATCTTATGAGATTCCCTGGTTAAATAATATGAAATTAAAGTATGTTTGGGTTTAGATAATATTCAATTATGGTGGTTAAATGGTCTGCGAAAATCGGTGTTAAAGAAAAAAAAGATGTGGTCAAGAAAAGGAATTGTTTGTGTGAGCATCCTTTCGGTACTATTAAAAGGGGATTCAACCAGGGCTATTTATTATTGAAAGGTTTGAGGAAAGTGGGGGAAGAGATGGGTTTTACCATGATTGCATATAACTTGCGAAGGGTAATTAATATTCTTGGAATAGAAAGATTGATGGAATTTGTGAATCATCGACAAGTTCAATCTCAAATCTAATCTTTTTTGGATAAATTGTTCATAATTTAGGAGGAAAAACAAATAAATTTGTTTGATGCGGGGAAAATATGGAAATGCTTTTCTTGAATCTTGAAGTGAACAAGCAATTGATCGAATTTTAGGTTTGTGGGCCGAATCGAATTGGGTTTCTACACAATCTGACGTAATGACACTGTATTCTGGAGGCAGATTGAAAACAACGAAAGGTGAAATGGGGGAAGATATGATCCCTGAGATAATTGCCAATCCGCTTCTCATGCCAACTCTGGATTTCACGGCAAAGCTGGATGGTTTCAATATCCCTACTGGCGGATTGCGATGATAATGCCAATATCACCCTTCATCTTCGCTTTCTGTTTATATCCTGCAATTTTGTCATTTATTGTACCGTCTCTAATTGCCTTTCTAAGCTTCGTGAGCCCCTCTTCTAATTCGGAAGGCTGCATCACTTTGAACGCAGGAATTACTTCCCGTTTTTCAGAACTTAAATAGAGTTCAGGAAAATGTTGTCCTATTCTAATACCTACATCTTTTTCTTTAAAAGCCTCCTCCTTTATATCCGCATAGGATAACCATGCATGGTCAACTTTAAATTTCGTTCCTAATAAAGCATAATATTTTTCTTTGCTTAATAATTTACCCTTATATCTATCTTTGAGAGAGGAGAAAAACTCAACCACCCATAATGATTCGTGTTGTTCCTCAAATTCTGTATCTGCTACTACTACTCCTCCGGGTTTTAGGATTCTATGTATTTCTTCAAAAAGAAGCTTCTGCCTTTCCTCACTGAAGTAATGTAAGGTAGATATCAACCAGACCGCATCACAAGATTCATCATCTAAACCAGTCTTAAGAGCATTTCTTTCAATCCATTCCACTCTATCAGATTTCTTCTTTGCAATATCCAGCATCCACTTATCTATATCAAGCCCATAAACTTTACCAAAGTCATTGATAAAAGGAATTGTATAATTTCCAGTACCGCAGCCAATATCCAGTCCTATCTTATCAGGTCCTGGATTAAGCAATTCCTTTAATTTGTTGAAGAGCTTGGTGCTAACACCTCTCGATTTGTCATAATTCTCTGCAAAAGCTTTGGCTTTTTCAGGGTCCTTGATCATAATTCCTTGCCCCAAAAACTGGTCAGCCGTTCTGAGCAAAGGATTCTTTAGCATGTTTTCGAATAGATCTATTAGAACCACACGTCTTTCTTCACGAGCCTCTTTAACTTTACCATCTTTTTCGATGAATTCATAACATCTGCGTATTTCCCCTGTCTTTTCAAATCCAATTGCAAAGTCGAGCAATTCGTTTTGTTTCATATCATGACTATTCAGGACAAAGAGTGGAATGGCAAACGATTTGTGGTCAAAGTTCAAATTATTCAAATCATGAATGTCATATAAGGTTGCTGGCGGCCTAATAAGTATTCTTACTATCTCAAGAATCTCTTCAGAGTTATTGGATGTTGGTTTTATTTGATTGTTGCTCCACTGAATTGGATCAGGTTCCCATCCAGTGTACATAATTGCATCATAAACAGGTTTAGAGAAAACAAGACATTGATCTGAACTGGATTTTAGATTTCTTTCTCTGGCGGCATACTGTTCCCTAAGGTATTTTTCGAATTTAGGGCTTTTCACCGATGAGCGATGATAAACGTCAGTAGCATAAATGTAACGATATTTATTTAAATCTATATGAAATTTCTTGATCCAATCATCAGAATCTTCTCCCCAGTCAAAAAGTCCAGATTGAAGGTCATGGAAATATGGTTGAATCATCTTTAGGCTTTCCTGCAAGAGCTTCCTTTCTTTCCAATCTTCTTCTTTTGAAGGGATATTTCGACCCAATCCTTTGAGAAATGAGCCAAATGCCCCGCATATTTGCCTATCAATTATTTCCTCAATAAATTTATCTTTTCTATAACTGGTATTACTATATGTAACTGAACTTACAGTGAAAAGACGAGCTGGAAACATGTTCTCATGAACATTCCCAATACCGTGAACCAAAACTTCCAGAAAAGGAGCATTCTCTTTTTCACCAAGCGAGTCTCCACCAAGAATAAATATGCCATTCTTACTTTGTAATCTTCCTATAAACCTTTCATGGCAGCAATGCATGATGTGTCTGTGACCGTGAAAAACCATATCAAAACCATGTTTCATTAAGAATTCTTTTAGGAGCCCTGCATAAATGGCAGTATCAAAGCGATCCACATTATATGAAGGAACACTTGATGGATTGTGATGCATTACAGCTATTTTGAAACGGTGCAGAGGTACATCGTTTAGTTTTCTTTCCATTTTATTCAGGTCCTCTGGGTCTATATATCCAGGATCTTTAAGCATTTCCTTTTCAATATCTTTTAAGTCTAAATTTTTGTTGCGAAGGAGTTCGTGTAAATCATCATAAATTTTTTTGATTCGAGGATCTTTTGATCCACCTAAAGAAGTTGTATTGAACAGTTGTACAAAGAGGTTGCATGTATCACCAAAGTCCCATGAAACAGAACCCTTAATAGAGTGATAAGCAGCAGAAAGAACTTTACCATCATCATAGAGTAAATCAGACATTCTTGCATAGCGCTCTATTTTATCCCCATAATCTTCTTTACTCCAATCTAAATCGTGATTCCCAGGGACCAATAGAATATAAGGCGATTTATTATTTTCATGCCAAACATTCTTTTTTTTCAAAAGGTGCTCTTTTATTTGTTTAATAACATCTTCGACTTGGTTCATTTCATCTTCATGAGCATATGACGTAAGATCGCCTGATATAATTAACAAATCAGGCAAAGTATCAAATTTGTTTTTAGAATTTAATGAGCTAATGTAGTCTAGGTATCGATAAAGATTAAGAGGAACTTGGTTTTGAGGAATGAATGTCTGATCAATAACAGGTCTATAATGAAGCGATCCAACATGAATATCAGTAATATGGTGAATTAATAGGGGAGTCTCCATTTTGTCAGTCAAGTTAAGTTCCTCCTAATAGATAAAAAAATAAACATATAATCATTATAAATAAATGAGGTAAGACTACATGACCTTTAAAAAGGTATTTTAGTGTTTGCTTTCCTTCTTTTTTAAATAGTTTATCCCATGATGAATATATTTGGAGAGGTTTTTCTGATTTGCAGTTGCCATTTTGAAAAACAATTTCTATCTGTTCTATTCTATTTCTCACAAAGAAAGTTAGTCCTCTATAAAATGCTTCCATATACCAGAAAATCATTGAAGCCAAAGCTGTAACAGCAAAGAGATTTTCTGCATGAAATTGAAATCCTGCTGCGATAAGAGCTGCACTCAATGTTATGTTCCAACCTTTAATATCAAGACATTTTCTATCCACATTGTCATAAGATTCTTGAAGAAAAAGATATTCATCTTTCAATAGAGATTCATTTGAATTCATGTTACCACCTTATTTAGTATCTTATCTACTACAATTTGTGAAAAAAGAAATTAACAGATTGATTTATTTTATAAATTTAATTTTTCAACACCTCATCATATAAATCATTAGTGGTTTCATTTAAATAGATTTCGATTTTAGAAATTAATATTTTTCTATTTTCAAGTTACCCTCCCGGCGTAGTCTCACACCCCCATATAAAACCATCGTGGTAAAGGCAAAACCACCATTGACCAGTTTCGCACACTTCAAAAAGAACAGGTACGAATCCATTACTCACGATAGCTGCCAGAGCGCAATCTCAGTTGAAAAGTGCAAATTTCTGCATAGAGGTTCAACAACAATGAATGAAAAACTATCAGACAAAGTATTCGCTTTAGATGTGGACACTATAGCGAATGGCGGAGAGAAGGTTCCTATCCTTGGACATCTGATATGGTATTCGATAAAGGAGTCCAGGATCAGAATTTAAGATTTAAGGAAGCTTTTCGCCCAAGTAAAGATACCAATGGATTTTATGCCAGAGGAGCCAAGCAAGATCAATGCATTCAAACGACCGACTACGGAGCTCAGCGAGGAGACAGAGATTGATATTGGAGAGGGGAAGCATGCTGTCTACATGGTCAGGCTGGCCGCGAAGACCGATGAGGAAATAGTCAAATCGATTGTAAAGGAGGTCAGGGATGCAAGCAAAAAGGCGCTCACTTCGGAAGATTACGCAGAGATAGGTCGGGTACACTTCGACAAGGATACAGAAGATGTTAGGTATTATGATCTCCAGCCTGACAGTCAGCCAATAACAGCGCAGATCAGGCAGTTGTATGAGACTTACTGCTCTTACTTGACTGGCAAACAGATAAGAGTGATGTTCCACGAGATCATAAAAAGCATGTCGCCAACTCTTGTAAGACCAAGCGGTGCAGTTTACTTCATCCCCTATGTACATGCCGAGATGGTCCAGAAGATGGAGATATTGTCTAAAGAACTTGCCGCATACGGTATAACTGATTACGAATCTGCTTTCGAGAGCATCCCTCTCATAGATGCTGACAAAACAAGGGCTCTCGTTGAGGTCAGATTTGAGGAACAGAATACAAGGGATGTGGACAGGACTCTGGTGGAGTTATCTAAGCTTCTTCAGGGCACTGACACAACAACAAAGACCGCTGCTAAATATGTGGAGCAGGTCCGTGCTTCGAAAGAGATTATTACAAAGTATGAAGGGCTACTCAACAAAGAAATGTCCATTGCAAGAATGAAGGTCGAGGTTCTTGACCAGCAGGTACGGAAACTTGTCGAGAAGGTAGCGCAGCAACCGCTTATTTCACCTCTGGCGCAGGAGAAAAAGGCCGCCGAGCCCTCAATCGCTGTTGTAGTACCTCATCCAGAACAGACGCAAGAATCTGTGGCAGCAAAGCCTGTATTGCGTGCACCCATTGAGGGCATTGCAGTAGCAGCCCCGGCAAGTCCGGAAGCGCATACCGTCGTGGGAGGTTTCACCGTTATCGTTCCAAAGGCGGAACAGGCGCCGAGGATAGAACAATCGGTAGTGACGAAATCAGATGTAAAGGTGGACGATACGAGGGTGTTCTGGTTATCCCTGAGCCGGTTCTGCAGACAGAGGCTGATATAGAGACGCAGGCTGAAGCGGATGCACAGTTAGAGAGCAATACTCATAATCCACAAAGACCTGTTAGCGTGATGAATGCCCCGATTGAGTTCACGTCAGAGTCGCTGTTAGTGTAAGACGGGCGGAGGAAAGAACTTGTCTAAGAAACGAATTAAGATTCCTTCTGAAAATGTCCTTTTTGAGGTCAGCAAGGATGGAGTAGCGATCCTTGACACTACTGTTGGAATGAAGGATGTTGATGGTAACATGACCGCATTGTGCGATCTGTGTTCGGTTGATATTGGCCCAATGAAAGATATCAAACATATAGAATCTCCTGAAGTGATATCAAGGGTAGTTAAGCACGGATACAGGCCTGAGGAAATGCTCAGAAAGAGCGCTGAGATGCTGGAGTCGATGGGTGAAACGAATGAGGCTTTCATCAGGGATATCATGGATAAGACACTCAAGTCATGGATAGAAATGGTGGACAAGAGTGAAACTCCCTGGGCCTTATGTGAAAACTGTCATGGAGCAATCCAGGCATATATGAAACACAAAGAGGCATTTATATGAGGCAAGACGGACCCAAGAAAGTCAGAGTAAGAGTACCAATTACGCGCGATGTATATTACGTTGTTGAGGTCGATGATCCGAGTAATATAGATGATGTTTCCAGGTCACTTGCGCGGAAGGATCCGTCCCAGTGGGAGTGTGATCCCTGTTTCTATGAACACCTTGGAGATGTCTGGAAGCATGTTTTGGATAAAGTACAGAAAGAGGATATTGAGATCGTTTAAGGAGATTTTCAATCAATCATTTAACTTTCGCAGCACAAAATTCTTGAAAACTTTAGCCATTTCAACTGCTTCTTTTGCCTCTCCTATTGAGCATTCAATAAAATCACCAGGGTATCTGATCTCAACAGCATATCCAGAGAGAAGTTCTGCAAAATCGGATAGTTCCTGAAAATCCCGGTCTAAGCCAATACAGATATTGTTGATTCTTGTTAGGTCATGTGTTTTTTCAATGGTAATGTCCTTTAAAGTAAGGTAACTTTTCAGATATTTGTCTGCACACTGTTGCGCATGAAAACATATCGTATCTGTAGGCGGCTCCTCGCTTGACAAAACGATCTCTGCTGTCCTCAGATCATTTTCAGCCTTTTGTTTCCATTCATTCACCCACTTTGTCTTATCCGGCATAAATGAGCTTACCCTCCCTTGCTACGGCGGTAGCAAGCGTATTGGCAAT
>JAGFND010000121.1 GCA_021409285.1 Candidatus Methanoperedens sp. | reverse complement strand
TTGGAGTCATCAAGTTAGTAGGGTGCTATCAAAATCTCAGGATGGGGATAGTTTGATGCTCCCGCTCACAAAATGACATCCAGACCTCTCAAAATCCAATGTGATCTTAAAAAGGAGGAAAATATATGGTGAGTGAAGTATCTAAAAAAATAGTATATTGTTGGCTTAAAGTTGGATTGATTTTTGTCATTTTGTTGAGCTCATTAGCGCACGCTGGTTTGGCAGCTAAATCTGGTACAACTGGTACAACCCCTCGTATAGCAATCTATGATGAAATCCCTATTAGAGTTGATACATTCTGTAATGTGGCAATAACCTCCGATCCACCAACAATATTACCACGTGCATATTCAGATATAAAGGTGACAGTAACCTATAGGAGCGGAACACCGATTAATGGAGCTACATTGGATCTTTACAGCACAGGGGTTCTTCTTAGGAATTCAGGAATGACTGATAGCGGAGGTGCCTTCACCACCAGTTTCTCATCACCCAAATCTGGGCCATTTATCGTGAATGTGTCCGCAAGAAAAGATTATTTTAGATGTTCTGGCAGTATCCAAATAAAAGTCATTAATATATATCCAACAGCCAAATTCTCAGTCTCTGACAGAACAGGTGAAGCACCTTTGACTGTCGTCTTTAATGCGTCGGGATCAAAAGATATCGACGGTACAATCGCATCTTACTCCTGGAAATTTGGAGATGGCAAAGAAGGCACTGGTAAATTAGCGAACCATACCTACGATAAAACAGGGGATTTTTTCCCCTCGCTAACAGTGACCGATAATCTCGGAATAAACGATACAATGATATTCACGGACAGAATAATTGTGGGCCCGCCCACATCCTCCCAGCCCCCTATATCAAATAATACAGACCCCGCACCAAACGCGGGTACAACTGCAGACAATGTTGCTGGCGGCAACATATCAAATAATACAGACCCCGCACCAAACGCGGGTACAACTGCAGACAATGTTGCTGGCGACAACATATCAAATAATACAGACCCCGCACCAAACTCATCACTATCTTTAAATGATACACTAAATGCACCAACACCAATGACCACCCAGCCACTTACAGTAACGCTATCCTCAGATCCCACATCTGTCATACCAGGTCAAGCGTCAACAATCACAGTTACTGTGGCAGGAAGCGATGGCAAAGAAATTTCAGATGCCAGTGTATTGCTATCTTCAAACGGTAAATTAGATCCCGGTTCAGGAACAACAGATGAATTTGGGCGGTTCTATTCAACTTTCACCGGATCTGCCGAAGGAAAGGTTACTGTTAATGCTCGTGCGAAGAAGGACGACTCTGAAGGCAAAGGGGAAATCCAGATCGAAATAAAGACAAATGAACCACAGAACCAGACGATAGCAACAACGACAACAATTACAGGCAAGGTCATGGATGCCAAAACAGGCAATCCCATCCAGGGCGCAATAATCACACTTGGTGACAGGTCAGCAGCTACAGATCCTGATGGAAAATATAAAATTGAAGTCAATACAGGGGAATACAGCAATCTGACCGTGACCAAACAGGGTTATGAAAAGAATACCAGGTCTGCAAGCGTGCCTGAAGCAGGAACCGTTGTTGATTTTGTCATATCACCCGCCCCACAAGTCGAATGGTGGTCGATAATGTTAATATTTATCATCATTGTGGTTGCGGCTGGTATAATCTATTTTGTATATAGAAAGAAAAAACCAATAGAAAAAGAAGATAAAGCAATTAAGGAAAAATTATGCATTCATTGCAAAGCTCCTATGCCCAAGGATGCTGAATTCTGTCCCAAGTGCGGTAAAAAGCAGGAAGGAGAGAGAAGATTTTGTGTGTATTGCGGGGGGACAAAGCTCAATTCTCCTCAACCTTGCTCCAAATGTGGCAAGCTACCACCATCCGGGAAAGATGTAAAGAACTGCAAGAATTGCGGTGAGGTGATACCTGAGGTGGCGAAGTTCTGCAGTGCGTGCGGTGCAGGACAGCCTGTATAAGAACGAGGTGGAAGATTTAGTGGTTATTCAGTCTTATATTCAAAGACTTGAATAAATTCACTATTTCTCCATCTTTCTTATTTCTATACGTTCAATAGGCGGTAGCGGCATCTCAATTTGAATCGAGGTCTCGACTTTGAATTCGATAACATTCTTATTTATTTCGTCTTCTGATAGCTTCTCTGAATAGCCTTTGATAAGTCTCATATCACTGATGCCACGCTTTCCAAGTGCTGACTTTTCACGATAGAGCACTTTTATTGCCTCCAGTGTGATACGGTTTCTCTCCTGCAAGTCATCAGCCAATATATTAACGAGGTATGTAAGTGAAAATTTGAGATTTCGTGTTTCAGCAACGGCACGAGCAATATAATATCCCATCTGGACTTTCCCTCCCTTCTCTGGAGATACGCGAAAAGAAACTATACCTTTATTGTAATCAACAGAATAATCGTCGATCTCTTTTTTTTCAGTACCAATAGGGCTTTCGACTTTGATCAAAGGACGCAGCGGTTTCTGAGAAAGGGTAAAATCCTTTTTTTCCCCATTTGAGTCGAACTTTTCAACAATCATCTCTTTCTTTACTCCACATGAACCTCCTATTCCCTCCTCTTCGATTGTAAAATCCTTATTTACCAGAGAAATTGACTTTGCAATCTCAGGATTGAGCTCTCCAATTGTGATGTTGTCTGGCGGTATAAGATCTGATAAGCCCTTTCTCAGGGATTCCAGGATTGCCTCGTCCACTTCCCTGATCATTTTCTCAAGTTCACCCCTTACTGGAGTTCGTCTTCAAAGGTATTACTCTGGTCACATATTGAATGACGTTGGCGATCCTGACCCCGCTTTCTACGCTGACGTCCTCAAAGGTAATATATCGTATCTCCTTTTCCGGGCTTGGATTTCTTAATCCGTATCTATACCAGAGGTGCTGATTGGGGGACTGCAGATATTCAACATATGGGTTTTTATCACCTTTTGGCCTGAGTTTTGACCATTCGTGGATAAACAGCTTTTCTGAATTGAATGTTGATCCATCCACATATTCCAGTGTTATCTGAAGAGCATCTCGATCTCCTTTTGTGGCGCCTGACCAATAATAGATTATGTCGGCAGAATCATGGATACCAAATCTGCAAATTTCACCCAGCTCTTTCTCAACGTAGTACTGCTTTGTTATCAGACCGATCACATCCATATCATAGTTAAAATCTTCAGGGGCATCTGTGCTGAGTTTGCACGAGGCGCCTACAGGACTCTCAAGCGACGTCAGCGTAACACTTCTGGTCATGCTCTCAATGTACTTTCTCAAATCCATTAGCTCATCAATAATTTTGTTCCATTCTTCAGATCTGATAAGATCTCCAGGCTTCTTATACGTAGGTTCAAAAATCATTATTTAAATCACCTTCACTTCTGCTTTCACCCCGCAGGTCTTAACGGAGTTCACAATATCCTGCATATGATCTGCTGTTACACCTGCTTTCTGGAGCAATTCTTCTGGTATATGCAATTCAAAAGTAGCAGGCTGGTTGGCATTCCATTTAAAGGTCACTACGGAAGTGATCTCTATAACAAAAACCGATCTATCGAATTGGGTGCTGTCAAAAACCCCAAGATTGGCCCCCATGAATTCGGAGTATTTCCATTTTGATTTTTTCCTTGGAAGTTTTGGTATGTTTTTCGTTGAAAGCTTATCTGTTTGATCCACATCATTTACCAGTGCTTTACCATTCCTGATGCTCAATGTATCACCATATAATATCTCACCCTTGAAAGTGATGGATTCCCCGCTGGTGAGATTTGTGATCGTTGGCTCAGTTATCCTGGCTTTTTCTGTCTCAACGCTTATAGTAATTTCAGGCACTGTTTCATGAATATTTATGGGACTGACGATCCATTCTTGACCAGCTCTTATCCTCCAGGTATTTTTCAATGTAGTAGGGGGGTTCTCCACGATCTTTACCGGATAATCCTGAGGCAGACGCAGTGTAATCCTCACAAGCGTCTGGATCGCGCTTATCGTCCCGCCGCCTTTATAGCTTATAATTGCCGTCTTCAGACGGTTCCTGTAGTCCGGGTCCGGCTCGCCGTCCTTTCTTATAATTTTATAGAGGGCTCCAAGCCTGTCAAGATCGTTTCTGCTGGCCTTATCGACCCAGTGTGCCTGCATTATCGAGATCAATTCTTTTTCAGACTCATCAATGCGTTTGCCCAGCGAAGCGATTATATCTGAGACTGATGATTTTGCCTCCCAGTACTTATAGAAGTGGGGCAATCTTTCAGAGATTTTTTCACTTCTTAACATATTCAGTCCTCCAGGAATATTTCAAGAGTCCTAAACTCTCCTTTCTCATCTGGATTCGTTACCAGATTTTCTTTCTTCCCGTTGATCGTCACATCGTGGACATCCTTTACTCCCTGAACGCCAAGAGCAGATTTGATGATCTGGCTATGTATCACATCATCGTCGATATTCATTGCGCCAAGATACTGGCGGATCATTCTATCCACTTCTTTTCTGACTTCATCACGATCAATGCCTTCAACCACAGCTATACTGAGCTTGATATCAAGAGGAACGATTATCGGTCGCTTGAACTCAACTTTGATACCTGCTGATCTTGTTTCTTCTATCACCCTTTCAATCTCCCTATCATCACCTCCGCTGGCAACGATCTGCACTATGCCAGGGACGCCGTCAGGCTGGTCCTCTACTTTGACTTCACCTGTGACCCCTTCTACACTCTGTACCGCTGATTTCAATGAAATGAGCGTGGCTTTTCCCGCCTTCTCAAGTGCACTCTTTGCTCTTTCCCGCAGTTCTGGATCACTCTCGTCATCTGTTCCATTCATGATATCCTTTTTATTGATGACATATTCGATGCCCATAATGGGTTTGGGCATTACATTAAGACTCCCTGCAAAGACATTACCCTGTTTTCCTGGGGACATCGCCACAACCGGCACTTCAACTTCCCACCTGCCTTCGGAATTTTTTGTTAGAATTTCTTTGCGTGTTGTCCTGAATATCTTAAGGTTCTCTGGTCTTCTTGAGTAGGTGGAAACTCTCATATCGACCGGAATTGAGATAAGCTCATTGGCTGCGTAATCAATATAAAATACTGATCCGATATCCGGATGCCTGCCGCTTTCTGCCCATATCACTGCGTTATCAGAAAAAATATAGTCCTGTCCCGGCACGAAGATGGTTTGGTCTTTCCCCGCGTTTCCGTCAACCTTTTTTATGATTTTTGCCATCGGATTTTTCAGCATGTAGCGATCTTTACCGTCGTATACATGCGCTTCCCGTGATACTTCAATTTCTCCCGGCTCGCCATTCCTCCCGAAAGTAACCTCCCCTGTTGCGAATCCTGCCTTCTTCCGGGTAATTCCAAGCAATGATACTACGAGGTCAAGTGATTTTCCGGTTGCCGTATCAATGAAACCTGCGTTGTATATCTGGTTCATCTGGGCGTAAAGATAATCTATCTCAAGTGCAACCGACTCTATGATCGTCCGGATCACACTGCCTGGATTGATATCTGTGATGATCATCGGGGCGTCAAGCCTGTAGTTCACGAAAAATGGTGTGTTCTCATCTGGCTTTTCACCATCATGCAACCATTCTACCATGTTGCCGCTCTGCCTGTAGTCTATTTCTTTTCGAAAGATAAGGGATGAACTTTTTACAGTTCCGTCGATCCTGACGATCTCAAGCACCCTGGCGTGTGCAAGTCTATACTTTGTCCTGCTTGCTGTGTATTCATGCTTCTCATTCACCACGCCCTTTGTTATCTGGGAAAGAATGGATTCTGTTATTTCATCGTATGATTTCCTTACAAATGTAATTATGCCACCTCCAGATAGAATGGAAATACCACGTTCATCGGAACATTGCTTTTGATGGGAAGAACAGTGACATCCAGAAAAACCACATGCTGGTTACCTTTTTGTACACTTACCGTGAGACTCTTGATATCCTGGACGCGGGGCTCCTGCGATATGCATTCCTTTGCATACAACCTCACCAGCTCCCTGGTTCTTTCGTTGTTTGGCTCGCCGATAAGCTCATGCAGCCGCGACCCGTAGTCCGGATGCCCGATGTCCCCAAGCTCGCCCTTGCGGGTCAGAAGGCGGTGCAGTATCGCCTGACCAAGGTTCTCCCGGCCTGAAGCAGTTTGTAGATCTCCTTTTTTATTCACCAGCAGATCCGCTCCCAATCCCATATATTCAGGCCGTGTTTCCACAACCAGTTTCAGATCCGTCCCGTACAGTTCTTCATCCATAATTATCGCTATTTATCCTATCATCACTGTTCCCACAGCTACCACACTACCCACAGGGCTATCCACAGGATCGTTACAGGTCATGGCGGTATCGCCGTTCCTTGCTGCCATCTTCCCGTTTATTTTGACGGTTGGACTTCCCGTCATTATTGTTGCCCTGTTTGACGGGGGTTTCTGGAATGGTCCGCCCTGCGGTATATGAGGAGAAAGGTTAGATGCTGTTGAACCCGTTGTTGCGGCAGGGAATCCCATTATGTTTACATTGGAGCTGAGATCGCCATCGATCATTCCGGAAAAAGGGTGAGGAAGCGGTGTTGGCACCGGACCCCCTGGTGAAGGGATCATTATGATATGAATATCTGTTGCAATAATACTGTCTCCCTGCTTTGCTGCCGGCTGTCCCATTTTTCCACCTCAATTGATGTTGACCGTCGCGCCTTTTATATCGATCGTCCCTGATGCTTGTATCCTGATATTCTCACCAGTTAGCGACATGTCCCCATCAGAGCTGATTGAGGTATTACCTCTTGATTTTATATCAAGCTTTGCATTTGATTCGATAGTGATATCCCCATCGGTCTTGATCGTGACAGTGGATTTACCCACCTCAGCCTTGAGTTCATCATCTGTTATCGTCAGGACGATCCCGCCCGGAAACTTCATGTAGAGCCTGCGCGCACCGGCTTTTTTTGAGTCCGTCGATTCGAATACAATCTCCCCTGCGCTATTTACCGGAGGTCTATTCTCGTCATTGTAAAGCCTTGAAATCACTATGGGGGCGTTGATGTTCCCGCTCACGAAAGCAAGAAGAACAAGGTCTCCCACGTTCGGGACGTAAATGAACCCGATATGCTGGGTTGCGATCGGGACTTTTCTAAGCTCAAGGTCGCGGTTTTTGAGTTTCACGTTGCATTCGTAGTTGTCCTTATCACCAGCGCCTGCGTGAGGGAATATAGAAGTAACGATGCCCAATTCCACAATGTGCAGCTTCTTTGCCTCATCCTCGGCGATTTTTTTGATGACTTCAATGGCTTTCATATTTTGGTCTCGTTCATTTGTTCATACAACTTTGATGACAAATTCATCAGAGTCTATAGGAAGTATTCTGGCGATTTTCTTGGTTGCAAGAGTTCTTGAAAGTTCTTTCGGGAACCTTATGAGATAATTTCTT
>JAGFND010000120.1 GCA_021409285.1 Candidatus Methanoperedens sp. | reverse complement strand
CAATGATATACTGGGTGGCTTCTATCAGATATCCTTTATGTTTATTTTGCTCTTGGCTTTATTTTAGTTGAGCCGCAGTGTGGACATTCTGTGCTGGGGTTTTTCATCATGTATGTTTTTTTGCATGACATGCAATAGAACATTCCACTTTCTTTTGCCATCCTCTCCAGGTCTTCAGGCATCAAAGAGAAAGGCAAATATGTGCTACACATACTTCTCACCTCGTTTAATTATTCGTAATGGAGACATGAAAAATATTACTATTACTTTGAGCAAAATAGTAAGTATAGAAAGACCATATATTGATTCTTTTGAGATAGGGGTGGAAGGAAAACAGAAAGTTCAAGTATTTTCCGTTTCTGACCCTCAAATGTGGAATATTTTTATTAAAATAGCAATTGAAAAATCAAAATGAGTGCTTAGTCCTAAATTCGACCCAGGGAGCGATAAGTCCATAAGGCAATGTGTTTTACCTGATCCTTGAATATTTCACAGTAAAACATAACTAAATGTGTGTGTATGTAGGTAATGATGTATAAATTATAAATGGTATGTCTGTGTGTATGTATGTCGAGGACAAAATATGATTTGCAAAAAATGCAAAGGCAAAATGAACAAAGCTGGATTTCACATTTCCAAGAAAAATGGACGTGTTCAAAAGTATCAATGTCCAAAGTGCGGTTCAATTTCAATAGAACAACCTAATATTGAACCTATAATTGAACAACCTATAAAATCTAAATCTAAACTTTCTGGACAGGCGTTCGCTCCAGCCCACATCTCAGGTATTTTTGTGATCGATATGAGAAACGATCCTGGATTTTCAGGATCCATCGGTTGTGGAATATGTCTTGAAGACGGTGCTGCAACAACAGTGCACCCGGCAAAAGAAACCAGGATAAGGATAAACGGTGTTGTTTCTGAAGCTGTGACCACTTTAACCGCTATTGAACTTCTTACAAAAGCCCCGGTTCTTGTGGATACGGAACTCAGTATATCCTCCGGCGCAGGGTTAGGAGCAAGCGCTGCCGGTGCTTTGAGTACAGCTCTTGCACTGAATTCAGCGCTTTGCCTTGATAAGACATTTAACGATCTTTCACTTGTGGCGCATACGGCCGAGGTGACGAACAGGACAGGGCTTGGCGACGTCTCAGGGCAGACCTGCGGCGGGATAGATATCAGGAAAAAAGCAGGGGTTCCACCTGTCGGGATCGTTGACCGGATACCGTGCACAGATATTCCAATTTCATGGGTATGCTTCGGGAGAATCTCAACAAAATCGGTATTGTCAGATGACATGAAGAAAAAATCTATCAATAAAGCCGGAAGATCAAGGTTTAAGGAACTTTTAAAAAAACCATCACTTGAAAATTTTTTTATCCAATCAAAGGCATTTGCAAAGGATATAGATCTCATGAGTTCGAAAGTGAAAGATGCCATAGAAGCCGTAGAAGCATCGGGCGGATTTGCCAGCCAGGCCATGCTGGGAGACACTGTTTTTGCCATGAACGATGGCGGCTCTCTCCTGGAATTTGGAAAAGTCCGAAAAAGCAAGATCAGTAATGCGGGAGCACATCTGATATGATCCCGAAAAGCCATCCTCGATATGAATCACTTATGACACGGGAGAAAATAATAGATGGGGTAAAGAGAGGAATCACAAGCATGCAGGGGCTTATTGCAGAGGGGCGCGGTGAAGCTTTTGATTATCTGATGGGTGAAAAAACCACAAAAACAGCATTGGAGGCAGAAAAAGTTGCTGCATCCTTGCTCCTTCTTGCAGGAAGGCCAGTTATCTCTGTCAACGGGAACGCAGCTGCTCTTGTTCCAGATGAACTTATTAAGCTTGGTGAAGCGGTGAATGCGCCTCTTGAGGTCAATCTATTCCACAGGACAGAAGGGAGGGTTAACATGATAATAGAACATCTGCGCTCAAGGGGAGCCAGATCGATATATACAAAAAGTGATGCCTTCATTCCTGGTATCGAGCATGAGCGCGCAAAAGTGGATAGTGATGGCATTTTTAACGCCGATGTTGTGCTGGTTCCGCTTGAGGATGGGGACAGGTGTAAAGCCCTCGCAGATATGGGAAAAAGGGTTATTGCTATCGATCTGAATCCTCTTTCAAGAACCGCAAGAACTGCCCACATTACTGTTGTGGATAATGTCATGAGGGCTGTTCCGAACATAACAGGATTTGCTCTTGATATGAAATTATCGGAAAAAGAAGCCCTGCAGAAAACAGTGAGAGAATTTGATAATAGTGAAAATCTTGCAAGATCTATTGATGAGCTCACTGCACATCTTCGATCAATTCGGAAATGATCACTTCAAGCTCTTTTTTTCTCTTCTTGTTCGAAGACTCGACCCTCCCGTCTGCCTCGATCACAGATACGGTTAGATCAAACCTTTCCGATGCTGAAATATCTGCCGTGGAAATAATATTCATTGGTTCAGATGATGGTGGTATCCATGGATTTGCAAGGAATGCCAGTTCCTGGAGTGTGGGAGTATATGAATGGATGACCTCAAGCTTTCCTTCTTTTGTATGTTTATATGCCCGGTAAAGCGACCTGTTTTGCCGAAAGCCAACATAAATCTCAAGAAGTGTTACTCCGATCAACGAATTTTTATGTTTGCCAACCACGATGTCACTGATGATCTTTTCCCCCTCATCGGTATGCAGGACGAGAAAACCGCTCTCCTTATTCTCATTATTTGAAATATCTATCATTTTCTGCAGGCAATTTCTTAATGTCAATCCTTTTGTGGGGATTATCCTGTCAAAATCCTTTATTGTCCTTGATATCTGATCTTCGGAATAATCAGACACACCGTTCCTGTTGATAATATCCGTGACCTTTGCGCCCTGGATCCCCCATAGATTTGAATCTATGCCGTATTTTTTTTCTTTCTGAAGCAATGATGAGAGCCGTTCCTTTGCATCAAGGTGACGTGCTAATCTGCGTTTAACTAGTTCTTCATCGCTTGCTATTAATTCTATTGACTTTGGAACTGCTCCGTATTTTTTCGTCAATAATGATATCTGTTTCACCAGTTCTTGCTCTCCGAGTTCCGTGATGTCAAAGATATTTTCGACAAGCAATTTGATCTGGTCATAAACTGATACTTCGGCATACACAGGTTCATCACCATCAAATATTGGAAGCTTCCTTTTTTCATAAAGCTCTTTCTTAAATCTCTGGGCAAAATCTTTCCTTATCAGTACAACAGGCTGTGCTGCACGTGCTCTTCCTTCAAGATAGGCTCCAACATTTTCGGACAGCAACAAAATGGCAAGTGTTGTCTTTCCACCGCCCTGCGGTCCTGTGAGTATTAAAACAGGATTCTTTTCAAGTTCTCCTGCAAGGATATTTACGGATTCTTCTTTACTGCGGGCTGAAGTATCAAGGATTTCCATTAGGATATCACTTATAGTAATTATTCAATAAAAAAAAGAAGCGGGAAATTCCCGCTTAATCCATGCCTTCCATTCCGCCCATGCCGCCGCCCATTCCACCTGGGGGCATTCCTCCTGGTGGCATACCGCCGCCTGACTTGCTTGACAGCACGTCATCGATGCGCAGGATCATTGTAGCTGCTTCAGTGGCTGAATCGATAGCCTGGGTCTTTACTCTGAGAGGTTCGACAACACCTTCTTCCAGCATATCCACAACTTTGCCTGTGAATACATTAAGACCTGCTGTCTTATTACCGAGCTCATGCTGGTTTCGCATCTCTGCGATCATATTGATCGGATCAAGACCCGCATTCTCCGCAAGCGATCTCGGGATGACCTCAAGCGCTTCCGCGAATTTTGTGACTGCAAGCTGTTCTCTTCCTGACAGCGTGGATGCATATTCTCTTAGCCTCAATGCGAGTTCGATCTCAGGTGAACCGCCGCCTGCTACGAGTTTCTCATCTTCTATCGCAACGCCCACGACGCGCAGGGCATCATGCAGTGCACGCTCGGCTTCATCGACCACATGCTCTGTTCCGCCATGCAGTATTATTGAAACCGATCTGGGGTTATGGCATTCAGTGATAAAGGTCATTGCCTCGTCGCCGATCTTCTTCTCTTCAACAAGTCCGGCTTTTCCAAGGTCTGTATCTTCGATCCCTTTGAGGCTTGTGAGTATTTTTGCACCTGTAGCACGGGCGAGTTTCTCCATATCGCTCTTTTTTACGCGCCTTGCTGCATAGATGCCTTCCTTTGCAAGGTAATGCTGGGCTATGTCATCTATTCCTTTCTGGACGAACACAACATTTGCACCGCTGTTTATTACTTTGGTGACCATGTCATGGATCATCTGCTCTTCCTGGTCAAGGAATAACTGGAGCTGATCCGGGGATTTTATCTGGATCTCTGCATCCACCTCTGTCTTCTTGATCTCAAGGGCTTCATTGAGAAGGAGTATTTTTGCATCAACGACCTTCTTTGGCATGTTAGTATGCACTCTTTCTTTGTCAATTACCATGCCCTTTATCAATACAGATGACTCGATACTTCCGCCCACTTTCTTTTCGACTTTGATATCATCAACATCAACTGTACGTTTTCCATCATCGGTATTAACAACTGATAGAACTGCGTCCACGGTAAGGTTGGCGAAAACATCCTTGTGCGCTTCTGCACCTTTTCCGGTTATTGCGGTCGCAGCGATCTTAAATAACAGTTCCCTGTCGTCTGCGCTTACTACATGTGCGAGTGTCTGGAGGATCTCTTTGGCTTTGCTGGCTGCAAGCCTGTACCCATTGGCGATCACTGTGGGATGAACATTCTGTTCAAGCAGTTCTTCCGCATTCTTCAGGAATTCTCCTGCAAGGACTGCGGCTGTTGTTGTACCATCTCCGACCTCATCATCCTGGGTCTTTGCCACCTCGACGATCATCTTTGCTGCCGGGTGCTCGATATCCATTTCCTTAAGGATGGTCGCGCCGTCGTTGGTGATCACTATATCGCCAAGTGAATCAACGAGCATTTTATCCATGCCTTTTGGTCCAAGGGTTGTTCTTACTGCAGCAGCTACTGCTTTAGCTGCCATGATATTATTATTCTGTGCTTCTCTTCCTTTTGTTCTCTGGCTGCCTTCTCTTAAAATAAAGATAGGCTGTCCGCCTAATTGTCCTGCCATAAATAAACCTCCGTTAGAATTTTATATATACTTTCAACATTATGTACAAAATTAAGCTTGTACAGGCGTTCTGATTGTTTGTGGTTCTATATAAGATTTACTGTTAGCGATGCAACCAAGTTTTATATAATAGAACATAACTAATATAATGAGAAGGCGGAATAATGAGACTAAATAAGGGTAAAGAGATTATCAAAGAAATCCACAATTCAAGGAAAAGTTCAACACGATCTAATATTAGTTCTGATCCTGATTCCCTGAAAAAAACCGCACCCGCCACTGACAGCGTCTTCCCGGTCGTGGGCATAGGCGCATCCGCAGGCGGGCTGGATGCTATTGAGAAATTCTTTTCAAATATGCCGTCTGATAGCGGCATGGCTTTTGTCATTATCATGCACTTTGACCCCACCTCAAAAAGCGTTATGGCGGAGATATTGCAGAGATACACGAAAATGGAGGTTTACCAGGCAGAAGATGGGGTAAAGATAAGCCCGAATAGTGTGTATATCATTCCGCCAAATAAGGATCTGGCATTACTGCAGGGAACCATCCAGTTGCCGGAACCCACCGTGTCCAGAGGTATCCGGCATCCGATAGATTTCTTCTTCAGATCCTTATCAGAAGATTGTAAAGAAAGGGCTATATGCATAATCCTTTCAGGAACTGGAACCGAAGGTACTCTTGGCTTAAAAGCCATTAAAGGCGAAGGGGGAATGGTGATGGTGCAGGATGTAACATCAGCAACCTACGACGGCATGCCTGCAAGCGCCATAGCAACAGGATTTGCGGACTATATTTTGCCTCCTGAGAAAATGCCTGACCAGCTGCTAAATTTTATAAAACAACCTTACATTAAAGGCATGCGCGAAGCCGGATTGATCAAACAAACCGCTCCCATGCAGAATATATTTGTCCTGATACGGGACAGGACAGGGCATGATTTTTCCCTTTATAAGGAGAGCACTATCAACCGCCGCATTGAAAGGCGGATGAATATCCACCAGATCGATAAGCCCCAGGATTATATCAGATATCTTCTGGAAAACCCGTCCGAAATAGATGCCCTCTTTAAAGAACTCCTGATAGGCGTTACCAGTTTTTTCAGGGATCCGCAAGCGTATGAAATTCTCATAAAAAAGATCATCCCTGACATCCTTGAAAACAAGCTTCCTGTCAAGCCTGTACGGGTATGGGTCACAGCATGTTCAACAGGTGAAGAAGCTTATTCTATAGCTATAATCTTTAAGGAGTATTTAGATGAGATAAAAAGTGATATCAAAGTCCAGATATACGCTACGGATGTTGATAAGACTGCTGTTGAAACAGCCCGCGCTGGAGTTTATCCTGAAAGTATTTCCGTGGATGTATCGCAGGAACGTCTTGAGCTTTTTTTTACAAAAGTAGATGCCACTTACAGGATAAAGAAAGAAATCAGGGAAATGGTTATCTTTGCTGTCCAGAGCCTTATTAAGGATCCGCCTTTCTCTATGTTGGATATGGTGAGCTGCAGGAACCTGCTGATATATCTTGGTCCTGTGCTGCAGAAAAAAGTTTTAAGCACTTTACATTATTCCTTAAAGAAAGACGGGATACTTTTCCTTGGAAGTTCCGAGACCATCGGTGAATTCACTGACCTCTTTTCTGTCTATGACAGGAAATGGAGATTTTATAAAAGCAAAGGTGGATCTCACATGTTGATGGGAGATTTTACCCACATCGGTCGGGCCGGGGTGGGGGTCCCCAAAATAAAAGAATCTGCAAAATCCACTGAACTCAATATTGGCGGTCATGTCGAAAAAATGCTGCTTGAGAAATACACCCCTCCATGTGTAATTATTAATGAAAAATACGAGATTCTTTTTTTTCATGGCAAAACCGGCAAATACTTAGAGCCAGCATCGGGAAAAGCAGGCCTGAAAATCGTGGAAATGGCGCGTGAAGGGTTGAAATATGAATTGAATATAGCCATTCGCAAAGCCACCGCCAGGAAAAAAGAGGTAATCTTTAAAGATTTGAATGTGAAAACCAATGGCTCTTTCCAAACTGTTAATTTAATTGTCAGACCTCTGACAGAACCTGAAAACATGCAGGGATTGATGGTGGTCATTTTTCAGGATGTTCCGGGCAGACCATCAAATCCTGCCAAAAAAGGAGATACGAAATCACAGATCAACCAGAATGTCATTGACCTGGAACTGGAATTGAAGTCAACAAGGGAAAATCTCCAGGCCACGATCGAGGAGATGGAAACCTCAAACGAAGAACTCCAATCTACAAATGAGGAATTCCAGGCCGCGAATGAGGAGCTGCAAAGCGCCAATGAAGAACTTGAGACTT
>JAGFND010000012.1 GCA_021409285.1 Candidatus Methanoperedens sp. | reverse complement strand
TACCTACATTAAACTCCATTGTATATCCCCTCCTGGAATTTAACATTAATATATTAATGAGGGGATGTACACTATAAATTTTACGGCAAATATTAAAAACAGTTAAATTTATAAGCTCAGTCTATCGATTGGTAACCACCACAAAGTGTTAAATACTAAAAGCTCCAGGTAATTCTATGGGAATTTAGGAGGTAATTATATGAGCCCTGCTACCTGGATAGTAATAATATTACTAATAATAATAGTCATGGTATTACCTGTTGTTCCAAAAGAAAATTGTGTAAACTTTTTGGGGCAAAATGTTGTATGTGTTACAGAACATGTATCAATAATTCAATTGATATTTGGAAAATAAGATCATTTTCCCTTACCTGGCGGGGCAGGTGGCATATATGGGATGGGTATAAACTCGACAGAGGGTCGGCGCATGCCAGATTGCTGATACAGTTCCATCAGGTCGTAGACTTCTATGAGCATCTGGTCATTAACCGGCAGACCCATCTCTTTTGCCTGCTCAAAGTCGATCGGATAATCATGCGTCCACCGTCCTTCGCTGAGCATCTTTGCAATCACCGCAGCTTTTTCAGGGGTGTTGTGTTCAAGCAGCAGGGAATATACTGCCTGAAATACCTGGTCAATAGCCTTTTTTGCCACATCACCAAGAATGAGGGTCTGGTCATCCCTGTTGGGATTGGGCTGCTCAAGGGCCTTAAGGATAGAGACTGCCGGGTAGTAGCCCAGTAGCCCTGCTGTCCTCCTAGCTGCGGGTCCACATGCCCAAGGACTGCATTTGGATCCATGGATATCTCATCAGCGGCCATAGCTATCAGCGAACCACCCGACATCGCATAATGTGGTATGAAGACTGTGACATTGCCCTTGTGGCGCTTAAGAGCGCAGGCTATCTGTTCTGCTGCCAGCACAAGCCCCCCTGGCGTGTGCAATACAAGGTCGATTTGCATATCGGGTGGTGTCATGCGAATTGCTCGAAGCACCGCTTCCGAATCCTCAATATCAATATATCTGGCCAGGGGGAATCCGAAGAAACTCATGACCTCCTGTCTGTGTATCATACTGATTACGCGGCTATTGCGTTTCTTCTCTATAGACCGCATTATCATCTGGCGCTTCAACAGCAGCATCCGCTTCTGCATTAATGGTATGAAGAACGAAATCAGTATCAAAGGTATTGATGAAATTCGACTCATTACTATATATATATAATGTAACGACCCTTACAGGATATTGGGATATAGCGCTGCAAAAAAATGCCTGTTATCAAAGAAATCAAAGATTATAATGTAAAAGGATTATAATAATGACGGAATCCAGAAAAAGCAGTACAAATCTGATCGTCTCGGATATTCATGCAGATATTAAAGCTCTGAACACAATCATTGAGATCATAGCAGATCCAGAATTTATAAAAAAATATGGTAGTGTAAATAAAATAATAAACCTTGGAGATACCATCGGCAGGGGATATTATCCTGTAGAAGTTATATTGCGGCTGATAGAATTGGGGAACGAAATCAGTCTTTATACGATTATGGGAAACCATGACGAGGCTTTTCTTTTCAATTGGCCAATATCAGGCGATGATGAGGAATGCATCAAGGCCCACGAAGACTTCAAGATCAAATCAAGTGGCAATAAGAGTCTGAAAACCTGTATAGAATTCTTGAAGGATCTGCCACAGTATTATTTAGATGAGGATGAGAAGATTTTAGCGGTTCATGGTGGTCCACTTGACCCCGAAAAGATCGCCCCACCTGGTATTGCAGGTTACAATAAGTGGCCTTATCAGCGGACATGGCAACGGATATCAGAACATAAGTACGAATATCTGAATGATTATGGGTATCACTACATCCCCGATAATGCATTTCTACATGCAAGAGATTTTTTCGATGGCAACTTTATGATACTTTGTGGTCATCAGCATACTGAAGCCATCTACAAAAATAATGGCGTTAATACAGAGCGTGTGTCATTAGATCACATGAGGGTAAGAAAAGAAAATCTTGGCGGACATGAAGTTCACGTAAAAGAATTAGACATAGATCAAAACATGAATTATCTCGTCAGAGTTGGTATCGGAGGGCCTGCAGGATATTATAAGAAAGACAACTGGAATACAACTCATTTTGGCTTATTATGGGAAGGGAAAAAGCAGAAAAAAATTGGATTGTTGAATAGCGAATTAGATTACTAATATCGAAATTGAGAATAACAATATTTCTATAAGATCCTCGCATCCACTACCACATGCCATACACCTGGTGAATATTTCTTTATCCTCCTTTTCTCAATTATCTCTGCTTTCCGTCTCAATATTGCCGCATCTTCAATCACCCGTTTTACGGGACGGTTCTCGATCGCCTCAGGCACAGCTTCATGGTAATGAAGCATCCCGCCAGGTAACAAAGCGCTGATCCCGCAGGGAAGATACTTATGCCCATCCAGATATCCCATGATAACCCGGTGAGCTTTGCCGCATGGCACGACTTCAGAGCAGTCTCCAGCCACAGGTTCGATAATATCCTCGACTTTATTGAGTTTTATGTTTTCCTTCAAATAACTAAAAGCCAGAGGGTTGATCTCAATGGAAATTATTCTTCCGGGTTTTGAATGAACAGCCATAGGTATTGAGAAATACCCGATACCTGCAAACATATCAATAACAGTCTCATCTTTGCCAAATTTGCTCATTCTTTTTTTTTCAAAAAGATTTCCCCTGGAATACATAAGCTGCATGGCATCCAGTTTAAATAGGCAGCCGTTCTCCCTGTGAATAGTCTCCGTCTTCGAACCTGCAATTATTTCGCGGGCCGGCTGCCTCATTTTACCATATATACCACAATCAAGAAGCACTGTTATACATCCTGGATAAAGACATAATAGTGCTTCCCCGATCTCTGCTTTTCGGTTCTTTAATTCTGGATTAAGAGATACGATGATTATGTCACCAAGTATCTGCCATCCAGAGGGCAACAATCTTTTTTCTTTTTCAGTCATATCAATAAAATCAGCCAGTGTTTTTTTTGGAAAATAGAATTCAGGTTTATCCTGCGTGATCATGGCAAGATCATTTGCATGAAATGAATCTGAAACAGGCATTTCAAGACAATTTTCCTTTTCCAGGATCTTACGTGTCTTATCGAGCGCACCCTCTAAGAAAAGTCTCTGCTTCACAATTTGCGCATTTTCTTTCCTGACAAGAACTGCCTTCATGAATTCTTGATGATATATAATATATCGCTAAGTATTGAACTTGCTGTCTCCACCGAACCTGCACCTTTTCCGCTGATAGTGATCCTTCCTGCAAGATCTGTCAGGATGGACGCTACATTAAGCGTTCCGCCAACTGAAAGAGGATGCCGTTTTGGAACAAGTCGCGGCGCTACCGTAAGATGACCCTTTCCCGCTTCACAGACGAGTTTGACCACATAATTATTCTTACTGGCAAGCTCCAGTGCTTCTGGTGTTATCTTCGTGATACCTGTCACATTTACATCTCTATACGTTGCATTCTGGCCAAATATCGAATTTGCGATAATGACGAGTTTACATGCTGAATCAATACCTTCCACATCATAGGATGGGTCAGTCTCAGCAATACCGAGTTCCTGTGCTTCTTTCATCACGATCTCATAAGGCATCCTCTCTTCTGCCATCCTTGTAAGTATATAATTGGTCGTACCATTTAGTATCCCTTCGATCCCGATGACAGTATTTCCAGAAAGGGCTTCGTGGATGAGATTGAATATCGGAACAGCGCCTCCCACCGTGGCCTCGTACCTGAACATCACACCATTATCCTCGGCAGCTTCCTTAAGTTCCAAAAAACGAAGCACAAGTGGGCCTTTATTTGATGTGACAACATGCCTTCCTGAATTAAAAGCGCCAAGCATATTGCTGATACCCGGTTCACCGTCTTTGATATTTGTAGGAGTGGCTTCGACAACGATCTCATGTTCTACTTCGCGGATAATGTCAAGTGCTTTTTGATTGCTTTTTGCTATCGTACCTTCTTGGTTTTTTCTCTTAAGTGCTCTTTCAATGTCAATTCCTTCAGGATTTACTTCGGAACCTTTTGAATCTGAAATTGCCACAACACGAAGGTTGAAACCCTGTTCTTTAAGATAATTTTGTTTTGTCAGGATGGAACTGGCTACACCCTGGCCAACCGCGCCAAATCCTATTATAGATAAACTGATAGTCTTCATGATGTCACCGAATTGAGCATGATAGGTTCTATCATTAGCAGATCCTTTTTATTTGCCACATCGCGCAGCAACTCAAGAGCTTTTTTCAATTCTTTCTCCCCCACAGCATTGATCACAAGGTATGCTGATGATGTTTTTTCTATAGCAGGCATTGAAAGTGAAAGGTCAACGACCTCAGCAAATCCGGTAGAATCTATTTTGTCTATGGTATCCCCGATGTCCGAATGGATGATATGTCCGATAAGTACAACAGAAACTGATGATCGCAGCCTCTCTTCGCCAACTCGTGCTACTTTCACACCACTTTCCTCGAGCCTCTCGATCAGATCATTAAGGACTTCCTGGTCAATTTCAAACGTAATTTGGACAGGTATCGTTCCTCTTGGAGTTTTTTCTTCATGTTGATGTACTACGCTCATGATATTCCCGTGGAGCTCCGAAATTGGGGCAAGAGCTAAAACAAGCTGCCCTGGAATATCTTTGAGTTCAAGCGTCATCGAAACGATCATAACCTCCCACTATGCAGAAGGGATTAATAAGTTTATTTGGTCCCTATTCATAAATAGGCGATGGCCTTATTTACTATTTGAATATAAGAGCACATTGATGGAAGAGCTCTCTTTGATAATTGATAAGATCCGATCTGCAACCGAACTGGATTTCGATGACGGAATCCATCTTATGAAATCAAGGAATCTTTCTCTCATCGGAGCCCTTGCAGATAATGTTCGAAAGAAAACTGTGGGGGACAGGGTCATGTTCGTGACAAATTGTCACATTAATTATTCAAACATCTGTGTATCAAAGTGCAAATTCTGTGCTTATTTCAGGGAAAAAAGCCAGAAAGGGTCATTTACTCTCACCATTGACAAAATAATGGAGAAAGCGGAAAAAGCGGAAAAAATGGGCGCAACCGAGCTTCATATTGTGGGTTCGCTGAACCCGGAACTACAATTTGAATATTATGAAAAGATATTGAGTTCACTCCATGACAAATATCCTGAATTGACATTAAAAGCATTCACAGCAGTTGAGATAGCATATCTTTCCCAGATTTCCGGAATGAGCGTTCGAGAAATTCTGATCCGCCTTAAAAGAGCAGGCCTTTCAGGCCTTCCTGGAGGCGGCGGGGAGATATTCAATGAAGGAACAAGAAAAAAGGTTTGCCCTGGCAAAATAAGCGGTGAGGAGTGGCTCTTTGTCATGGAAACCGCTCATATGCTGGGATTAAAAAGCAACGCTACCATGCTTTATGGACATATCGAGACTCATGCTGACATAGTTGATCATATTCTTCGCATAAGGGATCTCCAGAAAAGAACCGGTGGATTCCAGGCATTTATCCCTTTAAGTTTTCATCCTGATAATACAGAACTTCAGAAGACCGGGTTGAAATTTGGCCCTACGGGTTTTGATGACCTTAAGATCATCGCAGTTTCACGCCTTTTGCTCAACGGTTATATCAATAATATCAAGGCTTACTGGGTAATGATGGGTGAGAAACTTGCACAAATCGCGCTTCATTACGGTGCTAATGATATCGATGGCACTGTTATGGAAGAGCGCATCACCCATGCAGCTGGCGGAACGTCTCCTGATCATATGCCAAAAGAAAAACTAATTCACCTGATAAAGAATGCTGGTAGAGTGCCTGTGGAAAGGACCACGAATTATGAAGTGATCAGGGAATATTAATGATACTATTTTTTTTCTGCCTGAACAGACTTAGCCCCGCGGTTCATCGCGATCCTGCCTGTTCGCACCAGTTCCTTGATTCCGAACTGCCGCAACAACTGGTCAATTGCATTTATTTTGCTCTCATCGCCTGTAACCTCAATGATAAGCGATTTTATACCAACGTCGACTATCTTTGCCCTGAAAATATCCACTATCTGCATCACCTCGGCGCGCGTTGTGGAATCCACACCCACCTTGATGAGCGCAAGTTCCCTGTTCACCGATTCCTCAACGGGCAGGTCGCTTACTCTTATGACATCAATAAGCTTGTTGAGCTGTTTCTCGACCTGTTCAAGAATATGATCGTCGCCGCTCACAACTATCGTTATGCGTGAAGTATCGGCATTTTCCGTGACGCCCACTGCAAGGCTTTCGATATTGAATCCGCGCCTGGAGAATAATCCTGCAACCCTTGTAAGTACACCGGGCTTATTTTCAACAAGTATTGCAAGCGTATGTTTCATTATTCTCACTCCATATCCAGGATTTCATTGATCGCAGCCCCGGCAGGCACCATGGGTGAAACATTCTCCTCGCGCTCTACCACAAAATCAATGACCGTCGGGCACCCGGATTTAACAGCCTCGATGATAACATCTCTTACCTCGCTTTTCTTTGTTGCACGAAGTCCCAGCGCTCCGTAAGCTTGCGCAAGTTTTACGAAATCCACGCTGCCTTCAAGGCATGTTGAGGAAAAGCGCCTGTTGAAGAACAATTCCTGCCACTGCCTGACCATTCCCAGAAATCCGTTGTTTAGTATCGCCACAATGACAGGAATGTCCTCCTGTACAACAGTGGCAAGTTCCTGTGAATTCATCTGGAAAGAGCCATCACCTGAAATGTCTATGACCGTGGATTCAGGTTTTCCTATTTTAACACCCATAGCTGCCGGGAATCCGTATCCCATTGTTCCAAGGCCACCGCTTGAAATAAATGTGCGTGGGTTCTTATAATTGAAGAACTGCGCTGCCCACATCTGGTTCTGCCCAACTTCTGTAACTATTATCGCATCAGGAACAATATCACTAATTTGCTCGACCACATACTGCGGACGCAGGAGGTTATCTTTCTTATAAACAAGAGGATACTCCTTTTTCCATTCTGCTATTTTCTTGGTCCATGACTCGGTTTTTACCTGTTCCATTTTAACATACTTTAGCAAGGATTTCAGTATATTCTTTGCATCACCAACTATCGGTACATCCGCACGGACATTCTTTCCAATCTCAGCAGGATCAATATCGATGTGTATGATCTTTGCATTGGGGGCAAAAGCCGAGATCTTCCCTGTTACACGATCATCAAACCGTACTCCAACTGCAATTATTAGATCGGATTCCTGGATGGCATAATTGGCATAACGTGTCCCGTGCATCCCCAGCATTCCAATAGACAATGGATGTTTTGTCGGAAAAGCGCTCATTCCCATAAGAGTGGTTGTAACAGGTGCCATTATACTTTCAGCAAGAATTCTCAATTCTTCCGCGGCGTTTGAAAAAACAATACCTCCTCCTACATAGAATATAGGTTTTTCAGACTTCAAGATCAGAGAAGCTGCTTTTTTTATCTGCTGCTCATTCCCAGTGTAAGTTGGTTTATATCCCCGCAATTTTATTTCTTCAGGATATTCAAATTCCATGACCTCATTCTGTACATCTTTGGGTATATCTATCAAAACCGGTCCTGGCCTCCCTGTACGGGCAATATAGAAAGCTTCCTTGAAAATATGGGGGATGTCTTTCGCATCCTGCACAAGGTAATTATGTTTAGTGATTGGAAGGGTAATACCTGTAATATTGGCTTCCTGAAAAGCATCATAACCGATAAGCGATCGAGGTACCTGGCCTGTAATCGCTATCATTGGCACTGAATCCATGTATGCGGTTGCAATACCCGTTACAAGGTTCGTAGCCCCTGGTCCTGAAGTGGCAAGACAGACTCCGACTTTACCGGTGGCTCTTGAATAACCATCCGCGGCATGTGCTGCAGCCTGTTCATGCCTTACAAGCACATGTCTTAATTTTGCCTCGTATAATTCATCATAAAGGGGCAGGACAGACCCCCCTGGATATCCAAAGATAACATCGACATTTTCACAGTAGAGCGATTCAATGACCGCTTTTGCACCAGACATCTTTGTATGAGTCATGTTGTTCACCTGTAAGATAGAGTAATATTTTATAAATATTTCTAAGATTTCATTTCTATTTGCTATCCTGCTGTATCAGCCTGTTTATGCCTTCAAGTACCGCTTCAACAGATGCCATTATAATATCTGTTCGAGCGCCCCGGGCTGTTATTGTCTTTCCGCCTTTGCTTAGCTTTACCCATACCTCGACAAGCGCATCAGTCCCGCCTGTTATCGCATCAACGTGGTATTCATCGAGATGGATGTCGGCTATACCTGATACTGCCTTATTGAGAGCATTGATGGCAGCATCAACCGGTCCTGTTCCAACTCCTGCTTCTACGACATGGTTCCCATTGACTTTTAACCGTATAGAGGCCGTAGGCATCACAGTATTGCCTGCTACGACTGTCAGTTCTTCAAGTTTCACTTTTGCTTCCTGATAAATACCAAGCACGGTTTCCGTAATAGCCCACAAATCCGCATCCGTGACCCGTTTTCCTTTGTCGCCAAGTTCTTTCATCCTGATCACGATATCGTCTATCTGCTTATCGGTTGCCGAAATTCCCATCTCCTTCAAGGCAAGGACAACTGAACTTCTGCCTGCATGTTTCCCAAGAACGATGCGCCGCTCACGCCCCACAAGTTCTGGCGTTATGGGTTCATACGTTGCGGAATTGGCAAGAAGGCCGTGAACATGGATCCCGGCTTCATGCGTGAAGGCATTTCCGCCAACGATCGCCTTGTTGGGAGCGACAGGTATGCCGCTTAATCTGCTTACGAGGCGGCTTGTGGTATATAGACCCTTAAGATCTATTCTTGTATTAAGCTTGTATAACGAATGGAGAACCATCACTACTTCTTCAAGCGAGGTGTTTCCGGCACGTTCTCCGATGCCGTTTATGGTGACATGCGCTTCCTGCGCCCCGGCGCGAAGGGCAGAAATAGTATTAGCAGTTGCCATCCCGAAATCATTGTGACAGTGGACGCTGATAGGAACGCGAATCTGCGACAGGTCGCTGAAAATATCGTGCGCCCTTTCAGGCGTAAGGATGCCCACAGTATCGCAAAAACATAGTCTTTCTGCACCAGCGTCAATTCCGGCATTGTAAACAGATCTCAGATAATCAAGATCTGCGCGCGAAGCATCCTCACCGCTTAATTCCACTGTCAACCCATGGGACTTTGCGTATTCTGTCATCTCAACTGCCATCTGGCGCACTGTCTCGCGGTCTTTTTTCAGCTTTTGCCGGATATGAAGATCTGAAACAGGGACAACAAGATGGATCGAAGCTACGTCGCAGTCAATGGCGGCATCGATGTCCTCTTTCCGGATGCGGCAATAGCTGCATATTTCAGCATTCAGACCCTCCGCTGCGATTTTCTTGATTGAAATGCGCTCGCCTTCTGACGTTATTGCAGAACCTGCCTCGATAATATCAACGCCAAGACTGTCAATTTTTTTTGCGATCAGGAGCTTGTTCTCGATTGTGAGTGAAACTCCGGGTGTCTGTTCCCCGTCTCTCAGTGTCGTGTCAAGGATCTTTATATTGTTAAATAAGGCTTTCCCTTCCATTTTCATAATTAGAAAAATCTATCCACAATTTCAACTGCTCTGGCGATCAGCTCTGCACTCTTCTCAAGATCGGACATTGAGAGGACAGATACAGGTGTATGTATGTATCTGGTGGGCATGCTGATAACGCCTGTGGGAATACCTTCTTTTGTGAGATGTATTGACGAAGCGTCGGTTGTCCCGCCACTTCCTACCTCAAGCTGATAAGGGATATTCCGTGATTCTGCCGCTTCCTTAAGCCATTTAAGTACGGATTCCGGAACGATGATGCCGCGCCCATCAGCATCGCTTACAGTAACTGACGGCCCTTTTCCCATCTCAATGGCCGAGTCTTTCTTATCGATCCCTGGATGATCTCCCGTGATTGTGACATCAGTGGCGAGCGCGACATCCGGGGTCAGCCTGAACGCTGATGTCCTGGCTCCTTTTAATCCCACTTCTTCCTGAACAGTAAATACGGCATGCACAGTGGCTTTTACATCTTTCATCTGTCTCAGGGCATCGATAAGCATCACACAGCCTGCGCGGTTATCAAAAGCTTTGCCTGTGACCCTGTCATTGCCGAGAACTTTGAATTCGCAATCGGATGTGACAGGAGTTCCAGCCTTAACACCTATCTTATCTGCGTCTTCTTTGCTTGTTGCGCCAAAGTCAATGAACATATCGTCCGCTGTAACGATCTTCTTCTTGTCCTCTTCTTTTATGACATGTGGAGGTTTTGAGCCAAGCACGCCATATATTGGGCCATTTTCTGTATGCAGTATCATCCTCTGGTTAAGTAGCGTCTGATCAAACCATCCGCCTGTCTTTGTGAAACGTGCAAAACCCTTTTCGTCAACGTATTTTATCATGAGGCCGATCTCGTCCATGTGGGCGGCAAGCATCACAGATGGCGAGCCGCCGTTTTTTGTGGCGATGAGATTTCCCATTTTGTCCATGGATATTTCATCGACATAAGGTCTTACTTCTTCTTCGATGATCTTGCTGATGTTTCCTTCATATCCTGAGACGCCGTGGGCGTTGGATAATTTTTCTAAAAGGGATTTTAAGTCGGTCATAACTATCACTCTGGCTCTAATTGTCACGGTGCGTATTTAAATTATTGGAAGCTCGAATAAAAAAATCGTAACGTTTTAATGAATGGTGATTCATTAACTATTAGATAAAGAGAGATTAATATGACCAAGAAAAAGCGGACAAAAGATATTTGTGTTTACCAGATGAAAGTGACACTGGAAGGCATCAGTCCACCGATATGGAGAAAGATCCAGGTTACAAGCGACACGACTCTGGACAGATTTCACCGGATCTTGCAGATCATCATGGGATGGAATGATTACCATCTGCACGAATTCATTATCGGTGGGATTCATTTTGGTGTACCCGACGAGGATGGATTAATGGACGTCAAAAATGAGGAAAATATGGGATTGTCATTTTCCATCGAAAAGACAAAGTTTACCTACATTTATGATTTTGGAGATGATTGGAATCACAAGATCCTTGTTGAAAAGATCCTGCCGCTGGATCCAAATACAAAATATCCGAGATGCATAAAAGGAAAACGTGCAAGCCCTCCTGAGGATTGCGGTGGTATTGGTGGATATTACGAATTCATTGAAGCAATCCAGGATCCAGATAATCCGGAACATGATGAAATGCTGGAATGGGTGGATGAAGATTTCGATCCTGAAGCTTTTGATCTTGATATAATTAATCGGGAGTTAGAAAAAATATAATTAGTTGATCATCTCATCATCTGGGGGCTTTTCGGAAGCTGCTTCACTTTCGAGGCGGCCTCCCAGTCAGCTTCGTAGATATGCATAGAATTACAGAAATCCACGACCTTCACAAGCTTCAGGCTGTTAGGCCCAAGCAATTCCTTATTGATCATAGTAAGAAGACCGATCATATTGCTGTCCCATGCCGCGAACAGGTCGCGAGACCTCCACATGCAGTGCATTTCTGCATTTCCCTCACCAAGCGCTCTCACCCAGAGCCTCTGGAGACATGGCTGGTCTTCTTTCACGAAAAGATCACGTTCAGGTATCCATGTGATAGCCTGCCGGCGACGCGACACGCCCTTTTGGAGAAGATCTTTTATGGCTTTTAACTGGTCAACATCCTGTCCCCGGGAGGGGTAATTTATCAATCGATCCATATAATTATATTCAAATCCCTGTTTTTTCCAGTCATAGCCCCTCTCCCACTGTTTCAGATACTCTTTTACATGCAGTTCCTTTGTGGGGAATTGGGGGTGCAGCATGGGTTCTGTGTATGGCTCGCGTATCTCGATAACCGAACAGATATCCTTTGATATCGGGCCATATTCCGTTTTAATTTCCATGCCATTTTTCATCACAAAATTCACTGCCTGCGCCCAGGCATCTGCAAGACCGAAAGCTTGAATGAGGTTAGTGGGAGGGTATTTCATGAGTACCTATTTTCAGTGGCATGACTATAAAATTAACCCTATTTTTTTCTGCGGGATAATTTCAAAAACCTTATAAGTCTTGTTCGCCTACTATGTTTTTACGTGGTGAGCTATTTGTTAAGCGTTAATGAAAAAGCGATGGAAATCGCAGAAGAAATGATGGATTGGTCAGAGGAGCTAAGAGTAAAGGTCATTGAACTTAAGAGTGGTGCTAAAATCATAGACTGCGGGATAAATGTTCCCGGAGGATATGAAGCCGGTCTTATGTTCACTGATATCTGCATGGGAGGATTTGGTGCAAGTTCGATAACGGTTCATAAAGTGAATGAGATACCTTTTGCATTTATCGATGTTTTCACAGATCATCCGGCGATCGCGTGCCTTGGTGCCCAGAAAGCAGGATGGAGGATAAGCGTGGACAAGTACTTTGCTATGGGTTCTGGTCCTGCAAGGGCACTTGCCCTCAAGCCCAAGAAAACGTATGAGCGCATAAAATATGAAGATGAATACGATCATGCAGTTATTGCCCTTGAATCTAACCAGCTCCCGGATGAGAAAGTTATCGAGACGATTGCTGAAGCCTCACATGTGGATCCTGCCAATGTGATAGCTCTGGTGGCTCCAACAGCAAGTATGGTCGGCTCAGTCCAGGTATCAGGACGCGTGGTAGAGACGGCAATATTCAAGCTGAATGAACTGGGGTATGATACGACCAAAATAATCAGCGGCTCAGGATGCGCTCCCATAGCCCCCGTCGTCAAGGATGACCTGAAAGCAATGGGCAGCACCAATGATAGTGTCATCTATTATGGTTCTGTTTTCCTGACTGTCAGAGGATTTGACGAGGCGCTATTCAGGCAAGTCCCCTCATCCACATCAAAGGACTACGGCAAACCTTTTTACAGGACTTTCAAGGATGCTGGATATGATTTCTTCAAGATCGATGCCAACGTTTTCGCCCCGGCCGAGATCACGGTGAACGATCTTGAGACAGGAAAGACATATCATACAGGGCATCTGAACGGTGAAGTCATCCTGGAATCATATGGGATAACGGGGATTTGATTTTGGATTTGCAAGGAAATGGGACAGGATTTTTCCTGAGGAGTTCAACGGCTTCCTGAATAGTTCTCTGGGATATCATATACTATCTTCTATTTAAAATGAAAAAAGGAAGTGAAAAACACTTCCTGAAATTTTATTTACTGGGGTTTTTCCAGTAATTTTGTTTTTGTCAGCAGTCTTCCATCCTTGGCGTGCGCTTTCCTGAGAACGGAATCGTTCGCTTTCTCCATTTCGCGCGCTTCATCTGCAAGACGGGCTGCCGCTCGGAGCGCCTCATGCCCTGCTGCTGCTGTTGTTGCGACCTGGTCAATCTCTTTCAGCACAAAGCATGCCGGAAAATCGATCTCAGCCACTTTGGTTGCGATGTGAAGGGCTGCCAGAGCTTTTGCTTTTGCATATGGATTTGCGAATCCTGCGCTCTCAACACATTTCTCAGGTTTTGCAAGGATCTTCGGAAGAACAAGTGGTTTTGTCCCTGCCGCTACCTGATCGATGACTTTATCGATCTCAGTTTGTACTAATCTTATTGCACCACATACTGAAAGTACTTTTGCTGCATCGCTATTGAATGCGACCATCTCCACCGGATCAAGGAACTCCCTCTTTGCGCCTATTAACGGGTCAACCGGAAGGATAATATATCCGAATCCAGCCTGTTCCAGTTTTTCCCTGTCCTCTTTCTTTGTCGGTCCGTCAGATACCACGATCGTGGGCGTATCTTTCCAGACATCGCGCGCCGCTGTTGGGCCTGGTGCCGATGAGTTGGGGCTGATTATTACCATGAAGTTTGGCGCCCAGTTCTTGACACATGCTGTTTCAGCCGCTTCTTCCTTTCCCATCTTTGCCCCTGTTCCAAAGACCCGTACTGCTATTCCCTCTCTTGCCGCGATCTCATCAAGTAATAAATCTATTACCTGAGAGGTGCCTAAATTTCCAAGTTTTATAAATCCTACTTTAACGACCATATTTGATCACGATCGAGATTCGTTTGTCTTGTTTATAAGTGTTTTGAAATTGTTCTGGTATTCAGAATAACTCAAATACCGTAACACCTTACAGCCATCACTTCTTTTAAGATCTGCTGAGGATTGAGAGCCTGTGCATCCATACTTTTCATGATAACAGGATAATCATAGCCTTCAAGGATCATTTTTATCAATTTACCATCTCCGCTGGCAAGCACATATTTGACATCCTTATATCGTATCATCATCTTTCCAAGAGCATCTCTCACTTTTGCAGCATGGTGCTTCACATCTTCCTCCACAAGGGTCTGGAACCTCTTCTGGCTCCATCCTCCTTTTGAATGCTTTCCCATGACGCTGCTTCTTATGATATCATGCATTGAAAATGCATCCGTTTCCACGATTCCAATAAAGGTCTCACCCGCATGGGCATTGAGGACAAGGATATTATCGTATCCCAGGCTTGCTTTTAGCGGCTCAATATTAAAACGCCTCTCAAATGAATATTCAGAATGCGTTACAGGAAAGACAGGGATCATGACAAGTCGGATGATATAGCTGGTATCAAAAAAGATAATTTTTCCAGCTGGTGATCCAATTTTTTCAATAAGATATCGCATGGGTGTATCAATATGAACGTTAATATCATCCGGCACTTTTTCAAGAGTCTCATCTACTGCAAGATATATCGTGATAAGCTCTGAAGTTCTTGATTGAAGTGACCCGAGGAGGATTATGAGATCTTCGAGCCTGTTTCCTGAAAAACTTTCAGAAAAACGGAAATTCAATTCGTTCCGGGTCTCTTTTTTAAGGTTCCATATCTCATTCTCAAAGGTGGAGAGTTTAGCTTTTGCTTCATTTAGCTCTTGATCGACAACCTGTCTGGATGATACCGTTTTCCTTATCTTTTCTTCGCTTTTCTCAAGCTGGATGGATAATTTCCGTTTCTCTTCTTCAAGTTCGGAGATCCTTGCTTTCAGAGAATTTATCTCTTCTTTCCCGAAAATGTCAAACAATTCCCGCGCCTTCTTATTCCCTGTAATTTCAGTACTATGAACGGAACACCTTTTTCCATAAGCTCAATCTTATCATTGATGCGGATAATCCTTTCTGAACTCCCGTCCATCCTAAAGCCTGTAATCCTGTTAAGAGCATGAGCCAGACTGGAATCACCTTCGATAACCGGTTCCTCACCAGGAGCTATCTCTTTATCCAGGGAAACACTTGCATAAATGGATAGAACAGGGTTCCCATTCAAAAAAAAGCCAAAGTTCCCTGGATTTCCCCTGTGTTCCCCAACGACAAGAAGAGGTTTATCTGCAAACTCAGAGAGCCCGGTCTTGCCGCGGGCAACATACTCACATCCTGTGAACCTGCTCAAATGTTTGCAGAAGATACGGATCCTGGAAGATGGTTTGCGTGCTGTTGTTATTATCATTCAGCCTTAACGCGCTTAACAAGCACGGGCCTTTCTTTGAGAAGGATGCGGTGACCGCAGTAAGGACAGCGGACTCCGCTGTACTGATAATCGATCTCAACTGCTCGCTTGCAGCGAGTGCATTTATATACCATACCATTCCTTTATTTTCCTGGAGCTGCTGCCGGAGCCTTATCAGTAAGCGGCGCTGCCAGGATCTTCTCGCCTGCAACTGCTCTCAGGACGGTTGCCTGCGCCGGGGTCTGTGGCACGTATGAACCGCCTGTGAACGTTGTTTCACATTTAGTGCATTTCCATATGCCTGTTGCGATCCTTTTTATCTTTATTGCACCGCAACTTGAACAAGCATAATCTGCGTGCATTTTTTCTTCAATATCAGCCACAAGCTTTCTATTCTTGACACCATATCTTGTCCCGAATCTGCCCGAGCTTCTTGTTTTTCTGCCTTTCGATTTGATTTCGACCATGATTATATCACCAGGAATTTCTCTCTGATTTCTTTTGCCTTCTCAATTGCAATATCAACTATATAATTTATCTGTTCGGTTGTAAGTGGATAGACACCGCTCTTTTGCATGGCTGATATGTTTCCTTCCTGGTTAGAAGTAACTGTCAGCCTTGTCCCTGCTATGCTTTGTTCATCAAGTGACGGGTCAAGCATAATTGATCCGCCTATTTCAACTGCGGTCACAGATACAGGTACGTCTCTCATAGGGACATTTACGTCATCGCCAAGATCAAAGCGTTTATTGGGTAATTTGGCGGTAAGTAGAGCTGCAACTGCGCCAAGAGATGCCGCATCCATAATGTTCCCGCCGTCATCGAGCACATGAACATCAATGAATACCATCCAAACTTTCTCACCTGGCGTGATACATAATTTGGAAAGGTCGATTGCCTGCGACTCTCTGATACCTCTGTCCACAACCCTGGCCAGTTCAATAGCATCCTCTCGCGGCGGACCCGCTTCGAAAACAGGTGATGCCAGAGGGATCAGTTCCAGATTGGTGATAATAACGCCCTGATCCGGAGTATCGGGAAAAGGCGTACCCGTCTGGATCTTCACACCTACAACAAGATGAGTATCCCCCAGTTTCACACGCGCTGAGCCTTCAGCCTTATCGATGACATTGGTATCGATGGTAAGCTCCCTGTACTGGTCAAAAGCCCTTCCATCCTCGCGCTCGCCTTTAATCATCAGATTGTAAATATAATCTTTTCGAAGTTCAGCCATTATTTCATTTGTCATTGACTTCACCTTCTAACTGTGAGTTATATTTTTCAATAAGTGCAGCTTTCTGCAATTCATGGATCGCAAGGCAGCCCTTCTTTGCCATCTCAAGCCCTTCCGTAAATTCATCCCTTGTCAGATGACCGTCCATCTGTATCAGGGTGATGTTGCCGTCTGGCGTCATTGCTATTGGCATATCGCACTGGCCATAGTTATCTTCATCCTTGAACAGATCAAGAACGAGCGTATCATCGACTTTTCCCACAGCACAGGATGAAACAAGGCTCTTCATTGGAATGCCTGCGTCAGCAAGAGCTATCGAAGCGGCGTTGATACCGGCTGTTCGTGTGCCAGCGTCTGCCTGCAGTACCTCGACAAAAATATCAATTGCAGATCTGGGGAAATATTCCTGGAAGATCACGGGTTCAAGGGCTTCCCTGCTTACCTTGGATACTTCTATGCTCCTTCTGTCGGGGCCTGGCCGCTTTCTTTCCTCTACTGAGAACGACGCCATATTATATCTGTACCTGACAACTGCGCTTGTTGACTTCTGCTGGTGCCTCGGGTGAACTTCCCTGGGGCCGTAAACAGCCGCAATAACTTTATTTCTTCCGAATTCAAAATAACATGAGCCGTCAGCTCTATTCAAAACACCCACTTTTATCTTGATGGGCCTTAGTTCATCTGGTCTTCTGCCATCAAGGCGAATACCATTTTCGATCAACTTTTCTGGTTTGCTCATAAAAATCCTTCTCTTTCTTCCTCTATCTTTAATTTACCATAATAAGACAAATTATTTCTCATCTCCGAGGAGTTCATCGAGAATTCCTCCGGATTTTTCCATTTCTGTTTTTTCTTCCTCTGTCTTTTCTTCTGTTCTAAGTTTTTCTTCCTTATCAGGTTCTTTTTCTATGACATTTTCGCCTTTTATTTCTTTTAGGAACTTCGTTATCCTGTCAGTTAGACCTGAAACATGGGTTTCCTTTTCGATCTTTTTGATTGCCTTCACAGCCAGGTCCATATCCCTGTCTTTCCCTGTTATCCATATCCTTCCGTTCTGCCCGATGAAGATGTTACAATGTGTTTCATTTTTAAGCATAGCGATCATAGAACCGCTGCGTCCTATGAACCTTGGGACTTTAGACGGAGTGACATCAACAATGCGACCATCCTTAACCGGTCTTAGCCTCTGGTCGTTCAGGGTAAGTTCGACTTTCATATTTACATCGACATCAACCACGAGCGTCATTATCGCATCTCCAACGTTCAGATATCTGGACATTTCCGTATTCTCGATCCTTCTTGGGTACTCTGAGATATGCAGCAGACCATCATATGGCGACCGGATATCCACTATCCAGTTCGAGAACGTTATCTCTTTGATAATACCCAGAATAAGGTCACCAGATTTTGGGATATATTTGCCTGAAAGCGGGACAACTTTGATCTGGTTTTTCAATGAAGCAACCCCAAATACCGAAGAGAACACTTTTCCATCATCGACAAATGTGCCTTCACCCGCCCTTTCCACATCATCAGATATGAATTCACCTGGGAGTACTAATTTTTTATCCATTATTATCACTTTATTAGTTTTGTTTCCGCAGAACCTTTTGTCAGATTATTTAATTGTGCGTATAGATCGTCCTGCATACCTGCGGGTAAGGAAATAACGCCTATCCAGGAGCCATCATTCTGCCATTCTTGCTTCAGAAGGTTTCCCATCTTCGAAATACCACCATATGCTCTGGCAGCGAATTCAGGAGGGATCTTGATGGCGATCTTAACCTCCTCGAAGCGGATCGGAATAAGAGGTCTTAAGGCCTTCATGGTAACCTCGACCATTTCATCGACACTTTTCATGGGATCTATATGAACACCTGCTTCATCCATGGCTGATTCAATTCGTGCAGGAGGATGCGGGGCTCTTGTTTGAGGATTTATCGCATTCCGGGCAATAAAAGTAATTACCTGTCTTTTTTTTTCATCCTGCAGATTTTTCCGCTGCTCTGTTGTAAGGTGAAGCTCACCTTCAAGTATGATCTTTTCAGCTATCTTCTGAACATCTTTGGTGCCAAAAGCATTTAGAACATCCTGTTCTGCGGGCCTATCTCCAGTTTTGGCATCAGAAAAGACATCCTCTACAGCCAGAAGATTTTCAATTTTTACCGTGTCGCCTCTTTTCAGAGCCAGTGCCCCATCAGGGTCTACAAAAATCTCAAATGTCTTACCGTGTGTTTTTAGCCGCGCGATCATGGACTCATCAAGAGTGACCATAGCTGTTCACTCTTCTGATTTCTTTTTCTTCCCTTTTTCAGTTTTTTCCTCTGCCGAGTGCATCTTTATGACCTGGTTCACATATTTTTCCACTTCGGAAGGATGAAGTTTTCTGAATTTCTGTGTTGAAAGTTCAATGACCCCGACTTCAATAGTTGAAGCGTTGAATACACCTTCTGTTGTGCTATGAAGCGCATCAAGTCCGAGGATAATGGCGTCTTCAAGTCCGATATCATCGGTGTATTTTTTCTCAAATACTTCCATTGTTTCCGTCCTTCCCGATCCGATACTTGTTGCCTTGTATTCAAGAAGCGCACCACTTGGATCGGTTTCAAAAAGACGCGCCTTTGAATCATCCACACCTGCAATAAGAAGCGCGGTACCGAATGGTCTTACACCGCCGTACTGCGTATATGACTGTTTGAAATCGCAGATCTTCTTAGAAAGCACTTCGACGCTGATAGGCTCATCATATGTGACCTTGTTTATTTGAGCTTCCACCCGGGCGCGGTCAATAAGAGCTCTTGCATCAGCCACCAGGCCTGACGTTGCTGCTCCGATATGATCATCGATCTGGAAAATCTTCTCTATTGATGCCGCTTCGAGCAGTCTGCTCGTGACGCGCTTATCGACCAATAGAGCCACTCCATCTGTTGCTTTTACTCCTACTGCGGTTGTTCCCCGTTTTACTGCTTCTCTTGCATATTCTACCTGAAACAACCTTCCATCAGGGCTGAATACTGTTATTGCCCTGTCATATCCCATCTGGGGTGCCATTTGCATTATTTCATCTCCTATATATTAAAAAGCTGTTATCTCTCTTTATTATCTGGTTCTGCATTATTAATGCATGTTTGTTGTATAAACTTTTCCGTCGCCCCTTTTATGGTGCCGGATATTCCCATGACCATAATTGAAATATGATCTCCCCTAATTCTATTTACACATGCAAGCGACGCCTTTGCATCCATTGTCTTTTTCCGCGAGCACCGGATTATCCCGTATTTTCCATCATATGTCATCAGTGCAAAATTTATCTCGCTGCTTCCTGCATCTCCGAACAATGAGTGCGTTGAGTTCAGGATATCATCAAAAAGTTCCCTCCGGGAAATCTCTTGCTCTGACATTACAGAAAAAGCAATATACCGCTTCTTGTCTCGCAGAGTGGGAATGGTCTTCATAGGATCTCAATGCCCTCCTGTAAATAATCAAAGTTTTTCTTTTTCATGATATCAAGAGGCATAGCGCTCATTGCGATAACTGCTTCTTTTGGAGTCATTCCGAAAATAGCAGAAAGTGCAACAATTTCCCCTGGTGCGCGGATATCGTAAGGAGAATGTGAGTCACTTGTGAGGATGATCTGTGTTCCATATTTGCGGGCATGCATGAGATTGGTTCTCATAATAGTTAAATCCCTTGCACGTGAATCTCCACGATTGCGGATTATCGAGCCAATATTAAATCCAATAGCAACTGAGTTATCAGCAGCTATTTTTGCCATTATGTTATTGATCCTGGCAGGCTGCATGAGAATATCAAGACCTTCTGTTTCAACTGCAATTCTATCCAAATCTTCATCCTTTCCCTTCACGATCAATATATTTTTTTTTCCTTTATTTTTTCTTATCTCGTCCCTGAAAGCGGAGGGTTTGCATGCCATTTCGATGCTTGAAAATAATGAGAAATCATCAGGGATATCGATCTTTGATATATCACTGGATGGGTTAAGGATCCCAATGCCTGAATATCCCGATTGTTTTGCCTGGAAAGCCATTTTTTTAATTGAGTCGGGATTGCTGCAATGAGTTATTAGATCAAAAAATCTGGCATCGAATAAGGACATGTTCGGCTTAATACTTCTGGCATGTAATATAGCTTATTGGGATAAAATACTGCCATCAAAGTCACATATATGCTTGCAGTTTACGAAACATCTCTTCCAGATCTTCGAGAAAGAGAATGGCTTCGGCATCCGAGGGCATCCTCCAGTCTCCCCGCGGAGATAAACTTACTGAACCGATCTTCGGGCCTTCGGGAAGACAGGTTCTTTTGAACTGGTTGGCGAAGAATCTTTCGACAAAACTCACAAGCCACCGGTGTAAGTCGTCCAGCGTATATTGACTATCAAATAGTCCCTGTTTTCTAACTTCATTTGCCAGATAAAGAATCTTACCCGGGCGCGTTCCAAAGCGAATGAAAAGATACAGATAGAAATCGGCAAGCTCTACCGGTCCGATAACCTCTTCACTTTTTTGTGTGATTTCATCTCCATCGGGCCGCAGCAGCTCAGGTGAGATTGGAGTCTTAAGAATATCGTCCAATGCCTTTTGTGCTGGAGAATCGGCCAGTTCTTCATCAGCAACCCACCGTACCAGAAAGCGGACAAGCGTCTTGGGTACGGATGCGTTAACATTGTAATGTGAGATATGATCTCCTGAAAACGTGGACCAGCCCAGGGCAATCTCAGTCAGGTCACCTGTTCCGAGCACGATCCCGCCAGATTCGTTGGCTTTGTTGAATAAGAATCCTGTGCGATATCGAGCCTGCACATTTTCAAAAACTATATCTTGTTTACCACTGTGGCCGATGTCTCTTAAATGTGATGAACATGTCCTCGTAATGCTTACCTGTTCAAAACACACTCCCAGCGCCTTGCACAGCCTGGCCGCGTTCAGTCTGGTTCTCCGGGTGGTGCCGAAACCGGGAAGACTGAAAGCATGGACGCTCTTCCGCGATAATCCGAGAAAGTCCATTGTCTTTACTGCTACCAGCAGGGCAAGTGTAGAATCTAACCCTCCCGAAACCCCCAGTACCAAGTTGCTCTTTTTTGCTCCAGATAGCTTTCCGGCAAGAGCGCTTACCTGCATGGAAAAGATCTCACGGCACCTCTGTTCCCTCCCTTTCGGCTCTGCCGGGACAAAGGGGTGAGGGTCAAGTGTTCTCCATAACCTGCCGGGGATTGGATCTCCAACTTCTGTTTCAACAATCCTGAAGTTTTTCCTCTGGCTTGATGATTCATGGAAAGTAGCGAATACCCGGCGGTCATGTGCCAGTCGTTCCAGATCAATGTCTGAAATCACGAACTTAAGGCCTGATGACATGCGATCCGATTCACGAAGAGTGGTTCCGTTCTCTGTGATCAGGATATGGCCGCTATAGACAGCGTCATTTGATGACTCACCACCACCCGACGACGTATAACAATAAGCGGCTATGCATCTGCCTGACTCCGAGGACACCATTATCCTGCGCCAGTCCGCTTTTCCCAGGACTTCATTGCTCGCCGAAAGGTTAACAAGAACAGTAGCTCCGGCCAGCGCCTGGTACTCGTGGGGTGAAAGCGGCATCCACATGTCCTCACATATCTCCACCCCGATAAGAGCAAAGGGAAGCCCCTGCAGTCCAAAGAGGATGTCTGCGCTAAATGGAACTCGTTCCCCTATAAGCTCGATAGTGTCAGAGCTGGCATCGATGCTGGAAGTGAACCATCGATCCTCATAGAACTCCCTATAGCTGGGCAAAAGGGTCTTGGGTATGACTCCAAGAAGGTGTCCGGAGTTAAGCGCCACGGCACAATTAAAAATCTTCTGTTCAACCTCAAGAGGTATCCCGATTATCACCAACATAGGGTTCCCGGTACTTGCTTCCAGTATGCGGCGCAATCCTTGTTGCGCTTTTGACAGCAATGCCTGGTGTTGCACCAGGTCACCTATCGTGTAGCCGGTGATGGCCATTTCCGGGAAAATGAGTGCCTGCACGCCTTCATTTCGTGCTTTTGTCATAGCATCAATAATGTTCCCAACGTTAAGATCAATATCAGCCACACGAAGCACGGGCACTGCTGCACAAATGCGCAAATATCCAAGTTCCCTGCTCAATAGCAAATCGCTCACTACAAAATTATTGTATCAAAAGGGCTTAAGACTTTCTTTTTCTTTAACAGATTTTTTGATAACATTTTAATCAAGAAGCAAATTTCTTTTATCTTGAATTTTTTATTATCTCCTGTAAGAATATTTTCTACGAAAATATTGAATTCTTCACTATCCCTGGCAGACCTGACAAAAGCTTCCAGGATGCTGCTGTTCGATATCAAAGAAGAGATCATGGTGAGTGCTGAGAAATCGAATTCTTTTTTCCACCGGATTTGATAATCACTTAGCATATTTTTGCCTGACATTGTATTTGATAAAGTTTCTGCAGCAAGTTCACCTGAACGTCTGGAATAGTACAGACCCTCACCTTCAAAAGGTGAAACAAATCCTGCGGCATCTCCCGCAAGGAGAAATCTTTTGGAGAACGTTTTTTTGACCGGTCCGAACGGAATAAGACCTTTTTCACCCGGAATGTCCGGGTAACCTTCCAATGATGAACTACCAGTGAGCACATAATCTTTCTTGGGAGCACTCCATGAATAAGACCCTGGCTTCAAATCAATTTCATAGTAATCACCGGGTTTTATATATTTTTTCTGCTGCATGCAAAAAGCATACTTTTTTGTACCACCGCAAAGCTGGCTCAGGTCTGATATGCCTGATGCAATAATAGCATAATCCGTAATGATAGGTTCTTTATTTGTCCGGATCATTATAGAGGATATCTTTTCCTCTATGGATGATACTTTCTCCATTCTCAGCTCTGATCCGGCAATAATTGCTTCATTAAGATTGAAACGATCATATGATTCACGGTTTATGGAGTATTCAGCTGCCCTCCTGTATGTTATTTCGGCATGGATGTCACGAAATGAAATCCTTGAACCTTTCAATTCTCTCTCTACAAAATCATCATTTTTTCTGTATTTTCGGACATATTGGGCTGTGAGGATCCCCGCACATACCTTTTTTTTATTGCACGGGTCTATTATCAGGGTCCTGTAGCCAAGGGAAGATAACATTGAAGCCGATGCGGAACCTGCAGGTCCGGCGCCGATCACTGCAACATCGTATTTCATACAAAAACCCTCCGTGTCATTCCATCGGTCAATAGATATGCAATATCAAATGCAAAAAGAGCTATCAGAGCATTCAGTCCCATAATTTTTAAAATAACCAATATCAATATCCCAAACTTGAGAATTAATCTATACTCGAAGACAAAATCTATGAATTTCGGGACATGGATAACATCTTTAATCTCATCCAGGGCTGCAAATATCGCAACAAGCAATACCAGAGGGGAAAGTTTCATCCCATATAAAAAAACCACTGTAAGTATTGCGCTTATGCCGAAATAATGACCCCTGCTGTCAATCTTGCCTGTAATAAGACAGCCAAGTGTGACCCCTCCAAAAAGAAAAGATGCATCAATATCGATAAGCATCAGATATCCCATTGTTAATCCATAAGCAAATCCGCCGGGTATTGCGTAAAGACGATGGATATTCAGATTGTTATCTTCAATGTCGTCAGTCAGTTTAACCAGTGAACCTGTAAGAAAACTCAGGAAAAAAAAGATCAGAAAAGACATAGGGTCATAAATTGCCTTTCAGAAGCAAATAGATTGCTGCAAAATTGAATACAGGAGCGTTCACTCTACGCAAATATGAGCTTTGCGCCAGCAATTATAAGGACTATTGCCAGTAGACGGTAAAAGGTCGGATTTACAAACCTGCGGCTGCCCAGATGTGAGCCGATTATCCCGCCAAACATTGCTGCAAATGCCCATGGATAGATGACATCAGGCAGAAATCTCACGCTTGCTACATGCCCTGCAATTCCTGCTATGGAGTTTACAAGGATAAAAGCAGCAGAGACGCCGGCAGTTTCCTTTGTTCTGGCCCAGCCCATGAACAAGAGCAGGGGGCTCAGGAATATGCCGCCACCCACGCCAACTGCACCTGATAACAGTCCAATGCCTGCTCCGAAAAGAACTGCCCATAGAACCGGAACCTGTTTAACTGAATCTGAGAACGCCGGGTGCCTGTATTGAAAAAGCCGATATGCTGCGAATAACAGGATCAAACCAAGGACTTGCTTATAAACATGACCCGGAAGAGATAAAGCCCCTCCGATAAATGCAAACGGAATCGAACTGACAGCGAACGGCCAGAAGATATTCCACGAGAAATAGCCCGACCGGTAGAACTGTAACGTTGCGATGATCGCCACAAGAATGTTTAGTACGAGAGCCGCTGGCTTCATTATATCTGGAGCAAGACCGAATAATGCCATTGCTGCAAGATACCCCGAAGCTCCTGCATGCCCCACCGAAGAATAAAGCAGCCCTGCTGAAAAGATCAGAACTGACAGAAAAAAAATGTTGTCCATACAGATCTCTATTAGTTTTTGCCGAACTCTCTTTCAATATTATCCAGCAATAAATTCAACAAAATATTTGTTTTACGCACATTGTCGATTTGCGATATGATTTCATCAGGCTTCTGAACGTATTTCCCATCCACGATCTCCTCGCTGCAGTTCCGGAACATGAGGTTTATACTCTCAATTGAATATTCAAGATGGAACTGCAATCCTATCACATGCCCATATTCAAACGCCTGGTTTACGCATCCTTTGCTTCCGGCAATTCTTGCAGCGCCGGAGGGTATTTTGAATGTATCTCCGTGCCAGTGGAAAACCACAAATTTATCCGGGAAAACGCTGAAAATCGAGGAGTTCCTTGCTTCTGGAGTGAATGAGACCGGGAACCATCCGATTTCCTTGAATTTGTTCTTGCTTACCCTGCTGCCAAGCACATCCGCGATCAGTTGGGATCCAAGGCATATCCCCAGTACGATTTTTTTATTCGCAATAGCTTGGGCGATAAAATCCTTCTCTTCTTTAAGCCAGGGGTATTTCTCTTCCTCGTAGATGTTCATGGATCCTCCCATGATGATAAGCCAGTCGAAATCATCGATATCGGGCCATTCTTCGTTTTTGAAAAGTAGTGTTCTTGAAATGCTGTGTCCTCTGTTCTTTGCCCATACCTCGATATTTGCGAGACCTTCGAAAGGTTCATGTTCAAGAGAATGGATTCTCATCGTTTTCCCACTGTCATTATATTTATCATAGCATTCCAAGATGAAAATAATATCACCATTTATTTTTCAACTTCCATCTTCATAAACCTATAAGTATGCAATATATCCTCAGCTCTGATAATGCCTACCTTCTCCCCATTTTCCACAACTGTTATATGGGAAGCCTTGCAGCGCCCGAACATAGCAATGGCATCCATAAGCCATTTCTCCGAATCGATTATCAGTTCAGGCGAGTGCATGATTTCCTCCACTGAAATATCCAGATTTGTTCTCTCTGCCACGCACTGCATGACATCTTCCACTGAGATAATACCGGCAAGCCTGCCGTTCTTACTAATAAGCACGCTTGTGATCTTATTTTTCTTCATGAGCTTTGAAGCCTCAACAAGTGTCGTCCCGGTGGGAACGACCTCCGGGTTTGGAAGGAGGATGTGGCTGATTTTGGACATATTTCTTTGCCTCGTTAAGTTTTAATCACCGCAAAGAACGTAGAGGGCGCAAAGCAGATCAACAATAATCTTTGCGTTCTTTGCGAACTTTGCGGTGAGATTTCTCTGCTTCTATCACCTGCCCACGACCTTCGGCTCGCACACAATATTCTTCTTCGGACACCCCCGCGCGCATGCGCCGCAGCCGATGCAGTTATCTTGAAACATTTTCCACAGCATCCGCACTCGTTGATATTGCTTCTTAACACAAAGGTGGGAATCCAGCCCCCGCCTGATGCTGTTATTCCTGTTATGTATTCCATAATATCACCTCACTGGTGCAGCTTGTTGGGATCATATTTGTGCCCCAGGATAGCGTTTGTCATCTGGTCAAGAAGGTATACCGAACCGCTATATCCCATGATGGAATAGCGATACACACCAACGCGGTCATAGACCGGGAACCCGAATCGCACAAGTGGAACGCCTTCATCATCTGCGACGTCCTTCCCCTTGGAGTTGCCAAGTATCAATTCGGCTCCATGGTTTTTTACAACCTCGTGGAATTCGTAAAGATCTGTACCTTCAAGGATTTGTGTATCTGTCTTATATTCAGTATTCACAGCCCTTATGTCAGGTGCAAAATCCTTATGTTTCGTAGCTGTCATCGCTACTGTGGGATTCATCCCTGCTTCCGCGCAGAATCTTACGATTGCAGACACAAGATCAGGATCACCGAATATCGCGACTTTGCGGCCGTACATATAATGGTGAACATCCACCATGCTGTCTATCAGGCGTCCGCGCTCCTTTATGATATCATCCGGGATCGAGACACCGCTTAACTTGCAGATATTATGTACAAACCTGTCCGTGTTGATCACTCCTATAGGTGCAGGCTCAAGTACAGAAGGCACATTGAATTTGTTCTTGAGATATGTAGCCGCCGAACCTGCTGTTCTGCATATCGCTATTGTGCCCAGTGAGTTTGCAGAATCTGCGATATCTCCTATACTCGTTCCCCCATCTGGCAGTACGGGTTTTTGCCCTCCGGGCAATATGGGAGAATCAAGGGTATCCGAGATGTCGGAAAGGAATATGCTCTTCACATTCATTAAGCGCAGCATGTTCTTTATTTCCCTGATGTCGCCGGGGTTGATTATTCCGGTGATAATGTTTATTTTGTTATTTGCTACACCTTTTATTGCCATCGTTTCCACAAGCGTCCGCAGGGCGTTATCATATCCTGTCAGGTGCGTGCCAACATAACTTGGGGTGGACGCCGGGAATATCTTCACCGCATCACCAGGGGTAAGTGCCTTCTTTGATATCAGTTTCACATCGTCGCCTATGGTTTCGCTCATGCACGTGGTACAAATACCAATAGCATCTGGGTTCAGCCTGGACTTGACATTCTTTATGGCTTCCGTCAGGTTCCTGGCTCCCCCATATACTGCAGCATCCTCGGCAAGCGATGAGACTGCAACTTCTGCTGATTCCCTGAAATGCCTTGCGATATTGTAGCGGGGATACGTGCTGCATCCCTGGGAACCATGCACCAGCGGAACGCAGCCGTGAACTCCCATGTAAGCAAGTATTGCGCCCATGGGCTGACACATCTTGGGCGGATTAATTGTTACGCTACGAGGTTTTTGAACCGTCTTGATAGGCTCAGAACTCTGGTTCATCAAAGCCATTTACTTCACCTCCAGTGGATAGTTGATGAACTTCCACACAGGGCTATTCACCGCAACATCAATATCCTTTGCGAAATTCACGAATCCTTCAAAGCCCGCATACGGCCCTTCTTCGTAGGAATGACCATTGATAAAGGGAATGCCAAGCTTATATGTAAGGTATTTCTCCTTCAAGCCTCCGATAAAGAAATCAGGTTTGAGCTTGACCAGGTATTCCTCGATCTCAAGTGCATTGGGGTTATCTATACAGATATGCCCTGGCTTCGCCTTCTCTATTATTTTCTCATAATCGTCCCTGTGGCCGAATGTCGTTGCCGTGAGGATCGTTTCGATGCCAAGCTCCCGCATTGGTCCCATCCAGTGCCAGGCTCGTGGAGCTCCCTGGTAGATGAAGCACTTCTTGCCATCGAGTTTCCTTCTATATTGATCGATCAAAGGCTGGTACTTTGCAAGCTCTTCTGCTATCACTTTTTCGGCATTCTCTTCAAGGTGGAAGAACTTGCCAACATCACGAAGAGCCTGTGCTGTCTGCTCCATTCCAAACAGGGACACGTTGATGTAAGGGACACCGTACTTTTCCTGGATCATCTTTGCGATATAGGTGGATGATCTCTGGCATTGCACGATATTCAACTTTGCCCTGTGCATAGGGGGAATGTCAGCATAAGAGGCGTTGCCTGTAAATACAGAAAGTACCCGCACGCCCATCCTTTCAAACAATGGCTTGACTATCCATGCATCCCCGTCGATGTTGAATTCACCGACAATGCACATGTCGTAAGGAGTTGTTATTTCAGGTTCTGATGTTCCAACTACTTTTTCAAACAGCGTGCGGTTGGCTATATGATGGCCGAGTGACTGGCTCACACCACGGAAGCCCTCGCAGTGGAATGCTATAACAGGTATCCCGATCTTCTCAGAAGCCTGCCTGCATATAGCCTCGGTATCGTCGCCTATTAGCCCAACAACGCATGTGGAATAGACAAACACTGCCTTTCCTTCAGGAAACAGTTCATGTGATTCTATTATAGAATTCAGCAGTTTTTTTGCTCCCCCGTATATCACACTTTCTTCTGTCAGGTCTGTGCTGAAACAGTACTTCCTGTGCAGCTTCGTGTCAGAAAGGTTTCGTCGCGTGCCCCATGTATAGTATGCGCAGCCAATTGGCCCATGAACAAGCTGGATAGCATCTTTTACAGGACCTCCAACTACTCCCCTGCAACCTGCGAACGTGCAGCCTCGCTCGGTCATGTCTCCAGGTACAGTCTGTACATTGCACATGGGCAATACCATGTTCTCCGGGTCATGGCATATGATATGCGTCTGACGCTGAGGTATTGGTATATCGCATTCCGGTAATATTGTTGTCATTTTTTCTCTCTCCGCTTTATTTTCTTACTTTATCGCCTGTTCTCCGTTTTCTCCTGTTCTTACTCTCACAGCATCTTCCACAGGACACACGAAGATCTTACCATCTCCAATGTGCCCTGTCTGGTTCGTTCTAATAATGGTCTCAACCACTTTTGGTACGTCCTCATCCTCGACCACGGTTGATATCATCCGTTTAGGGATAAAGCGCAAGCTTACGCCAGTATTTTTCTCCTCCAGCTCCATTAATGCGGGATCAAGTTCATAATTCCAGCCAGGCAGTCCCTTCTGTTTGCCCCTTCCTTCCACGCTCACCATTGTGATCGCGGGAACACCTATTCCAAGAAGACCTGCTTTTGTCTCCTGCAAATTGTGTCTTCGTATTATGGCGATAACTTCCTTCATTATCTCACCTATAATCCTGAGGTGCCTGTCCTCACCGTGTATGCCTCTGAAACATCGGTCACAAAGACCTTACCGTCGCCGATATTCCCTGTGCGGGCGCTGTTCTGGATGACTTTTATTGCCTTCTGGGCTTCTGCATCCTCAACAACAAGCATTAGCATAACCTTGGGCAGTTCGTCATAGCACACTGTCCCTACCATGATTCCCTTCTGTTTGCCGCGCCCGAACACGTTCATCTTTGTGAGGGAATAGAAACCTTCTTTTTCCAGGTGTTCCACGACTTTTTCTTCTTTGTTTGGTCTGATTATTGCCCGTATCATCTTCATGTTCTCACCTCTCCACAATACCGAATTCAACCATCATTTCCTCGAGATCCTGCATCGCCATGGGCTTTGGTATTACGAAATTCGTATTTCCTATGATGTTCTTTGCAAGAGAGCGGTAAACTTCAGCCTGCTTGCATGTAGGATCAAAATCTATGACAGTCTTCCGGTTAATCTCTGCACGCTGAACCATATTATCCCGCGGCACGAACTGGATCAGATGTGAACCTATTTTTTTTGAGAATTCAGTGAGGAGCTCCAGTTCATTGTCCACGTTGCGTGAATTGCATATGATACCTCCCAGGCGCGCATCGCCATTCTCTGCAAATCTCACAATCCCCTTGCAGATGTTATTTGCCGCATAGAGAGCCATGAGTTCTCCGCTCGCGACGATGTATATCTCTTTGGCGTATCCTTCACGTATAGGCATGGCAAAGCCTCCGCATACGACGTCTCCGAGCACATCATAGAACACGAAATCGAATTCTTCATTGTATGCTCCGAGTTCCTCAAGCAGTTTTATTGCGGTGATGACTCCTCTTCCCGCGCATCCAACGCCCGGCTCGGGACCACCTGCCTCCACGCACTTTATTCCGCCAAAGCCTGTGTGCTGGACAACATCAAGAGTCACACCGGCAGGGCCGTTGTCTCTCATCGTATCCAGGACAGTTGCCTGCACTTTTCCCCAGAGGAGCATCCTTGTTGAATCTGCCTTGGGGTCGCAGCCTATCTGCATCACTCGCTTGCCTATTGAAGCAAGTGCTGCAGTAAGGTTCTGGGTTGTGGTTGACTTTCCTATTCCGCCTTTTCCGTATATTGCTATCTGTCTCATTAGTCCTCCTTTAAGGTAAACGACAGCCTACTGTAGATTTAGTAATATATATAGATTTTCAGTAAAAAATTAAGCTGAATGTCAAATTGAGTTAAATTTAAATACTATAAACTATTCAGTAGATAGCCGTATGCCTTTAATAGGCATCTCAGGAGGATAGATAACAATGAAAATCAAAAAATCGATATACTGTTCAGTAATAATGAGTCTTCTACTGCTCTGTGTACCTGCTTTTGCAGCGGAAGCCACAAAAGTAGATACAGGTGACACCGCGTGGATTCTTACGAGTGCAGCGCTGGTAATGATAATGACACCTGCCCTGGGTTTGTTCTACGGCGGGATGGTGCGAAAGAAAAATGCACTCTCTACGATAATGTTCAGTTTTGTAATTCTTGCATTAATAAGCATTCAGTGGGTGCTTTACGGATACAGCCTTTCCTTTGGCCCTGACGTGGGAGGAGTTATCGGAAACCTGCACTGGCTGGGACTTAACGGGGTAGGCCAGGAACCAAATCCTGATTATGCGGCAACCATTCCGGCTCTGGCATATATGATATACCAGGCGATGTTTGCAATAATTACAGTAGCGCTCATTTCAGGCGCATTTGTTGAACGCATAAAATTTAAGGCCTTCATGGTATTCTCCCTGTTCTGGGCAACTATTGTCTACGACCCGATAGCTCACTGGGTATGGGGAACAGGCGGCTGGCTTCGCAACATGGGTGCGCTTGATTTTGCCGGAGGTACAGTTGTACACATAAGCTCAGGGGTTTCGGCCCTCGCCATCGCCTATGTGATCGGCAAACGAAAGGGATTCGGGAAGCAGGCCATGGAACCGCACAACATACCTATGGTCGTTCTTGGCGCAGCACTCCTATGGTTCGGCTGGTTCGGATTCAATGGAGGCAGTGCATTAGCAAGCAATGGACTTGCAGCAAGCGCATTTGTGGTAACCAATACAGCTGCAGCCGCGGCTGCATTGATGTGGACGCTTCTTAGCTGGTACCACAAGAGACCCAGTGTTCTTGGTGCAGCCACAGGCGGTGTGGTAGGACTGGTAGCAATCACTCCTGCATCTGGTTTTGTTACACCGATGGCCGCGATCGTAATAGGAGTGGTGGGAGCGGTCATCAGTTACTATGCGATGCTCTTCCGGAGCAGGCAGAACGTGGATGATTCCCTTGATGTATGGGCATGTCACGGCCTGGGCGGAACCTGGGGTGCAATAGCCACAGGCATATTCGCTACAGTAGCTGTAAATCCTTTAGGAGCAAATGGATTGCTCTACGGTAATCCCGGACAGCTTGTAACACAGATAATTGCAGTAGCTGTGACATGGATATACGCTTTTGTCATGACCATAATACTTGCAAAGGTCATAGATGCTACCATTGGTTTGCGTGTCGAAGAGGAAGAGGAATCAGTTGGATTGGACATTTCCCAGCACGCTGAGAAAGCTTATGCATGAGGGGATCAAAATGAAAAAAATCGAGGCAATAATACGGCCAGAAGATCTTGATAGTGTTCGGGTATCTCTTCAAGAGAGAGGTATCGTTGGCATGACCGTAGAAGAAGTGCAGGGTCGCGGACGTCAGAAAGGCGTTTGCCTGCAGTGGAGAGCAGGTGAATACTGTATTGAATTCCTGCCAAAGATCAAGATGGAAATGATATTGGACGACAAGGATGTGGAAACCGCTATAGAAGCGATCATCAAAGTCACCAGAACGGGTGGGAAAGGCGATGGGAAGATTTTCATCTATCCTGTTGAAGATGTCGTACGTATCAGCACTGGAGAGCGCGGAAAGGAGGCTATATAGCCGCCTTTTCTGACTATTAAAAGTAACTTAAAGGAGAAAGGCAAAGAAGCTCCCAAGAGGATCGAGTTCAGCATTTTAAATCATATTCCTGGGAAATGTGTATAATAATTTCATAAAGTCGGAGCTTTTGAATTCACTTCGTAATAATCTCAACATGTTAGTATTATCGTAATCAGATAGGGCTTTCACCAATGTAAGGATAGCCCAATTTGGGGCTATTTTAAAATACTGCAAAAATAAAGGAAAATATTCGAAAAATTTTGTGTTATTGTCTATGTACCTTTGAAAGTATATCTTAGCAAAATCCAAATCAAATGAATTTAATGCAATAGCTAACTCTCTACCTGAACGCAAAGAGTGTCTTATCCCTTCACCTAATAGACAACTTGATTGTGAGGCAGCATCTCCAATCACAAAACAATTTTTAAAGTAGGCGTTCTTTAATGGTTTATTATACGTCATAATACCTCCATGATACTCTAAAATATTATTATTGTCAAAGTTCTCAGCAGTTATGACATTTGAAGAGATAAATTTCTGTAAGGCATCTTTTAATTTGATCTTTCTCAACCCACCTCGACCAGGAATCAATTTCCCCAAACCGATTCTAGCAGACGTGTTACCTGTCGGGAAGACCCAACAATATCCTTCGGGTATTAAATTATTGCCGAAAAAGAAATCAAAATATGTTGAATTAAGATCGATTTTTGATACTTCATATTCCAGTCCATGAATCAGCCATTGTTTTCGATAATAAGATGAGTTTAGATGTTTCAATAGAACTCTTGATTCTCCTGAAGCATCAATAAAAAGGTCTGCTTTAAAATTATTCTCGTTTGTTTCAATGCTCTTAATACTCCCATTATCCATACTTATTCTCTCTACTGAAGCAGGATGTAATATGTCACAATTTTTTTGCATTCTCTTCTTTAGAATTCTTATCATCTTTGTGAAATCGAGAGTATATAAAACAGGTTTTTCATATAAAAATTCTTTAATGTATCCATTGTCCAAGATGACCCTAAATCCTCGTGATGAATGACAAACAGCATCCTTCAGTTCAAAATCAATTAAAGTATCTGCAAATGTAGCGGCAGATGATTTGATTGGGACTCCTAACTCTTTTTTTCTATCAATGACTAATACACTTTTATCCTCGATATGTTCAGCGAAACTTAGCCCTGCAGGACCGGCACCAACCACAATTATATCATATTTCTCCATAACTTTATATTCCATTCATGCCAATCACATACGATACTCCTGTTTTAACAAAGGCACTATCTAGTCCTGTTATAAATAAATCATTTTCCGTCTTAAAACCACCACTTAAATTGGATTATCTCGACAGAACATTTGAATTCTTTCCTTCGTTCAAGGACTACTTATACCACTTCTTTTGCTCACCTTGTAAGAATGGCTGCCAATTGTTTTAGATAATCATATAATTTCCTATCTTCATAAATTATACTTCTGAAAAACAAAAACTATTCAAACAAATAAACCAACTATATCCTATGAACAGGGAGATAATCATAGGCATCAGCGGAGCTTCAGGCGTTCAATATGGCATCAGGCTTCTTGAAGCCTTAAGAAGCATGAAAGATGTGGAAACCCATCTGGTCGTTTCTGGATCCGCAAAACAACTTATAAGAATAGAAACGGATTTTTCAATCAATGATGTTGTGAAAATGGCAGACCATGTTTACAGCGACGATGACTTTACAGCCCCGATAGCAAGCGGTTCCCACAGGACTGAAGGCATGATCGTAGCCCCGTGCAGCATGAAGACCCTTGCTTCAATAGCAGTAGGGATGTCTGATACGTTAATTTCAAGAGCAGCCGATGTATGTTTAAAAGAAAAACGACAGCTTATCCTGATGACGCGAGAGACACCTCTAAACCTGATCCATATAGAGAATATGGAACGGGTCATGAGAGCTGGAGCTTCTGTACTACCTGCAAGCCCGGCTTTTTATACAAAACCAAAAACTCTGGATGATATAATTAACTTCATGGCTGGCCGTGCGCTTGATCTCCTGAAGATCGAACATAATTTATACAGGCGGTGGCGTGAATGAGTTTCAGAGGATTTCTTGAAAAAATTAAAAAAGAGGGAAAGCTCAAAGAGATAAAAGAGCCGCTCTCGCCTGTGTATGAAGTTTCTGCAGTTATAGGAGAAGAACCCACACTATTTACTGATGTCAATGGCTCAAAAGTAGCAATGAATATTCTGGCATCGAGGGAACTTCTTGCACAGGCTCTGGGTGTACCACAGGAGATGATAATCGAACATCTCTCATCATGTCCTCTGGATGGCGAAGTCAGGATCGTTAAGACCTCTCCGACAAAAGATGTCATCGAAAAGCCCGACCTGTCAAAGCTCCCCATCCTTACTCATTTTGAAGGCGACGGCGCTCCATATATCACTGCCGGCGTTATTGTGTCGGAATATGATAGGTTGATGAATGCTTCAATTCACAGGCTGAGAGTGATCGGAAAAGACCGGATTGCAGTGCGACTTGTTGAATTCAGGCACACTTATAATCTTCACAAGAAAGCTGCTGAAAAAGGAGAACCCCTTCCGATTGCGATCGTTATCGGAATAGATCCGGTTACGCTTTTTGCGATCTCGACACGCGTCCCTGAAGGAAAAGAGTTCAATTATGCAGCGGCGCTATCGGGTGAACTGCTGGAGGTTTTTGAATGCGAGAACGGGATCAGAGTCCCGCATGCTGAGATCGTGCTCGAGGGCTATATCCACCCGACTGAGCGTGTGGATGAGGGACCGTTCGTGGATATAAGCGGAACTTATGATGTGATCAGGAAGCAGCCTGTGATCTATATTACAGGGATAATGCATAGGCGCGATCCCATTTATCATGCATTGATGCCAGCAGGAAGCGAGCATCATATCCTGATGGGTATCCCTTATGAACCTCTCATTTTCAATAAGGTCAAAAAAGTGGCTGACGTGAAAAACGTGGTCATGACGCCGGGCGGCTGCTATTATTTCCATGCTGCAGTGCAGATCCATAAGATAAACGATGATGAGCCGAAAAAGGCGATAGATGCCACCTTCGAGGCGCACAAAAGCCTGAAGCATGCGGTCATCGTGGATGAGGATATCAATATCCTTGAACCGAAGGATATCGAGTTCGCGATCGCGACAAGGGTGAAAGGCGACGAGGACATATACGTTTACCCGAATGTAAGCGGGAGCACGTTAGACCCGCGTTCTGAGAATGGC